>NZ_CANMKV010000010.1 GCF_947498635.1 uncultured Microbulbifer sp. | reverse complement strand
TGGAAGCTTACTAGCCTACAGCCAGCTGACCTCTCTCGCTATTGCCAAGTGTGTCGGTTGTTATGGGAATCTAGGCATTATTCACAAGCTCGCCAAGTTAACATAAACATGCACCTTCGGGCAGCCGGCCTCTATACTCGCCCCCTTTAAACTCACCCCTTAAAGAATAATAAAAAATATTTTTATTAAGGGTGAATATCTAGAATTGATGACGTTTTCAACACTCAACAACTCAGAAAGGTACTTTCTTTGTGACCTTATTAAAAATAAGCGACCTCATAGATTTCCATGCCAGAAAAATAGGCGACATAAATTTTATCAAGCTTTTCTAAAGGCTTACTTACACCGTAAATAGAACCGATAGCCAAACTCAATATTTGACGGAATATTCAACAGCCCAGTTTTACAAAGAATAATTAGACCGTTATTCTAGAAGCACCCATCAAAAAAAAAGGATTTTCCCAACCCTAACACCCAATTAGGCCAGGAACCATCAGCAAAGGCATACCCAAAAAAAATCTACTGGCTGCCATACTGATCCAACATTTTATTTTACCGAAAAACCTAGTAAGGTTTATATAGCGGGCTACTTCCTAGATTTTCTGCTCATAGACATGGAACAACAAATATAACCACACCAACAAGCTTGCTCGATTGACGACCCGCTCTACGCTTTACATTCGGGCGACTTAACCCAAGAAACCATTAGAAAATTCAATTAAAAATGTGTTAACCAAAAAAATAGGATTATAAATGCCACTCGACAACATAAAATGCATATCTGAAAAATTAGAGCACACTAAAAGAAAAAATGAGGCAATTGCAGCTGAACTACTCACAAAAGCAAAAGAAGGTAATGCAAAAATAAACTGGAATGCGATAACAATGCTATTGTTATTTGGCGACCTCCTTGACAATACCACTCCATTTACTAACGTGAAGTCGAGCAGCGAAAAAAACATCCTCCCAAACAACAAAAAGCATAAAATAGCAGAGCCATATAACAACACTTATGAAGTATATGAATATTATAATGAGTTGATTAACAAATCGGTTAATACAATCCCCAAAGAAACCCCGTGTGTTATGGGATTATCGGGAGGAAGAGATTCAAGACATATTCTTCTATCCTTCAAGTCTCAACAAAGAAATCTCCCAAGATTAGTGACTTCAAGACATTTTTTAGGAAATCACAGCGAAGCGGATATAAAAATCGCACAAAATTTAGCCTCTAAAATAAATGTTAACATTCAGGTCGTACAACAACCAAATGATCGCTTTCACCAAGAGTGGGATAAAAACCTTCATACCGGGCTGCAAACTACTGCGCACTCATGGGGCTTAGCATTAAGTGATGCATTGAGTGGGCCCGAAGTTCTATTTGACGGGATGAATGGAGGCGTATTGTTTGGAAGATCAGGACTTCTTAGATCTGCTGTAGTTAAATTTGGCGAAAAACGACTTAGCTTTAACAATCTACGAAACCATGTGACACATCACTTAATCGAAAGACCATACAAATTACAGCAGTCATGGTTGCCAACTAATATAATCTCATCAAATACTATAAAGGACATACAAGATCAGGTTGATTCCTGCTTTCAACAATATGAAGATTACAACAACCCCCTACAAGCATTTCAATATCACGAGCACGTTCGAAGAAATACAAGGCTTTTTACTTATGGATTAATGAAAAATGAGTTCGTTATCTGCCCTTTTGACACTATTGAAATGGTAAATTTCGCATTAAATCTTCCATGGGAGTTATCAAGCGACCCACACTTTCAGAGCAATGCAATATCATATTTATTCCCTGAGTTTGGAAGCGTTATGTATTCGGAGCAAACTAATAACCTACCCCCCTCATGGGCACCAAATCAAGAGAGTGAAACTAATAGCTGGAATCGAATTTTGACAATTATTAAGCCGCACATTGAAAAAGCAGGGCTAGACATTCTAGAAAAATCGCGCCAAAAGCTAAAAACAATCCAAAACACAACACTTTTAGCTCAGGCAATTTACTGGGAAGAATATGGAGACTTACCAAGTGCACATGATTTTTTTTCGGATATCGGCTAATGCCCGCACCTAGCCGAGGAAAATGCGATTTTCAATGTAACCCATATAAGTTACTCAACATAGTAAGGAGAAAAAGCTGCGTAAATCTGACTGAAGCTCGACTACTTAAGACTTTATTTCTCACGCTAAAGGTCAATAGAGAAGTTAGAGTAGAGCTTCCTGTTATCCTCGTGCAGTTTAAACTGACAAACAGTCCAAACAAATAAGAAAGAGCTTCTGAAAAAATGACAGGAAACTCCCTCTACGGAGCGGAATTTAATTTTCAGTCAATCTCAGTTAGCAAGCAGTCAAAATCAAACCATTTGGGAGCAGCGAAACAAAAAAAGGGGGGGGGAGAGAAGCACGAAGGTAGGACAAGGATTGTCAGAAATAAATCTACTAGCCCACCTCTAATATTGCTAGAAGCAGGCCTGAACCTTGAATAATGCCCTTACGTGCCTCCAGGTATTCAGCGACGGGCGGCGAAAATACCACCAGCCATGACCACTAGTGAGGAGAGCATTCCCACGCCAACCAAACTATATAGGCTGATGGACTGACGCGCAGCTTCACTCAACACTTCGCCAAATGGAAATTGCCAGGCAACGATGCCGGAGGCTGCCAGCACGGCCACGTATTGGAAGCGGCTTGCTCGGCGCTCACTCTGTTGCGAGGGCGCAGGCAGCTTTGCCATCACATTCTCGCAGAAGCCGTCATCATCGAGGTAAGGTTCATCGAACTGCAGCTGCTCTGCTAGCCAGGCATCAAACTGTGGGTCCTTGCCCTCTATCGCTAAATCAGCCAAGGTATTTCCCCTTGTGTTGCGCTGTTCAAAGTTAGCCATTAACCACCTCCTCGCGCCACGGCTGCAATAAGCTCTGTAGCTTTGCCCGCGCGCGGTTAACATGGGATTTTACCGTACCTAGCGGCAGCTTCATAATACTTGCCGCCTCTTCATGGGAGAAACCCCGCTGCATACATAAGTGTATGGCTTGGCGCTGAGCATCGCTCAGGGCGCCCATTGCCGAGTTTAAGTCCCTAGCCATCCCCAAACGCTGAGACTCTTCCACAGTCTCTTCAGCCTGGGCCCGGTCCACCGCCTCTTGATCCACCTCCGGTGCATTCTTGCGTTTATGGCTCATTACGAGATTGTAGGCAATACGGTAGAGCCAAGTGCTAAACTGAGCATCCCCCCGAAATGCAGGCAGTGCCTTGTAGGCTTTAATAAAAGCCTCCTGCGCCATATCGTCCGCCAAGCCTTGGTCGCCATCGCACAGTTGACGGAGCGAGAATCGCAACTGTGACTGATAGCGACGAACCAGCTGGGCGTAAGCCCGCTGGTCCCCGCTTTTGACGGTGCGCCTGATCAATTCCTCGTCATTGAGGTCCATATTCCCGGTCCTACACCTGCTTGTTATCGAGCTTCCAGTTGATAAAGCGGGCCAGGCCGATGAACAGTGGGATCAGTCCCAGGCTACCCACCCCGATTCCCGTCAGAGCTGTGAGCCAGATAAATACTGCTGCGCCAATCGCTATCAGTGTGATCCCTCGATCATTGGGGTTCCTGGGGCTGTTGCCCTCCAGCATATCGAGCATTTCAGGGGGGACATCGCGGCCATCGGCCACCATACGGTTGATGTTTTCCATTACCAGTTGCTTTTTGCGGTAACTATTTTGTGTCACTAGCCAGACAATCAACACTGGCATACCAAAAACACAGATGAGGGCAACAACGGGTACCAGCCAGTCAAACATATTTTCTGAATGGTGCTCTCTCCCGCTCCAAGCCCTTGAACCCTCTTCATGGCGCTTCGAAAGCCCGATTTCCACGTTCTCTGGCACGCTATCCAGGGCCTCTTCAACGACTTGACCACGCTCATCGAGAATGCCCTTACTCTCAAGCCTCTCGATTATTCGCTGACTCAGGGGGCCGCCAAATTCAGCACCCAGGTCCACCTGAACCTCGCTGCGCTCGCCGTCCTCTCCCTGGGATTTGATAATTAATACACCGTCGTCATCGCGCATAATCCGTACACGTGTATCGGACTTGGGTACCTCATTTTCTAGTACCGGTGGCAGTGGTGGTTCGGGCATTCTGCCGCTGCCTTCCTGGGCCCAGCTGCCCAGGGCGGCAAACGTTACCGTCAAGGCTACCACCCAGCGGGCAGCTACCTGCAGGGATTGTGAATTGCTCGCTCTCATTACTTACTCTCTATCGTTGTCTTTTTTCTACTGGTAACCGTCGGGTTGGGGGGGCCTGTCACACTACATGACCGTAATACGACCTCTGCTGTAAGGGCTTGGTGTAGCGCCGTGGCGGACCTTTTCTTTGGCAATACGTACCGGATAACGGAGGTCGCTGCCCTGGCCATTATCTATTGCCTTGCATTCACTGAGCTTTTGCAAAAAATGCTGGTCCGTTTTCTCAGTAAGCTGCCGATGGATATCCTCCACGGAAAATCCCAGCTCAGTCGCCCCTGCATGACCGACCTGCATGCCGCCAAGCGCCAGTATCAGTGCGGCGCAAAATTGTACCTTCTTAAGTGATTTCGCAGTAAACATTGTGACCTCCTGATCGATTTTCCTTGTACGCTTCTATGACGGGTCCAGAAACGAGTTTGGATGCAGGCGCAGAATTTTTTTCTTAGGGCCACCCTTGTAAGGACATACTTTCTAGCCACACTGGACCAGCAAGTATAAATGTCGCAATAATCGCGCTTTTAGCTCGGGGGGCAAATAAATGCCTGGCATTAAGGAGATTTTGACTTTCTGGTTTGGTGGCCACACTCTGGATTACCATTCCTCGCAGGAATGCCAAAGGCGCTGGTTTTTAGCAGACCCAAAGCTGGACTTGCAAATAGCGAGAGACTTTGCAGAAGTTACCAACGAGGCTTTGGAGGGTAAGCTGGAGCACTGGCGCCAAAGCCTGGCCGGTGAACTCGCCCTCTTGTTACTGTGTGACCAATTTGCTCGCAATATTCATCGTGGTTCACATCTCGCCTTCCGGGGTGACCCGCTAGCCCTCGATATCTGCGAGGCGATATTGCAACGGGGAGAAGAGCAAGAACTCGGGGTATTCCAACAGACTTTTATTGGTATGCCCCTGGAGCACAGTGAAAAACCCTCTATTCAGCGGCGCTCCGTGGCATACTTCGCCCAACTGCAGAAGCGCCATGGGGATAATGAGACGATTGCCCCCTATCTTGCCACTCACTATCGATATGCCCTGGCCCACCAAGCGGTTATCGAGCAGTTTGGCCGCTATCCGCACCGCAATGCGGCCCTCGGCCGTGTTTCCACAGAAGAAGAGAAGCGCTGGCTGGCTCAAGGGGGCGGCTTTAAATAATGGATTTACTCGGTTGGTTATCACTTGCAGGCATCTGCGCCCTCGGGGCCATGTCACCTGGTCCCAGTCTTTTGATTGTGATGCGTTGTTCAACTTCCGGCCTTCAGCAGGGCCTAGCCAGTGCTATAGCACACGGTGCGGGCGTTGCCATTTACGCGGCACTGACGGCCTTCGGCCTCGCGGTACTGATCACCAGTTCGCCGCTTCTGTTTAGCATCTTGCAGTGGGGTGGTGCGGCGATGCTGCTGTACCTGGGCTGGAAGGCTTTAAGCGCACCGGCACCGGGCTCGGCGGCTACGCAGCTGGAAGCTCCTCACTTGAGTGTTCGCCGATCTATCGTGCAGGGTTTTGGGGTGGCTTTCTTTAATCCGAAAATCGCTATGTTCTTTACCGCCCTGTTCAGCCAGTTCGTCTCAGAGCAACAAGCCCTCGCTACCAAACTGGGTATGGCCGCCATGGTCTCCGGAGTGGATACTCTCTGGTACTGCATCGTGGCCCTGACTGTCCATGCCAGCCGCAAGCGCCAACTGGTGAGCAAACATCTTGGCCACCGTATTCAACAACTGTTTGGCTTGCTGCTGATAGGCTTGGCCGCTCGCTTGGTGCTGACTATTTAGCTGGCCTAATGTGAGCGAGCCGCTCGGGCGCCCCGTGCGCCCACTCTCTCGCCCTTGTATCACTTCTCGCTAAGAGCCTGATTCCTCTCCGATACAAAACGCACCTATTCACCGAGCAAAAAAACAGGCCCGAAATGGGCCTGTTTACTGCGGAGATTGCAGCTCGGGTGCCTGGGGGGAGTACACCCGGCTGCAGGACGGCATTATGACAGTTACCACAATTTCCGGTAGCCCGGCCATCGCAATGGCGGCTAATCTAACCGCAATTCCCCATCCTGTATTTCTACAGGAGCCACCATTGACACTGAATATATATACAGTTACCGTATAGCCATACAAACAAACTGGAATGTCTGAAGGGCAATTGGGAGGCATATTATGGCCGTAGTAGCTGTTTGGAAATGTGATCGAGACGGAGCTATGTTCGACAACAAAAAAGATGCTGAAGAACACGATAAGATGCTGGAGCTTGCCGCCAACATTACTACGCTGATTGAGCGGAGTGTTGAAGGTATTGATGAGCAAGTGAGTGAAGAAATCGGCTTGCTACTGGCCAAGCGCCGTGATGCACTAGCCAAAGCCTGCAAGGGCAAACCGGAAGTCCTGCTGGAAGATGAGGGTCACGGCGAAGATCCCTCTGCTGAGACAGTAACGCCTTTCGCCGCCAACCAGTAAAAACCTATCGTTTTATCCCTGTACTCTGCCCGGTTCAACCGGGCTTTTTTAGCTTTTAAGCGCTCTACACCCCACATTACCGTTGATTGCCCTACAGAGACTTCACCGATATTACGATATTAACTGCGGCCAGTATCAATATCACCAGCCAGCTAATCACAGTGCCCCAGAAACGCCCTGTATGTGTACCGCCCTTGCCTGCGGTCAAACCATAAGCGTGGAAAACGCGGGAGAGAAGAAATGCAATCCCAAACCCATGCAACCAAATATCTGGAAGGCCACCCAGCTCGGCAACCAACAGAAGTAACAACGCAATGGGGGTATATTCAACCGCATTTGCATGCACCCGTACACGAACCTCATTGCAGCGATCATCGCCTGTTCCAATACCCACACGTTGAGTACGGCGAAATTGCACCACCCGACCCGCTAAGTAGAGAATCAAAATTGCACAAAGGCTGGTATACAGCGCTGTTATATTGGCCATGGGCCCTCGCCTCTTCTTATTAATCCGGTGAACAACAAATATATCGCCACTACCCTTTCCCCGACCACATCAATGGGTCACAAGCGAGTGGACCTTTTTGTTCATTCTTAGTGGGCAAAAAAAGAGCGGGCAGAGCCCACTCTTTTTGATCAGCCGCTATTGTCTGTCAGTGGCGGTACCCAAAACCCGACCCCTTTCCTGGCTTCAGGTGGCGATCGCGTAAGCGGGTTGAACGGGTGACCAGAGATTGCGGCTCACCATCAATCAGCACCTGCTCTGGATAGCTCGTCACTTCCAGCGGATCTCCGCTCCAGACAACTACATCGGCCGTTGCGCCCTTCTCCAGAGTCCCGCCATCGAGATTGAAAATATCCGCCACATTACTACTGATACTCTTGAGCGCCTCTTCATAGGGTAAGCCGTGGGCAACTGCATTACCCGCAGACTGACGGGAGAGATACACATTGTGGGTGGAAGCATAACCCGGGCCACTAATGGCCACCTTAACGCCAGCTTTTGTCAGCAGCGCGGCATTATCGAAGCGCGCTCCCAGACTGGAGAAGGAGATCGGCAAGTTGTCAATCGCATCGATCACAACGGGCACCTGGGCCCGGGCCAGCTGATTGGCCACCATCCAGCCCTCGGCAGCACCGAGCACCACCAGCTTCACATTAAAAGCCTGGGCCAACTCAATAACGACCAAGATATCACTGGCGCGATTGACAGTGATCAACAAAGGTTCCGTGCCATTGATCACTGGTTGCAGTGCTTCCAGATCTGCCAAACTGTAGTCCAGTTCGCGCCAATCCCCTTTGCGAATTGCCGCACGATTATCCCGGTACTCCCTGGCTTGGCTTAGAGCGCTTTCAACCTTGGCAAAGGCATTAGCGCGGCTGCCGCCTGCCAACTGGGCACCGGTCTCCCCGAGATAGGCTTTCTGGGCAACATCTTTCGCTTCAACACTATCAAACTCACCATTAAGTTTGATCGCAAAGCCACGCCCGGCAAATACTCTCTGAGCTTCAACGGCAGCCGTATCCCAAGTGCTAATTGCCGGGAACACCACGGCACTGGTCACCCCGCCAGCACGGTTGAACGGGATCAAGGTCGATTTCGGGTTATAGGCCGGCAATGGATTAAAGGCACTACCGATACTTTCCCCTGTCACGGCGTGGTCGTTGGTCCCACTGGCTGCACTGATCTCCACTAGACCAAGCTCAGAAATAGGAGCGATAACACCAGGGGTAACCACCTTACCACTTGCATCAATCACCCTGTCGGCGGAGACATTCAGGGTGGGTGCCACCTGCTCCACCTTGCCGTCGACAATCAATACATCGGCCGACTCCAACGTGCCCTTGTCAGCCAAAGTATGGACCTTGCCGCCCTTAATCAGAACACTCTCAGCCTGGGTGCCTGCCGTCAGCACCCCCAGGGCCAGCGCACAAAATACCGCTAATTTTTTCACAGTCGCTCTCCCTCTGCATCGAGAATACCCAATTCGAAATCACTGCGCGGTTGGCGCTTCTTATCAAAACGGTCGTACATCAACGCACCGTCAATAAAAACCTGGTCTACATGGGTATAAACACTAAATGGGTTGCCGGACCAAACCACTACATCGGCCATCTTGCCTTTTTCTAGGCTGCCCGTTTGCGCTTCGATTCCCAACGCCTTGGCAGGATTGAGGGTCATCCAAGTCACTGCATCTTTTGGTTGAATATCGAAGCCCGCGCGCTGACCGGCAGTCATTGCTTTGGCCACCTCTTCATTCAAGTGCTGAACGCTAACACCGGAGTCGGAATGAATCATGGCACAGGCCTTCGCTTGGTCGACAATGGCGATATTCGCTTCTGTCATGTCAAAGGCCTCGTGCTTAAAGCCCCACCAGTCCGCCCACATGGCCGCACAAACATTGTTCTCGGCCAGCAGGTCGGCCACTTTATAAGCCTCTACGGCATGGTGGAAAGTGGAAATCTGGAAACCGAACTCATCGGCAACATCCATCATCACGGCCATTTCCTCACCGCGATAACAGTGATTGTGCACCAGAATATCGCCGTTCAAAACGCCAGCCAAGGTCTCGAGGCCCAGATCGCGCTCAGGCTCGTCGCCCCCTTTCTCTACGTAGTCTTCCCACTTTTTCTTGTAATTGCTGGCATCAATCCAGGCGCTACGATAGCCGGCCACATTGCCCATTCGAGTTGAAGGAGAAGTACCCTTGCCACCATAAACGCGCTTGGGGTTCTCACCACAAGCCATTTTCAAGCCATAGGGCGCACCGGGAAATTTCATATCCTGTACACTGCGACCCGGTACATTCTTCAGGGTGACACTGCGCCCGCCGAATAAATTGGCAGAACCCGGCAGAATCTGCAGAGTGGTTACACCACCAGCCAAGGCCAGGGGAAACTGCGGGTCCTGAGTCCACACAGAGTGTTCCGCCCATACCTGTGCAGTATTTGGCGATGTCATCTCATTGCCATCCTGAGAGGATTCAATGGATGGGGCCGGGTAATCCCCCAAGTGGGAGTGCACATCAATAATACCGGGAGTAACCCACTTGCCCGTACCATCGACCACCAAGGCACCCTCAGGAGCTTTGAGGTCTTGACCGATTCGGACAATCTTTCCGCCCTCCAGTAGAAGGTCGGTGTTCTCCAGTTGCTCACCGGTACCAGTGAGCAGAGTAGCGTCCTGAATAAGAACCGGCTGAGACTGGGTAACAGAATACGTTGAGGGAAAGGCATCCAGGCGAGAGAAATCCAGGGACCTCTGTTCGCCCCCGGCCTTCTTCTCACCACAGGCAGACATCAACAGCGAGGCACAAAGCAAAGCCGCGATGCCGCGCCCGAAAACTCGAGAATGCAGCTGCATAGTAATTCATCCAATGGTCTTGAAGATGGCGGTGAATGCTATCAGGTTGGTTCGTCTTAGCCACCACTTCTGAGGAAAAGTTTGCCACCCCGATGCGTTCGCAGCCTACGTATCCAGCGAGACAATACAAATTGATGTGGATCACACCCTCATAAACACACAATTACAAAAGGGTTTATAAATAATGGCCTGTCAGCTATGACTACAAACCAGGTCAAAAAACCCATTGCTTCCCTATATACTTTTTTATTTCCGCATGATGCAATTTCTGGTGAAAAAATACTCAACAATAATTCAGGAGGAGAACAGGTGATCAAAGAAAGCAGCTTTCCGGCATTCCCCTCATCTCCCATTATCACTAGTAGTACCCAAGGCCGGGATTCCCATCAGGTTTACGAGGCCCTACGTAAAAGTGAGGAGCGCTATCGCGAGCTGGTTGAGCATGCAAACTCAATCATTTTACGATGCGACAAGAATGGTCGCATTACCTCTTTTAATGAGTACGCGCAGCAGTTGTTTGGCTATTCCGAAGCGGAAATTATTGGCCGACACCTGGTAGGCACCATCGTGCCCGCCGGTGAATCCAGTGGCCGCGACCTACGCCAACTGATTCAGCATGTCTGCGACCATCCCCAGGAACATCGCTACAACATCAACGAAAATATCACCAAATCAGGTAAGCGAGTTTGGATCGCTTGGACCAACAAAATCCTATCCGGTGAGAATGGTCGCCCTACTGGTATTCTCAGTATTGGAACAGATATCACCAAACAGCGCTTGCTGGAAGAAGAGTTGCGTCAGGCACAGAAAATGCAGGCCATCGGTGAATTAGCCGGCGGCATCGCTCATGACTTTAACAATATGATCCATGGGATCAGCGGCTATGCCGAAGTTATCCAACAAATCGCGGAAGATCCGCGCATTCGCGAGTACACGAACCATATCCTCACCACCGCGCGCCATGCTGCCGAATTGACCAAGCAATTGCTCACCTTTGCGCGCAAAGGCAACTATCAACTCAAAGATTGCAATACCCATGAAATCACCCGCGATGTTTGCGCCATGCTTGAGCGCACTATTGATCGGCGTATTCGCATCGAACAGCGGCTAGAGGCCGGCCGCCCCCATGTGGTCGGTGATCCCGCCCAATTGAAAAGCGCATTGCTGAATATCGGTATCAACGCCAAAGATGCCATGCCTGATGGCGGCAGACTGAGCTTTACCAGCAGTAATATTACCCTCGAAAAAGTGACCACTATTGCCGACTTTGAAATGCAACCTGGTCATTATCTGCTGATTCGCATTGACGATAACGGAACAGGTATGTCCCCCGAGGTGCGACGCAGAATATTTGAACCTTTTTTCACGACCAAGGAGAGCGGGCGCGGGGCTGGGCTGGGGCTCGCTGCTGTGCACGGCACCATTCATTTACACAAGGGCGCCATCCAGTGTCGCAGCCGGGAGGGAGAGGGCAGCACATTTCAACTCTACCTGCCTATCGCCGAGGCAAAGCCAAACACCCAACAAAAACAGGCAGAATCCTTACCGGCCGAGCGCAAACTGCGCATCATGGTGGTTGACGATGAGGCCATTGTCCGCAGCTACTCGAAAACACTCTTTGAGATGAATGGCCACAGAGTGGTCACTTTTGCCTCTGCAGAGCAGGCTATTACCTATTACCGGCAGTATTGTGATCAAGTGGATCTGGTTATCCTCGATATGATCATGCCCGGTATGGATGGACAGGAGTTGTTCGCCTTCTTGCGACGCATTAACCCTATGGTGAAAGCAATCCTCTCTACCGGTTACAGTGTCGACAGCAAAGCCCAGAAAGTTATCGCCGATGGCGTGCTCGACTGCATCCAGAAACCCTTTACTTACGACAGGCTCAGCAAGAAAATTGAGGAACTGATTTTAAGCGGTCAACTGGCAACACCTAAAGGGTGAAGGTCCGCACTCCACAATAGAGCGACTTAGCCAGCCAGAAAGCCAATCTCTAAGAACCTGAGAATATAAGTCGGTATCTAGTGCTTAATCGCCACTAATTCTGCAAATTTTTTGTGTAGGCTCTTTAGAGAATAATGTGTGGGAGGTAACGGCTCATATCCTGAGTCACCAAATTTCCATCCTCACGAATTGAAATACCTGCTGCCATATCGTCCACCAGCCAGCTGCCCAACAGAGTGTAACTTTTACCAAACTTCGGCAGGGGATGCATTGCCTGGTAAATAAAGCCTTCTTCTCCATAGGGCCCACCCGATAGCGATTGCACATCGCTGCCACGCACCACTGAAATATTGGCTCCTTCTCGAGAAAAAATTGGCTTTTTTACCAGCTCCGAATAATTGCTGGCTTTATCCAGCTCATCTTCAAAGAAAGAGGGCAATAAGTTTGGGTGCCCCGGAAACAACTTCCACAACATGGGCAGTAACGCCTTGTTGGACAGTATCGCTTTCCAGGGTGGTTCCAACCAGCGCACATTGTTACCGCCCAGCAAAGAGCCAAACTCTTCACGGAACATAAATTCCCAGGGGTAAAGCTTAAACATCCAGGTAATTACCTGGTCGCGCAAATCGGTAAAAGCCCCTTGCGCATCACAGCCGATATCTTCGATAAACACAAAATGATTGGTGATACCGGCTTCGCTAGCACAGTCTTGAAGGTATTGAACCGTGCCGCGGTCCTCCAGGGTATCCTTGCAGCAGGCAAAGTGCAGTTCTCGGCCGGGCGTCAAAAACTGTAAATCATGGAAGCGGTTAACCAGCTTTTCCTGCAAGCTGTTGAACTGGTCTGATTGCAACGGCAGAGCACGCCTATCCACATTATCTTGTAACCAGAGCCACTGCCAAAAACCCGTTTCATACAAACTGGTGGGAGTATCCGCATTATTTTCATAAAGCTTGGCCGGTCCCTGCCCAGAGTAGGCAAAATCCAAGCGAGAATAGAGACTGGGGTCACCATTTTTCCAGGAGTTGCGCACAAAATCCCAATGTTGTTCCGGGATGCAGAAACGGCGTAATAGCGCCTCATTCTCAAGCACCTTGGCCACAACATCCAGGCACATTCCGTGAAGCTCTTCGGTGGGGTCTTCAATATCCCGCTCTATCTGTTCCAGGGTGAACTGATAGTAGGCGCTTTCATCCCAGTAGGGTTCTCCATACAGAGTGTGAAAATGAAAACCAAACTCCTGCGCCCGCTCTTTCCAGCGCGGGCGCTCACCGATCGGTAACCTCAGCACTAATCAGCCTCCCCAGCTGCGGGAGCGACCGCTACTGGAGCGACCACCGCCCCAATTGGATTTAGCCGAAGCCACCGCGCCAAAGCCCCCTCTGGAAACGGTCTTGGTGACCTTGGGCTTCGGATCCATTGCACTCTTATCCACGGTATAGGACGTTTTACCGTGGCGACCGATAACCTGACCATCGGCAGTCATCAGGCGATCGTAGTAGCGGGAACCGGAGGCTGAATAGCGGTAAACCGGGTTGTAATAACCAGAGGAGCGATAACGCCGATCGTTATCATTCAGCATGGAGGCAACCATAAAGCCCGTCATCAGGGGCATCCAAAAGCCACTGCCGCTATCCCGACAACTGCCAAACTCTGCCTCACACTGAGATAAATTGGCATACTTGGGCCCGGTGCGTTCAGCTTCCGCGAGCGCCCGCTGATAGGCTGACTCACACTGTGCCTCATCAAGCTGTGTATTACTTACACAGTCCTCAACGGAAGACACTACCTTGACCTCTTCCTCTGAGGAGCAACCCATAAGGGCCGCAGTAATCCCCAAAGCCAGAGGGCGCAGTACAAAGCTGGTCCCCTTACCTTTACGCATCCGTGTAAGGTTAATATTTTTGCTTCGCTTCATCCTCACTCTCCGCTCAGTAGCTCATGCAAGCTGCGTTGAGGACACCAACAGAAATAGTGGTGGAGGCCAGCATAATGCCGGCGCTAACCTCTCCATCCTCAATACGCTCAACAATACGCGGCATAAAGCCAAAACGAATAATGGCAAATGCTATTATTTGAGCAACCAGGGCGACCAATGCCCAGGTGCCGAAGTCAATGATGGAAACAGAGTTACTGGCGGCACCGCCTACAGCAATAGCAAAACCCAGCACCGCACCGCCAAAACCGATGGCAGCGGCTGCGTTTTTATCTTCACGGATTAATTTCCATTCGTCATGGGGTGTCACCAGTGCGTAGAGAAATTTAAACGCAATTAAAAATACCAGTGACAGACCAAAATAGGCCGCAAAGTGAAGGATACCAGTCATTAAGTCATAGGGCTGGTCCATTGATACTTCTCCTTATTATCCGTGAATAGTCAGCTGTGATGGTGTCAGGGTTATACCGGTACTAATCACCAGGCTGCGACTCAAGTAGCCAGCGCTTTCCTCTTTTTCCTCAGCGGAGAGAAACAGAGATTCTGTACGCTGATCAGACAAATCGCGTTCAAAGAGCATGGTGAATTGATCTGTGAGGGAATAATCCCCACCCTCGTCATAGGTCTTCTCGGCCATATGCACCGGGTTGTGATAATCGCCCGCAGCGGTCCAGACTCTTTCGTAGCTGCGATCTTGAAGCTGATACTTGGCTGCGCCAATTTCCTGTTTCAGGAGTCTGTCCCAAGCCTGCTGGTTGGCGATATCGAGGGTATCGTAGAAGTGAAATAGCTTTACGTCTACTACATGCTCATCACTCTGACCGCCTTCCGCTATAACCTGTAACCAAGCATCATCATCGGTGTAAAAACGATATACCCAAGTTCCATCAAGCTCTACAACACCTGCTGCTTTGATAATTTGCGTGGGCGAACAGGATTCAATGGTAAGCTCATCCAATATCAGGCGGATGGCCAACGGGTCCAATTCAAAACTGGCGCCAAGCCGCAATCCCATAATCTCCGGAGTTTTTACTACCGCAGTTTCTTTGCCTTTCAGTTTGTTGATTAGCTTGGTAAACATGTACTGGCCCCATCCCCTTCATTGATTCTTATATCGAAGCAGTGCCTTTCTTCAAGCCGCTTGGCCGAAATATAGTAAAGCATATCCCCTTTACTAACCTGATCTGTCAACGCTGGGTTTACATCAATTTTTACCACGCCCTGGCGACGGACGGCGATCAAGGTTGCAGACAGGTTCTTTTTAAAATGCTCGAACAAGGCGGAGAATGGTAACGGCTGCTCCCCGCGGTACTCTACACTGTACTGCGTCATTCCATAAGTGCTGTCCAGGAGTTGCCGGTGCAGCCTTGCGGAGCCGGGGTCCAGAGAGGATTTAGCCAACAGTTCCACTGCTACTGAGGGGATGCATTCAATTTTGGGACAGTGAGCACGCAACAACTCACCAACATTTTCATCCTGAAAGTAGGCTGTCGTGTGGCTGTTAGGGCTGTGTTTATCACAGAATAGCGCAGTGGTGAGTGTTACATCGTCCAGGGGATTATCGATAATAATCCGCGCAGCGTCGGCAAGGGCAGCGCGCTGCATGCTCTCAATATGAGAAAAAGATTCAACCCGGACAAAATCTATTTTTCCGGGCATGGGGTTCTCAATATCGGCCTCGACACAAAGCACGACTTCGGTTGTTGTGCCATTGGTCTTTGACAATAGCAGCTCTATCAGGCGAAGGGTTCGCGTTCCATTCCAGCCGATAATCACAGTGTGATTTACAAGATTTGTCATGCGCAGCCCTCTCTTTCCACGGTGCACAAACTCCGAAATTGCAAAGCCCGCCTTGGCAATCACCATGGCAAACAAACTCAAGCCGAAGGGAATCACCCAGGCCGCCACGACCACCTTGCCCGCCGGCGTTACCGGGGAAAAATCACCGTAGCCTACAGTAGAGGCGGTCACCACAAGCCAATAAATGAAATTTGCAGGGGCGACAATGTCGCTTTCTCCTGCGGCGCTGAGCAGCACATAGCTACCCACCACATACCCGAGAACACCGATAAGAATAGTTGTTATATTGGCCCTAACAAAAAGCGACGCCAAAAGGCGTCGCACTCGATAGACAAGCACCGGATCAGGCCTTTTCGCGTTTCGCCAGTAACTGAGCCAGTTTATCGCTACCGCTGACCTGGCCACCGGGCTTGATGCCCGCCGCCTTCAGTTTGGCGTCGAGGCTGGAACCCGTTTCTTCGGTAGCCAGCTCTTCTGCTGCTTCCAGCTCCGCCGCACGTTCCTGCTGCTTGTTCTTGATACGATCAAGGCTATCTAGGGCCGTTTTGACTTTGCTGTTAGCTCCCATATGACGGGAGGAAACTGCCACCTGAGCTTTCTGCACAGACTCAGTAGCTTTAACTTGGTCAATCTGCTGCTCCATGCGGCGCACATTCGTTTTCGCCTTGGCAATATTCCCTTTCAGGGAGCGCTCAGAATTAAGGAAACCTTCCAGCAGGCTCTGTTCAGTTTCGAGTTGGGCCTCAAGCTCCGAAACTCGCTCGGCACACTCGAGTGCCAGACTCTCATCGCCCTTCTCATTAGCGTTGATCGCATGCGTACTATAGGTTTCGACATCCGCTTTCAGCGAATCCACTTTACTCTCGGCCAGTTTGCGTTTGGCCATGATTTTGGTCAGGTTCTCATCACAGGCTTTCAATTCGGCTTTTGCCTCTCGTAACTCCTGGTCGAGGATACGGATAGACTGACTGTCCGCAACCGCTTCAGTACCTTCGTTGACCGCGCCTTTCAAGGCAGTCCAAATTTTTCTCAGGCTCATGCTACACCCTCCATTTCAAAATGATCCGCATATAAGTCCAGGAAGTCACCCACATTGGAAAACAGGGTTTCAACTTCTTCAATAACCACTTCGTCTTTGCTGGATACCGAGAGCGCACCAAAGGCGACATAATAGTGCTCACCACCAATCATCTTGATGGCAATCGCCGTCAGGGGAACCAACTGATGGGTCTGGAGAATCATCTCGTTGAGCGCGGCCACATCAACTACTTGGCTCACCGGAAACAAAATGCTCTCGACAACGATCTGCTTCTCACCGACATAAACAAATGCATCGACACCCTCATCATTGGAGATGCTGAGGCACTCTCCCTCAGGCTCCACCACCCACCCAGTGTGGTTTTCCGCCAACTGGCGTAGATTCTCATGGTTCCAGGTCATCTCAACTCCCTCGCTGTGGAATATCAGTCACGAATATAGCATCAAAAAAAAAGTGGTCAATAACTTATTGCAAACTTATGTTGCAAATAATACACATAGGGATAATATTTACCACATACGTGATATCAAATGTAACAGAGTAGAGCCCATGGATCACAAGCAAAGCCTCGGCAATCAGCAAGCACTGGCTCCTTACAAGCAGGCCATTGCCCGCTATGTACGTGCGTCTATGGCTATGAGGGGTATGCGCTACGGTGATCTCGCCCAGGCCCTGGCTGAAAGGGGGATATCAATGACCACGGAAAACCTGCGCAGCAAGGTGAGCAAATGCATGTTTTCGGCAGACCTGCTAGCTGCCATCATTGATGCCCTATTGGTTGAAAATAGCGCCATGCCTGAGATCCTCAAGCAGGCACGGGAGCTGCAAGATCAAGGACTCTATACCGAGCAAGAGAAAAGCTAACACGCCCTTCCCCACGACACCAGTAACGGGGCAAATTGGGGGATACACTGAGCAAGGTCTCGAAAACTCAACAAGAGCCTCCCGATGGATCAAGTCGACCAAACAGATCAAATCGACTAGTAGTGGTGAAGCTTGTAGACCGGCTCACCATTGCCGCACTTGCCTACCACCTCAGGCTCGGAAAGTTTCGCACCAGCTGGAATGACTTTGTTGGTGGGCCACCAGACAAAACAGGCGTAGCGGAAGTTGACTGCCCAGTTGCAGTACAGGCGACCGTCATCCTCCTCGTAAAAGCGCGCCTGACAAAAGCTCAGGGTCGGGCTTCTCACCCCCTGCTGCTGTTGAGCATCCACAAAAATCACATCTACAGCCGCTACGGCAGATACCCAAAAACAGGGTATCAATAGCCACAATTTCATAGGCACTCTCGGCGTAACTGCAAACCGGACTCCCTTAAGCCTAGCAGGCCCGGCGCAAACTTCATTGTATGCGCGCACGCTCACTAGCCCCAACGGTTACTCCTGTTTCAGCACTTCAAGAATGCGCCTTAGGCAATCCCGCCGGTCCTGTGACCAACTGACATAGGGCAGCGGTAACACCTTAACCCCTGCCCGATACAATACCTTGTAGGTCTGGATAGTAAAATGTTGTCGGTATTCTCCCGGATAACCAATCAAGTCCACCCCTAGGATATGCCCGCGGTATTCACAAACCACATCAATGCGCTGACCGGCAATTGGAAAAGCGATCCAGTGCCTGATATGCGCCTGCTTCAGCCCAGCGCTAACCTCCCTGGCAAACTCACAGGGAAACGCTTTCTGGGAAGTCTTGGAGCCGGCACCGAGGGAAAAAGTAAGATAGCGGCGCAGTAGATGCTCATTCGGCAAGGAATCCGGGTTAACCGAATAGGCTACCAACTGCCTCTCTTTGGCCCGGGTTACCGCCACATTGAACATATCAGCGCGATTGAGATAGGTTGCCGCGCGCAGGGACTGACTATCTACTGCCAACGAGAGGAGCATCACGTCCCGCTCGTCCCCCTGAAAACCATAAGGTGTTGCTACACGCACCGAAAAGGAAGACAACTTTTTAGCCGAAAAGGCCTTGCCCAACTCCACAGCGAGGTAATCTGCCTGCTCCCGGTAAGGGGACAGCACCCCCACCGTTGGCTTCACTGGAGAATCGACATAGCGGTCCATATGCTCGCGCAAGCGCTCAATAACCCAGTCTTTTTCCACCCGATTCCTACCGTTTTTTGCACGCCGCCCCTCAAGGTTATGCAAGGTAAGAGCACCCTCATCCGAAGCGCCTGGGCGCGCTTGCATCACTTTAAGCCGATCGGCATAAAAAGCATGATTACTGAACGCGATCAGCTCCGGCTGGCTGCGGTAGTGTTCGTCCAACAAGGTAACCGCCTCCTGACTTCTCAGGGAGTCGGAGACAATATCCAACAGGGATTGATCGCGATAACTTAGAGACGCCGGCAATTCCCCTGAAGCATTAATCTCGCTCCACAGGCGCTGCTGCGCCTGTGCTGATAAGAAAGACACATGACGCAGCTGTTTTCCATCCCCCACCACAACCGCGCGCTTGGCTCGATAGAGTGCCGGTAGAGCACTGGCAATATCACACTGAGTGGACTCGTCAAAGATCACCAAATCAAACAGCTCCCGTGACAACGGCAGTATTTCATTCAGCTCATCCAGGCTCGCAAGCCAGATTGGATAAGCCTGTAATACAGCCTTCATATTCGTCCGGGCAAAACGCTCCGCTTGAGTTTTAGAGGTTCTCGCCCTGAGGGCCTGGTGAAAATGGGTTAGATGCTGCCTTTCTTTGTCAAGAAGTCTTAATAAAGTCTCTTTTCGGTAGGTATTGATATATCCAGCAGACTGACGCTCAAAACAGTTACGTAAATGGCCAATAGTATCCTGGAAGGCCCAGAGAGCCTCCGTATCCAGTCGTCGACGCAATACGCGCGCGCTCAGGGCAGAAAGCCAACCTCCACCGACGCCAATCGCCTGGGCAATTCGTAGCGCCCACTCAAACCGCCGCTCAGCTCTGCGCAGTGACTTGAGAGTGGTTTTTAGATTGCTTTTTAATTTGACTGTACCTATCTCCGGCGGAGCTATACCTTCCTTGAGTAGTGAGTCCAAGTGCGCCTTCAAACTACGAACAAAGCCCCGCTCTCCAGCATGCACATAGCCTTCGCTCAACCCATAGGTATCACGCAATTTTTGTCGAACCACATCAATTGCTTGAGGAGTTTTGGAGACAACCAGTACAGTACCTCCATGTAACATTTGATCGATCGCCATTGCCGCGATAGTAAAACTCTTACCGGTTCCAGGCGGTCCGGAAATAAGGCTTAGCGGCAGATTTGCGGCATTATGAAGTGCCCGCTCCTGGGCAGCACTCAACAACCCAGGTAACATTTCCGGCTCGCTATCACTCTTAAGATAATCACCACTTCTTTCGCCGAGGACAGCCGTTAAAGGTACCGAATACGCTTGAGCCTGAGACAGCTGACGCAGCTCATGGATTACCCCTCGCGATCCCCTCGATCTATCAGCCAATAGCACTGCACAGGCACTGATTACCCTAAGTGCCGAGCGACTTGCCCACTCTTCGTGGGGGCTCGAGTGCAAATTTGGCCAACGGCCAATTTCTCCAATACCCTCCAGCTGGGTATTCTCCTCAAGCCAGCGCCCCATGGCCGCCACTTGAGCACTATCCAAGGGAAAACTCGGCACGGGAAAAGTATCCGTGACACTGGGATCCACATCCACTTTGAGAATTAGGCGAAGTACAGGCAAATTAATACGAAGATCCGCTGAGTGGATCTCGGCAAAATATTCTTCTTCACAATAAACCTGTGCAGGAAAGTACAGGAGTGGAGCGCACAATTTACGCTTTGAGATAAAACCAACCTGAGCAGGGAGTAGACCGGAAATAAAAAAGACGGCATAAATCAAGCTGCGTTCTTTTCGGTAGGCCTCCGCCTGTTCGGAAAGCTGTGCCACCGAGGTACTCACCAATGGAATACGCGGCAGCTCTTCACTGGATAAAAAGTCCCGATCAGAAAGAAACATGCGGCGATTATTCGCAAGCTTAGCAACATTACCCAACGATAAGTCATGATTATCAGCTTGGTAACAGCGTCTAAAATATTCAACCAATAACTTCGAGGAATCCTGCATAACTGACTGCTTTTCCCTATTGAAGCGAAAATGCTACCCGAAATTGCCTCAGTGGGACAGGCGCCCCCTCGACAAGGAGCCTGCCGAACCCCCTAATGGAAAAAAGCGGCGCAAAGATGCGCCGCGGATAAGCCTAGACAGTTGCGAGTCAGTAAACCTCTAATAACCCGAAGCTTGCAAACGCATTACCCCTTTTCGCTCTTCCCCACCATAGAGCGTAACTGCTGCGATTCAGCGGAACTCAAGCTTAAATTATACTTTTCGACGATAGAAATAAATCTCTGCACATAGATCTTTCCGACAGGTGCATAGGGCGGCATCCATTGGTCCGGGCCCTTGTGCCCCTTACTTTGATTACGTCCATCGTCTACCAGCCACAAGTTATCGATATCCTCGGCAAACTGTCTCTTCAACTTACGACTCCACTTTGCCCCACCGTGATCATGAGCCCATTTTAAAGGCACTATATGCTCTACATCTAAATCCGAAGCTCTGCTGTAAAAACTACCTGTGTAGGGATCCAACCATAATCCAGTATCGACTTTACAGCCATTGGAGCGGGTAAAGGTAACTGGCGAGAGAGAATAGCGTATCAATAGCTCGTGACGGGTATCCTGGCAATCCCGATCTACATCCGACCACTTAGGTAACCACTCATCCCTCTCATAGGTTACTGCCAGGGCCGTAAAACTCAGTGAAAACAAAAAAACAGATAAAAAAATCTTTGAAAATGACCGAACACTCATACATCAACTACCAATCAAATCAGAGTGTCAGATTACAAGAAAATTACAGTTAAGAGTATGTACCAGTTCAAATTGGGAGGCGGACACCATGAAGTCTTTCAGCGAGTTGTTATGTATCGAATACTTATTCTTTAGTTCCACCCATTAAAAACTAGCAGGTTCTGCCAGCCATTTGAAAACCCACTGATGTAAAAAGTTGGCCAGAAATAGGAAAAAGAGTGCGCAAGGAAAAGCGGTCGTAAAAAGAAAAATCCCGCACAATGCATAACCAACATCGCGCGGGATTTTAAAGTTACCCTCCAATAAGGTGGGCGTTAAGATCGGCTGTTTCTATCAGGCTGAGACCGGCTCTTCGGCAGAGGTTTTTTGCACCGCTGCTCCGGCACCGGCACCGCCCTCCACTTCATCGGGTTTAACCTTATGGAAGATCGCATAGAAAACTGGTATTGCGATTAAGGTCAAGATAGTAGCAAAGCCAAGCCCCCCCATAATTGTCACGGCCATATCCGCAAAGAAGGCGTCGAACAAGAGCGGTGACATGCCCAAAATAGTAGTGACAGCTGCGAGGAACACCGGACGCAAACGACTCACGCTCGCACGCTGAATCGCGGTCAGCCTGGGAAGGCCTGCATGGGTTTGCACCTCAATCTCGTCAACTAAAACCACAGCATTTTTAATCAACATCCCCGACAGGCTCAATACCCCGAGAAGTGACATAAAGCCAAACGGTAAGCCGGTTGCCAGCAAACCAACAACTACGCCCACCAAGCACATTGGCACCACCAGCCAAATAATGACGGGTTCACGTACAGTACCGAATAAGAGAATCGATACCAGAATCATAATCAGGAAACCTAGAGGTAACCCTTTGCCCAGAGACTTTTGCGCATCGGTCGAGCTTTCATATTCACCACCAAATTCGAAGGTAAAACCCGGCGGCAATTGCATACTTTCCACCCAGGGGCGGATTTTACCGAAGGCTGCCATAGCAGTGACCCCCTCAGGCGCATCTGCACTGATCGTAATAGTCGGAACACGATCGCGTCTTTGGATCAGCCCCTCATCTGCCGTTACTTCAAAGTCGGTAATCAATTGCCCCGCCGGAATATATCCTTGGTCATTGGGGCTCCACACCAGGCGGTCTTCTAAAGAGCCAACCTGGTTGCGATCCCCTTCAGGCATACGGGCAATAATTGGGATAATCCGGTCACCACTTTCAAAGTCGCCCACGGTATAACCCGCAGTAGCAAACTGGATCATACGGCTAATATCCGTATTCGTGACGCCAGCCACTCGCGCACGTTCATCATCCAGATGCGCATGAATAGCCGGCTCTCGGCTGCGCCAGTCATGACGAATATCCTCAAGCCCCTTGTCGCGAAATTGCTGTTCAACTGCCTGAGCGAGCCCGCGCAGGGTCTGGTAATCCTGGCCAGAAATACGCACTTCCACATCGGCACCACCACCGGGGCCAAACACTAAACGTTTAAAAGTGATCAGCGCTTCTGGTTGCTCTTCACGTAGACGCTCCCTGGCCCGCTCAATTAATTGGGGGATTTGCTCCCGCGTTTGAGCTCTGACAATCAATTGGCCGTAAGAGGCGTTAGGCGGCTCAGGAGCATAAGTCAGCATAAAGCGGTCAGCCCCACGACCTGCAACAGCCGTCACCGAGGCCACTTCCTCTTGCTCTTTGAAAAACTCCGTTGCCCGCTGCAGTGCCTTATCCGTACGATTGATGTCACTACCCTGAGGCATGTAGTAATTGACATAAAACAGCGGGGCGTTGGAATTAGGGAAGAACCCCTGCTTCACAAAACCAAAGCCAAAGTAGCTGACCAAAGTCACTGCCACAAGAAGGCCAATGGTCAGGCCGCGATGCTTCAGTGCTCCGGCCAAAGCACCGGAGTACATATTATAGTAACGACCGTTATAGGGATCCTCTGAGTCCGAGTCCTTCCCTGGCTTAAACAGGTGGTAACCCAAATAGGGCGTCACCGTAACGGCGAGGATCCAGCTGAGTAAAAGGGATATTCCGATCACAGCAAACAGGGAGAAGAGGAATTCTCCAGTTGCATCATCAGACAGACCAATGCCGGAAAAAGCCATGATACCGATAATGGTGGCACCCAGTAGCGGCCAGAATGTTTGGCGTACCACTCGGCTAGCGGCGCTCTTGGGCTCTTCATTTCTCTGAACCCCCATCAACATGCCTTCCGCTACCACGATGGCGTTATCAACCAACATGCCCATGGCAATAATCAGGGCACCGAGGGAAATCCTCTGCAGATTCAAACCAAAGAGGTTCATGATCAACACGGTTCCCAACACAGTGAGGCCGAGCACAGTGCCCACCACTACGCCAGATCGCCAGCCCATAAAAAGACAAAGCACAAGGGTGACGATAACTACAGAGGAAACGAGGTTAAACAAGAAGCCATCGACACTTTCCTCCACCACCCGGTGCTGCTCATAAATCGGATGGATTTCAACGCCCAACGGCAAAGCCAGCTTTACTTTTTCCAGCTTTGCTTCTACTGCCTTACCAACATTCACAATATTGGTATTTTCAGCACCAGCCACGCCGAGCAATATCGCCTGTTTTCCGTCGAAGCGGGCTATAAAACTCGGGCTTTCATCATATCCCACCGAGATATCAGCAATATCACGGATAGCCAGCATTGCGGTCGAGCCCGGAACACCCACGAGAATATTGCGAATCGCTTCCAAATCACTAGCAGGGTTGTCTACCAAAATCCGGGTGCGCAAATCCTGTCCACCGATTTCACCAACTTTTTGTGTGGAGCTTTCTGATTGCAGAACTTGCGCCAAGTCATCCAAAGAGAAGCCAAATTGGGCGAGGCGGGATTCATCAATATCCAGGTAAGCAACCTCATCGATGATCCCGGAGCGAGATACTTTTGCCACCCCTTCTACACCGAGCAGCTCGCGACGAATGGCTTTGGTAATTTCGCGCATTTCAGTCAGCGAAAAGCCTTCACCAGTAATCGCGTAATAAATACCATAAACTTCTCCAAAGTCATCATTGACAACCGAGGGATAAGCCCCGCTGGGGAGGTCACGCTGGGCATCGTTGACTTTTCGTCGCAACTCATCCCATACCTGAGCCAGCTCTGCAGAGGCGTATTGATCTTTTATCTTTACGCGGATTTCCGACATACCCGGGCTTGATGTCGAGGTTACAAGATCCAGCTGGCCCATTTGTTGAATGGCCACCTCAAGCTTTTCTGTTACCTCCTCTTCCACCCGTTGAGCGCTTGCTCCAGGGTAGAGGGTGAACACCCGAGCCTCTTTAATCGTGAAAGCTGGGTCCTCGAGGCGGCCAATATCCGAAAGCCCCCAAAGTCCACCAATCAGGCAGATCAGCATCAACAACCAGGTGTAAACCGGCTTTTCAATAAATAAGTCAGAAATCTTCAAAACATTCCCCCCCTGTTAACAGGGCCAGAGCTCAGATACCAATTAGCGCTGTACATAATTGCGAACTTTTGCGCCGTCGTAGAGATGTTGCCCCCCCGCCGCCACCAGCTTCATCGCCGACGAGAGCCCCTCAGTAATTTGTATGGCTTCACCATTGGTGCGGCCGAGGGCTACTTGAACCCTGGAAACAGATTGGTCTTCATTAATCTTCCAGACATAGGGCTTGCCCTCACTACTACTCTGTACCGCTGCCAGGGGAATCCAGAAGTCCTCACTGCCTTCTTTCATTTTGACAGTAACTCGAGCCGTCATGCCGGGAAGGATCTGCACATTCTGAGGGCGCGGCATACCCAGCTCCACAGCGTAAGTCTGAGTCACATTGTCAGCCTCCGCCTGATGTTCGCGATATTTGAGCGCAAACTGTTTACCAGGTAGGAATTCAAACTCAGCAACCACGGAGCTGATCTGCTCTTCATTCACCGTGGCCAACATTTTTTCGGGTACAGAGATTTGGATTCGAACCTCAGAAATATTCTGTAGCCGTACAATTGCCTGACCCGGCTGGACATTGGTGTAATTCTCCACAAGCTGTCGCGTCGCCAGAGCATCGAAGGGAACTCTGAGCTGGGTATAAGCCAAATCCTGTTCCGCTCTTTCCAGTGTTACTTTGGCCAGGTCAAAGTTACTTTCTGTTTCATCCAGTTGCTGCTGAGAAATCACTTTCGAGCCGGCCAGGGAACGTTGACGCCTCAAAGTCTTTTCCAGAAGCTCTACATTCACTCGGGTCTCTTTAACCCGTCGGCGGTAGTCCCGATCATCCAGCTCAGCGATCAATGTATCTTTGGGAATAATCTCCCCCTCGCGAATATTCAACTTGGCGAGTTTCCCCCCCACCTGGAAAGAGAGATCCACGCTCTGCACAGCTTTCACCCGACCAGCAAATTGTCGATCCGCCACTTTGGTCGTGCTCTCGACTGTGGCGACCTTTACCGGCCAAAGACGCTCCGCCTGCTGTTCGTCTTTTTCTGAGCCGGAGCAACCCGCAAGAATTACCGCTGCAGCCATCAGCAAGGCCATGGGGATACGAGAATTTACCGACAATTTCATATTCGTCATCCAAAAGCGTATTTGAAAAAAAATCAGGTGAGATCTGCAGAAAGCGTAAACAAACGTTCACGCAAACGGTCGAGCATGGGATCACCCTGCTCCATAACACCCAGCACACGTCCAAAGAACATACCCTGGGCAGCAAGAATCAATAGTTGAGCGAGCTCTGGGTCGTTGTAGCTACTGGAAATTTCATTGCGAAGTTGAGCCTCCTTGACCTTAACAGGCTCCAACAGAGCCGGGTCCTCAGCTACGGCAGCGATTAACGAGCGCGGCAACCCCTCGTCATCTTCCATTAATTCAAAAATAGAGCTGAGCCGAGAGACCACCAAGTTGCCACCAGCGGTTGCACAGGCAGCTGCGCCGGCATCCTCCCTGGCAATGGCCGATTCCAGCATCGCCTTTAAAAGGGACTGCTTAGTCCGGAAGTGATGAATCAGACCGCCCTTACTCAGTCCACACTGGGCTGCCACAGCATCCAACGTGAGCTTGCGTGCCCCTTTCTCTCGAACCACCTCTTCCGCCGCGCGGACTATGGCAGATTTATCGACTCTAGACACATGACCTCCCAGGCATCTTTCACAAACCAACCGGCTGGTCGGTATCTTAACCTGACTCGGGAAAACGTCAAGTTATGCTACCCTCTGTCACCATCATGCCGGGGGACTTCTGAGCACTCTGCGGGCTTTGAGGTTGCCGGGTATCAGACGCTGTTCGCCACCATGGCTTTAACCGTTTTCAGCGTATAAGACAAGGCTGTAACTTCGATGACTGAGGGAGCTCCCACGCCCACCAAACAATCGTTCTTGGTAACCTTGGTTTTCGAAGCATTTACACAACTGCATGACCCATAAAAATTTTTTTTAGCCCTGCTTCGGAGCCACCTATGACGGATCACGCCTGCCCATGCGGCTCGGGCAAGAAATTCAAACGCTGTTGCGACCTCTATCTCTCAGGACAGGCCTACCCCAATACTGCCGAAACTCTGATGCGCAGCCGCTTCAGTGCCTACTCAATGGGAAATCTGACATATCTAAGAAAGACCTGGCACCCGGATACCTGTCCAAACCTCAACCAAGAAGACCTAGAAACACAGTGGACCCGACTGCAAGTCGTTAAGTGTAAGCCCGGACTGAAAAAGTCAATTGTGGAATTTAAGGCATGGTATACGGAGAATGACCAGGAACATGTGATCCATGAAATATCCCTGTTCAAGCTGTATAAGAAAAGATGGGTTTACCTGGAGGCACTCCCAGGCTGGCCAGATTGAGGGTGTGACTTAATGACGGGTAAAAACGGTTGCGCCTGAGAAACTTGCTCGATCGCTAGCGGGGGAATATCGCGGGAGCGTCTGCACTCCCGCACCTCCTTCAACATTTTTTGCTTATCGGCAAAACGAACACCCGACTTTGCCTTCACGTGGGCACCGCCTTTTCCCAATAGTGGATTGCGCGCGACATAACTGCGCAACTTACCACCGGTCTCTGGTGGAATCTTTTTCACATCAAACCCCCTTTAAATAAACTGCCAAGAAAATGGCAAAAATAAAACGCTCTTTCACAAATTTCAAACCTGTGCCCCCCTTAATCTTCAAATAATTACAGAGAAAATTCCAACCCTACCCCTTGATACAAATTACCTGGCGCAGAGTGTGCACCACTTCGACAAGGTCTGACTGATTTTCCATAACTCGGCTTATATCTTTATAGGCCGCCGGTATCTCATCAATCACCCCCTTGTCTTTGCGACAACAAACACCAAGAGTCTGCTCTTCGAGGTCTTGGCGCGTAAACCTCTGGCGCGCCGCAGTGCGACTCATCTTGCGGCCGGCGCCATGAGCACAAGAATGAAATGACTCAGCATTTCCGCGCCCACACACGATAAAGGACCGGGCCCCCATGGAACCTGGAATAATTCCCAGCTGGCCTTTTTTCGCGCTAATCGCCCCTTTTCGCGTAACATAAACATCCCGCTCAAAGTGCCGCTCACGCACAACATAATTGTGATGGCAGTTAATCGCTTCAGACGTTAGCGTGAATTTTGGCAATTGCGTTTTCAGACAATTCATAACAAGCTTCATCATCTCCTGCCGGTTTACCCGGGCATACTCCTGAGCCCAGTTCACCGTCTCAATATAATCAAAAAAATGCGGATTCCCCTCAGAAAAATACGCCAGGTCTTTATCCGGCATATTATGCATATGACCCGCCATATCCCGACGGGCTAACTGTATAAAGTGCTGTCCGATGGCATTACCAATACCCCGACTACCGGAGTGCAGCATCACCCAAACTGCATTCGCTTCATCCAGACAGATCTCAATAAAATGGTTACCACCACCCAGACTACCCATTTGAGTAACCCAGGTTTTTTGTGGCTGGTGCAGTTTCTTCAGTAGCCCAGGATGTTTTTCAAATAACCTATCCACACCGGGAGCTAAAATTTTGCAGGCAGATTCCCTGGCAGAGATCATCTTATGACGACCCTGTCCAATGGGTACTTTCACCTCAATGGCCTCCCGCAATGCTTTCAGGTTGTCTGGCAACTGATGGGCATGTAGCGAAGTCCGCACCGCATTCATTCCGCAGCCTATATCCACTCCCACCGCAGATGGGATGACAGCACTCAGAGTTGGAATCACCGACCCAACTGTCGCTCCCTTACCAACGTGGACATCTGGCATTACCGCAAGGTGAGAATGAATAATGGGCAACTGAGCAATATTTTTAAGCTGTTGCAATGCCATCGGTTCAACTTCATCAGTATATATTTTTACCGGCACACTACCCGGTGGTGCATTTTTATTCAGCACGAATTTTACAGGCATATAGAGTCCTTGGATTTATCCAATAAATCAGCAAAAGCTCTTCAAAACCTAAAACGAAAAAGCCCCGGCAGACGCCAGGGCTTTAGAAAATTCTGGCTTGAAAAGCTCAATCACTTTTCAAGCACAAGCACATGAAAAGCAATTAAATAAACAGGTTGTTGATATCTACGTTTCGCATTTCATGACTCCTTCGTGGCTGCGGTGCACACTTAACAGATGAGTAGCTAATTAAATCTACTGTAGATTTTATTGTCTAGCCACGGTATGTCAACCTAATTCTCGCCACTTAGGTAGTATTTCTTCCTAAAGCCTGATTTCTACTCTCAAATTCAGAGCGACTCCAGCATTTGAAATGCAATTGTTATCTCACAACAATACAATGCGCATCCAACAACCGACTCTCTATCAGATCGAAAAATGAGTATTGACCCAGAAATAATCTTTGAAGACGAATACCTTCTTGCCGCCTACAAACCTGAAGGCTGGCTCGTACACCGCTCAGGGATAGATCGTCACGAAATACGTATTCTTCTGCAATACTTACGGGACCTGAGCGGCCAGCATTTATTCCCAGTGCACAGATTGGACAAACCGACTTCCGGGGTAATTGTCTTTGCCAAAAGCAGCGAAGCTGCAGCCCAATTACAACAACAGCTAAAAGAGGAGCACTCTCAAAAAAAATATATTGCAGTCTGTCGTGGTTACTGCCCCGAGCGGGAAGTAATCGATTACCCCTTACCACCGGTAGCGGACTTTAAGCATCAACGCAAGCGCTCGAAATCGGATCTTCCCCGCCAAGAAGCCGTTACACTTTTACGTAGACTCGCCACTGTGGAATTACCCTACGAAGTTGACCGCTACCCCAGCAGCCGCTATTCACTGGTAGAAATTCACTTGAAGACTGGCCGCCGCCACCAGATTCGCAGGCACCTCAAACATATCCACCATCCGCTGATTGGCTGCCCCAAATACGGAAAGTCCTCACACAATCGCTTTTTTTTGCACCAATTTGGTTGTGGGAGACTGCTATTACATTCAGTAAGGCTAGAGCTGAAACACCCTGTTAGTAGCGCGCCATTAGTATTTCAAGCCGAACCCCGGGGTGAGTTTAAGAAGCTGCTGGAAACATTTGACTGGGTTGAGGCTTCCAGAGCCTAAGCAGGCAAGCATTAAAAACAAAGAAGCGAAAAGAAGCGAAAAGAAGCTTAGATAATTAAATTTTACTTGCTGACGACGATAGGCCACCTGTCAGCCGCGGCAGGTTACTCTACAGTATTAACTCGCCGGATTATTTGCCTGATAAGTGAAGCAGGCGACGAACGGTACTCTCTTCTAAACAGCCAGCCACTCAAGTTGAGTCTCCCTGGCCAGCCTGCTCCTCAGTGCCTTTTTTACGCGCACCGAAAAGCCCTTTTTTCTCCACTTCCAACTTGGGATGCGGTCTCAAAAAATAACGCAGCTTATCCTTTTCCCACATCGCATCCTGGTAGCCAAGTTCTATCAGCTCCTCAATATAAGGCCGCTCAAAAAGCAGATAACTGGCTGCGGAGACACCACCTCCAGCTCGGGTCGCCCCGGTAGAACGAAATAACCAACGTAACGCGGGTGGTAAAAACTGTAATTTTCTCCCCCCAAGCCGAGCGAGACTCTGTGAAGGCTCAATGACCACAGACTCTACAGGCCGCAAAGGAGCCAAATCCGCAAACTTTTGCTCATCCACAGAATCAAGCAAGGTATTGACACGATCCATATGTTCCAGGTCCCCCTCCAAGCTATCAATAAATGCGGCGTTGAACCATTGTGTGGCAATTTGAGCCATTGATGGGGAGTGAATTTGGCTATCGTTGCGTCGACTTCCCCAATGTATGGGTGAGCGATTATCAGACACACCAACGACAAAAACACGTTTGGCGCCGAGGTGAAGAGCCGGACTAATTGGCGCCATCTGGCGAATAGCGCCATCGCAATAATAAATATCGTTGATTTTTACCGCGGGAAATATTGCAGGGATTGCAGCAGAGGCCAACAAATGATCGACGGTCAGCTGTGTGGCAATGCCAAAACGACGGAAACGTTGCCAGCTGCGCACCCCATCCGCTGCCTGATAGAAACTGACGGATTCACCTTCACTGTAAGAAAGCGCATTAATACAAGTCGCGTGAAGGTAACCCGAATCGATATTTTTTTGAATATTATCAAAATTGATCACCTCCCCTAAAAGCTTGCGCAAAGGCGCATTATCGAGAAGCGCGAGGGGCTTTTGCCGGCCAACCCCCTGGTTGAATAGGGATCGACTAATCGACAGCAGGTTACCTAAGAGGCTGAACCAGCTGGTGCGGTAAACACGCTCCACGCTCAGGCTCATCCACACCGAGCACATGCTCTCGATAGCCTCTTTAAAGGTCCCTGGGTGGGCCGCCAGCATCATTGCATTCATGGCGCCGGCAGATGTTCCACAAATAATTTTAAACGGTCGAGGGTTATCTTCTGGCACTACCTCTGCCAGAGCCTTGAGAACACCGGCCTGATAAGCCGCACGAGCACCACCACCGGATAGTACCAAAGCGCTGTTCTGCACAGGAACCAAGGACTTTTCGCTACCTTTAGACACTGTAATATTCCAACAGAAACAGGCCGCAAATGACTCTAGTGGCTGTAAGGCTATTGAAAAGTGCAAGTACCAACAAACACCATTACTTATATAGCGGAATATGACAACCCATAACCCGACTCACTACTATTTTTCAGCTCCAAATAATCTAGTGGTCAAAGGGCCATATTCACTACGTAACGGCCAATACCATGGCCACGATGGAGGCGAGCAAGGAACTCCGACGCCTGTTCCAGCGATATATCCTCAGCTATAAGCTTCAGCTTGTCGCCGATATACCACTGATCAGCCAGTTTTTGCCAAACAGCGGACTTATTTGCTATTGGCAACTCTACGCTATCGACACCTAGAAGGCTGATGCCACGCAAAATGAAAGGGAAAACATTTGCATGGAATTGAGCGCCCGAGGCCATACCGCAGGCCGCCACGCCACCGCCGTAAGCCAGGGATTTAACCACGTTAAAAAGAGTTTCCCCGCCAACGGTATCTACCGCCCAAGCCCAAAGCGGCTTAGCCATGGCCTTATTGGCAAAGGGAGCAAGAGTATCCCTATCCAGAACCTTCCAGGCACCCAGTTCAGTCAAAAAATCAGCCGCCTCTAACTTTCCTGTGACCGCAGCCACACGAAAGCCCAAATTCGCAAGGAGAGCCACGGCTATCGAGCCTACGCCCCCAGTGGCGCCCGTAACGAGAACCTCTCCATCTTGCGGCACGGCACCTGCTTCCAACAATCTATCTACGCAAAGAGCCGCAGTCAGCCCGGCAGTACCCAGCGCCATGGATTCCCATGCACTGAGCCCCTTCGGTAGGGGCAAGACCCACCCCCGGGGCACAGAAACGACCTCAGCCAGGCCCCCAGGTGTGTTCATTCCTAAATCATAACCAGTGACCAGAAGTTCTACCCCCGGACTAAAAGCGCCAGTTTTATCCTCTAGCACGGAAGCCACCGCATCAATCCCCGGCGTGTGCGGATATTCCCTGGTAATGCTGCGGTTGCCAAATGCAGACATTGAGTCTTTATAGTTTAGGGAGGAGTAGGAAACACTTAACAGTAGAGAGTTGGCTGGTAGGTCTCGAACATGGCGCGTCACCACCCGCTGATCAAACTTGCCTGTAGCAACTTCTTCAACCCGAATAGCCCGAAACTCCTTATCCAGAATGCTTTTCATGCCGCATTATCCCTTTGTCAGTGTTAATCTCTAATTACCCCCTAAACAATGGTCCCTTTACTGAGCGTGGTGGCGCCAAGCAGTCAATCTTGAGAATAGGCGCGTCAGTGCCGATTCTATGCCCGCCTCAGCGGCCAGTCCCATTTTCTTGGCGATATTCTTCTTCTCTTTATATTCCACCTGGAACAATTCCACCTCGCGAGCGCATTCAGTCAGGTACTCGTCCGAGGTTTTCAACTCATCAACCAACCCCATTGAAAGGGCTTTTTGCCCGAACCAAACCTCTCCAGTTGCCACCTTGGCAACATCAAGATTGGGGCGATATTCACTGATAAAATGCTGGAAAAGCACGTGTATCTCCTCTAGGTCACTTTGGAACTTCTCGCGACCCTCTTCGGTATTTTCCCCAAACATCGTTACCGTGCGCTTGTATTCACCCGCGGTAAAAAGCTCATAATCGACATCGTGGCGCTTAAGAAGGCGGTTAAAATTGGGCAGCTGAGCCAGTACGCCGATAGAACCCACCATAGCAAACGGCGCAGCCAGGATTTTGTCGGCCACGCAGGCCATCATATAGCCCCCACTAGCGGCCACTTTATCAACTGCAATAGTGAGCTGAATTCCGGCACTGCGCACCCGCGCTAGCTGACTCGCTGCGAGACCATAATTGGCGACCATACCCCCGGGACTTTCCAGACAAAGGAGTACTTCATCCCCAGCTTCAGCCACTTGTAGGATCGCCGTAATCTCCTCGCGAAGATGAGAGAGGCCACTCGCTTTGATATCACCGTTGAACTGGGTTACAAAAATACGCTTTCGCTCACCGTTCGAACCGGCTTGTTTTTCGGGTTCTGCTTCAGGGGCGCTCTTTTGCAACACTTTGGCCCCGACCTCTGAGCTGGCCGCTTTAGACCCTTTCCTCTTCGCGGCTGCCTTATGTTTCTTGAGAAGCGCCTTTTCTTCCGCTTTTTTCTCTTTAGCCAGCTGTTTCTTTAGATGGGCAAACTCATGCTTTTCCATCACCGCTTCCAACAAAGTTTCCTTGAATTGCTCATAGCGGTCATTCAAGCGCGTTACGCTGATATGCCCCTGTACCCTCTCCTTCAATTGTTCACGATTAGCAAAAATAAACCCAATCAATACCATCAGAGCCAGAATGACAGTAACGATTTTTGCCAGAAACAGGCCATATTCAATTAAAAATTCCACTTATACTCCAGATTGCTGCCTTGCAATTTTGATAATTATTAAGCTGCCCTACTGCCAGCCGTCCAGCGCGGAGGTCGCCTGCTGATTCAGTGGGCGCGCCAGTAAGCCGCTGTGGCTGATACGCACCTCGTAGACTGCACCATCCTCCATCGGCAAAAACGTTGCGCTTCCGTACACAGCATCAACGAAAGGAAAGGTTTGATCGAAGCCCTGCACAAATTGCCAAATATCGACGCCATAGTTTGTACCATCAATTTGGTGTACCGAGCGTTCGCGTATCCGCTCATCTTGCAGTGTTAAGTATCGACCACTGAGGCGATCCAGGCGATACGCGGGTTTGATACCCCAGCGAGCCAGAGGCCCCTGCCATTTCAGCATACGCGCATCCAGTTGCCACTGGTCGCCGTACAATTCAAACCTTTGCGAAATACCATCCGCATCGGAAAATTTTACCTCAAACTGCTGCTCGGCAATTTTCTTGAATGACACAATGCCGACACTGTGTTCATTCGCCAGGTTTCGATAGCTGTATACATCCGCTGCAACCAATACGATCCACAGGGCCAACCCAAAGAAAACCAACCCAATAGAACCACGTAAAAAGCCCATCACCCAGGTACCGCCAAGCAATACCCTCGTCCCCCAAAAAATGAGTAATAGGGCCAATATGGCTATCAAAAAGGTAATCAAGAGATACATATTTATATTGAACTCCACACTGCTTAATCCGGATCGCCAGAAAATTTACGACGCCTGCAACTCCATAAAAGTTTGTATCAACTGCCCTGACAACGTTTGCACCGGCGGAATGGCAGGCAGAGAACGGTAATGAAACCACTGCGCCTCCTCAATCTCATTCGGGTCGGGACAGAGTTCGCCCCCCTGCCACTCAGCCAAATAACCCAACATCAACTGCCCGGGAAAGGGCCAGGGCTGACTGCCGACATAGCTTAGATTTCCCACCTCAAGCCCAACTTCTTCACGGACTTCCCGCTTCAGGGCCTGTTCGGCACTTTCTCCCGGCTCGATAAAGCCAGCCAGCGCTGTATAAGTGGTATTTCTACGGTTGGCGTGGCGCGCCAGCAGACACTCCTCCCCGCGGGTAACGAGCATAATGACGCAAGGTGAGATCCTCGGGTAGACCGTGAGCTGGCAACTTGGGCAAGACCTGGCCCTGTCGATAGAGTGGTAGTGTGTTGCCGTGCCGCAACGACCACAAAAGCGGTGATCCCGATCCCAATAGGCCACCTGTAGAGCGCGCCCAGCCAGGGCAAACAGGTGCTCCTCGGTAGAGGTCAGCAGGCTGCGCAGATTGCGCCAATCGTGGCCCTGTACATTCAGTTGCGCAGACAACACGCGAACGCCACAACTTCGCCCGCCCAGCTCACCAAGGTAATGACTGGAAATAACGACTCCGCTCGGAAGCATATTTGCTTCGTGAATGAACTGCTCCCCTACACAGAGAACCAAGCCTTGCGCCACGATAATCTGCTGGGAAAACTCTGGGGCTCCCCACACGTTTGCGGCGGGTTCAAAGCGATCTACCAAAAAAGTGACTCCTTTCTCAAACTAAGCCACCTCAACGGGACAGCCCAGGGCCGCCAGGCTCTCCACTGCCAGATTCAGGGACTGAACATCCGCTTGGCGATGCAGCTTCACCTCACCGAGATAGTATTCGAGGCTGATAATGGCATCGGCAAAAATATCCAATAACTGCTCTACCTCAGGCGCGGCATCGTGTCTATCTACTACAGTTTCGACAAAACTCAACAGGCCTTCGACAACCGCTGCGGCACGACGGAGATTGAGTACAATCAGACCGCCCCTAACTGAGTTTAGGGTGGTGGATACATTGCGGATATGGCCGTGATCAAAACCAGAATCCGCATAAGCGGCCAGGGCCCGCTTGATCAGAGCCAGCCCCGCTTCGGCTTCCTTGAGTACGGCAACTTCCGCTTCGGCCAGCTGGCTATGCTCGAACGCGATATCCGCATGACCGTATTCGTCGAGATCAATGCTGGTACTTTGCTTCAAAGCCCGCACGGTGCTATCCACCATTAATACTTGGCCGGTTAATTTCTGCAGCGCTGCGTCTGCAACAGAACCACCGGCTCCCGCTGCACTCTGATATTCGGCCACAGCATTGCGCAGGCTTTCGCCAATCCGCTTGAAGTTCAACATCTGCAATGTACCGGCAACCCTCTGCAGGGTACTGGCCAGGCCATCGTTTTCATCGATATCGGATACACCAATCATCTCGATATTATCGAGCATTCGCCGCACACCGGATAGCTCCTCATCCAGGGCGTTGGCAACAGCTGAAATTGCCGTAGCGCCAGGACCTCCGAGGCTCGTGCGCTCTCTCTCCAGTTCATCTTCAGTGTATTCAAGCGCTTCGGCAGAAAAGGCACTAAGTAGCTTTGCTCCACCCGCATTGGGCCGGGAAAGAGCCAACCAATAGATACACTCTTTCAAAAGAATTGGTGGAGCCGGCTGGTCCAAGGCGGTATCGCACTCTTTCTGCAATGCCCGCAGCCAGCGGTCAAACATACTGAAAACCATAACTCGCGAGCGACTGATGCGCATTTCACCAGCGGCCATGCCACCAAGGGCAGCACCAGCCACCACCCAGAGGCGCCCGTTGGGACGTCCAGTAGTGATACTCGCTATGCGCTCTAATGCCCGAGCCATCATTGTGAAGGCCGGGCCGCGGGGCTTGCCGCGTAACAGCGCTAACAGGCCAACCTGGTACATATGGCGAAACCTGCGGACAAAACTGCGCAAGTCCTCAGACATCACTGCCGAAGCCCCCATGCCGGGTATCGAGGCACTCAGATTACAGCGAAAAAAATGGCTCTCAGGTACAGGGGGCTGGGAACGCGCCGCGCGTAAATTATTAATAAAGGGTATTAGTAGCTCCGGGCGAGCAATCGCTCGGTTTTGCACAAAATCAAGATAGCGGCCGAGCACATAAAAGGCCGTGCCCAGAGCTTCCATCAGCTCTTCGGTCGGCTGCTGGCGCTGCTCCAGTACTTCAGTCAAAGCAGCGATCTTCTCTTGTGTCAGCAACTCACCCGCGTGGAGCTGCACCATTTGCAGGACTCCGCTCACCTGCCTGAGGGCAGCCAGACATTCCTCCAGTGACTGTTTTCGGGTGGTATCTGCTGCAAATTTGTCCAAGTGAGCGGCAGCACTATCTATTGCTACAACCAGCTCATCCTTGACCACATTGACAGAAGTGATGTTGATCTTGCGCAATTCACTTTTTGCCTGCACCACTGCATTCTTCCTGTAACCGAACAAAAAACAACCGACCCGAAGACGGGTGGGCCTAACAAACGGCAATTTATACCAATAATGGAAAGAGTCCACCTTTCCACGGACAAATTCCACCGAATATTCGACAAAAGTCCTGGCAATAATGCAACACAGCCTAAATCACTTGAATTTTCCAAAAAACTCAGTAGCGTTTGCTATTTTGATATTTGCGTCTTTTGCGCAAAAAAAGAAAAATTGGTAGTTGGGCGCTCTAATTGCCGTACTACCCCCCCCCAAGACTCCAAAATGGCCCAACGGGTAAACCATGGAAGTAAATAATGAACACCTATAACAATGCAATTACGGCTTCCGGATACGGTTTCGGCCGGGCCTTTGCAGATAATTTTCTCGGTGAGGCTCCTGATTGGTACAAATTAACCATCGCCGCCTTTCTACTACTCAATCCACTGTTGCTCTATGTGAGCGGACCGTTCATTACCGGCTGGGTGCTTATCGGTGAATTTATTTTCACTCTGGCCATGGCCTTAAAATGTTACCCACTGCAACCGGGTGGATTGATCGCTATTGAAGCAGTGCTGATGGGAATGACCAGCACCGATGCGGTCTACCACGAGGTGGTTGAGAATATCGAAGTAATATTGCTATTGATGTTCATGGTGGCCGGCATCTACTTTATGAAGAGCCTACTTCTCTTTGTATTCACCAAAATCCTGATCCATGTAAAATCCAAAAGTTTATTGTCATTGCTGTTCTGTGCCGTTTCAGCCGTACTTTCTGCGTTCTTGGATGCACTCACAGTCACGGCAGTACTCATTGCTGTCGCCGTGGGCTTTTACTCGGTCTATCACCGTGTTGCCTCACAGCAACCGCACCACCATCATGGCCACGACCACTCGAATGATGAACATGTGGTGGAATATCATCGTGAGGACCTGGACCAGTTCCGGGCCTACCTGCGCAGCCTGATTATGCACGGTGCTGTGGGTACCGCGCTCGGAGGTGTATGCACTCTGGTCGGCGAGCCACAAAACCTACTGATCGCCGAAAAAGCGGGGTGGGAATTTGTACAATTCTTCCTGCAGATGGCCCCAGTAACGATTCCCACTCTGTTTGCGGGTCTTATCACCTGTGTGTTCCTTGAAAAAACTAAAATTTTCGGTTATGGCGCCCAACTTCCCCAGGCGGTACGCGAAGTTTTATTAAACTCCTCCCGGGAGGAGGAGAGTAAGCGCACATCCGCTCACGTTGCAGAACTGTGGGTGCAGGGTATTGTGGCTCTGATGCTGGTGTTCGCTTTGGCTTTTCATGTTGCCGAAGTCGGTATTATCGGCCTGATGGTTATTGTATTGCTAACCGCTTTCAATGGCGTTGTTCAGGAAGCTCGCATTGGCCACGCCTTTGAAGAGGCACTACCCTTTACCGCTCTTTTAGTGGTGTTTTTCGCAATTGTTGCAGTCATTCACCAACAGCACCTGTTTGAACCAGTTACGCACTTCGTACTATCGCAAAAGCCCGAACAACAACCTGGGCTGCTCTTTATTGCCAATGGCATTCTGTCAATGATCAGCGACAACGTATTTGTGGCCACTGTTTATATCAACGAAATTAAGACTGCCCTTATAGCTGGCGACATTACCCGCGAGCACTTTGATAAGCTGGCCATTGCCATTAACACAGGCACCAACCTGCCTAGTGTCGCCACTCCCAATGGCCAGGCTGCCTTCTTATTTCTGCTTACTTCGGCTCTTGCCCCGCTCATCCGCCTTTCCTATGGCCGCATGGTATTAATGGCTTTGCCCTATACGCTGGTACTGAGTACAGTAGCCCTAATCTGCGTAGTCTACGCCATTTAGTGGTAAGTATTCAGGCGGGATATTATATGAATGCGCGTGTAACACGGACCCAGCAACCAGATAGGTAACTGGGATAAAGACTGAAAATTAAAAATAGCAAATCCACTAAAAAGCCCGCATCGCGGGCTTTTTAGTTTCTTTACCAGAAGTGTTTGCCGGCAGATTTCTGCAATAGCTCCAGCATGGATTGGTGCGCCTCCAGCTCCTGGGCATTAGCTTGTATTACAGCGAGGGGGGAGCGACTCTGGGAGAGCCTGCGGATTACGGTTGATGCGCCCTCCCCTTGCACCTGCTCGCCCTCATCCGAGCTTTGCCCATCACCGCCCTGGGCCAAACCCAGGTCGGTCTGGCCACCGGTCATCATCAGGTAGACGTCGGCGAGGATCTCCGCGTCTAATAGGGCGCCGTGCAAATCTCGCTGGGAGTTATCGACAAAATAGCGCTTGCACAGAGCATCCAGATTATTCTTTTGCCCCGGGTGCTTCTCCCGAGCAAGAGCCAGGGTATCCAGCACGCTGCAGTGAGCGCTCACACTTTGCCAGCGAGGATTACCTAACCGCTTTAATTCAGCATTGATAAAGCCAACATCAAACGGCGCATTGTGGATGACGAGTTCAGCCCCTTCACAAAAGGCCATAAATTCATCGGCGATCTGGGCAAAAAGAGGCTTATCTGTGAGGAATTCATTCGTGATTCCATGAACTTCAATAGCACCATCATCCACTTGCCGCTGCGGATTGATATATTGATGATAGTGGCGCCCGGTAAGCTTACGGTTTTCAAGCTCTACACAACCAATCTCAATGATCCGATGACCACTCTTGGGGTCAAGGCCGGTAGTTTCAGTATCCAGTACAACCTGGCGCATAGTTCACCCCTCAGAATTACAACTCATCCAGACCGCGATTAGCCAGCTGATCGGCCCTTTCATTGCCGGGGTGCCCAGCATGGCCCTTCACCCAGTGCCACTCCACTTGGTGTCGTGCAACGCCTTCATCTAACTGACGCCAGAGATCGGCATTCTTAACCGGCTTTTTACTTGCCGTCTTCCAGCCATTCTTCTTCCAGTTGTTGATCCAGCCGGTAATACCCTGCCTCAGATATTGAGAATCGGTATGCAGATCAATTTGGCAGGGCTGCTTGAGAGCTTCCAATGCTTTGATAGCAGCCATCAGTTCCATACGATTATTTGTCGTGTGGGACTCCCCACCGCACAACTCTTTCTCGATATCACCGTAAACCAACAAAGCTCCCCAGCCTCCTGGTCCCGGATTTCCACGACAGGCACCGTCGGTATAGATAGTAATTTGTTTCAAAATCAACGCCAAAATTGCAGCAAAGCGACCTTTGAGGATTTTCTCCAAGGCTAGCGCTTCTGGTGTTTCCCCCGCGCGGCAACACGCGGACTTGTCGGCGTGGCCACCAGGGCGGGCTTCCGCTCAGTGCGCCAATCGATTTTGATTGCACGTACTCGAGACACTTCTTTGCGCGCGACTATGATGTAAAACCCCCCCCAAGGCAAGCCCAGGCGGGTAGCCAGGCGCTCCATCCAGACTGTTTTGGCAAGAACCTCACGCTGCTGTATGGGCAGACGAAAAAAACCCCGGTGCACCTGCTCAGCCTGAAGATCCAATAAGTTCATCCAGTCCGCCACCCTGGCTGCACGCAGTTGATTACCCTTTTGGTAAGCGCCGCGAGAGAACAGTAAGCGGGAAAGACCAAGTAATGAGAAAGGGTTGAACCCCACCAGCAACATGTGACCACCAGGTATTAAAACCCGAGCAGCCTCCCGCAATACCTGGTGAGGTTGAGAGGAAAAATCCAACAAATGATGCAGAAAAACTACATCAATCGACTCTGAGGGGAGAGGCAATTGCTCCAACTCCACAAGAGCCCCCCCACGTTGCTCGGCACAAACTGCCAAGCGAAAACAGTGATTGATACGACTAGAGGCGGTAAAATCCACAGCATCGGTAACACCTGCCTGTAACAGGTGATAACCAAAGAAGCCCTCGAGGAGAGGCTGTACCAGAGTCAGCTGTTGCGAAAGAATCTCTTGCCCCAAGCGGCTTGAAAACCAGTGAGACATCGCCGGGCAGGCTTTGGCCAGTAACGATTTCTCTATCGGCTCTCGAGATCTAGACTTATCAGTCATCAACTCTCCTTAAAAAACCCACACTTATCCGGTCGGTAAGCCCCACGCCCAAACTACACCAAACTCTCGCCGAGCCAAACAGTCTAACACCGAGCCCACCCACCTCCCCATTACTAAGTAGGGAGATATTGCACCCTGGTTAGCGCCTTGCCGCACACCACCTTCTAACTTCCATGATATGGTTTCAAAATTGAGTTGGCAGGTAGGACTAATATGCTATCCATAACCCCCATTCCCGCATTGAATGACAACTATATCTGGCACCTTGAGAAGGATAATCAACACTGGGTTGTCGATCCAGGAGAAGCCGAACCCGTAATCAAAGCGCTCAATGGAGCGCCGCTTAGCGGTATATTGATCACTCACCACCACTATGACCATACCGGTGGTATCAAAGCACTACATAAGCAATACCAATGCCCAGTGTTCGGCCCAAAATCGATCAAGGGTGTCACAAACCCTATTGCCGGAGGAGATCATTTTTCGCTACTGGGGCTAGCGCTTGAAGTCTGGGACATACCCGGCCATACCCTGGATCATTTGGCTATTATTCTCACTGAGGAATCCTCCGGGGGACGCTCACAACCACACCTCTTTTGTGGCGACACACTTTTTGCCGCAGGCTGTGGTCGTTTATTTGAGGGCTCACCCAAGCAAATGTATGACTCTCTTCAAAAACTGACCTCTCTCCCCCAAGGTGCACGCGTTTATTGTGCGCATGAATATACCCTGGGCAACCTCCATTTTGCCCACACCATAGAGCCCGGCAACAGCGTAACCAGCAAACGGCTGGCCGACAGTCAAGTACTGCGGCAAGCCGGCAAGCCCACTTTGCCATCAACAATCGCTGAAGAAATCGCAACAAACCCTTTCCTACGCTGCCATATACCTGAGGTTGCCCAAAGCGGCGCCAAGCACTTGGGGCAAGACAGCTCCAAACAACTCGATGAAGTAGAAATATTTGCCAGCCTCCGCGACTGGAAGGATCACTTTTAAGCGAGAGCATGAAGGACGTCATTATTCCGGTAATTTTTCATTCAACTTAAAAAACTGTCTGTTTTTTATCCATTCGCGTTGACCGAAACTATTTCCGCTAATTAGAATCAGAAGGCTATGATCCAATGCTCAGTGTTAGCAGATAATAAGCGCCTCCGCGCGACCTGAGCGGGAATTACAAGAATTACTCGCGGATACCAAACATGGTTCACAAGAATTTTGCCGCCGCATTGTTGGCTGCTACGGTTGGGGCTTGCTCGCAATTGCCAGAAACGGGCTCATCGCCCGATAGCGAAAACCCCCAGATACAAGAAACCACTGCTGCGAACAACCTTGCGACTCCCGCTCCCAAGTCGGCGGACGAAGCCCTGCCCCCCACAGATATCTGGGAGCGCCTGCGCCGAGGGTTTCACCTCAATCACCGCGTTGAGAATCCCAAGGTAAAGGATTACATCGCCTATTTTTCCCGCAATGAAGGCTATATGTCGCGGGTTACTGAACGATCGCGCCGCTATATCTTCCATGTTGCCGAAGAGCTAGAGCAAGCCAATATGCCTCTCGAGCTGGCTCTGCTGCCAATTGTGGAAAGCGCATACGACCCCTTTGCCTACTCCCATGCCCAGGCCTCCGGAATGTGGCAATTCATCCCAGCGACCGGGCGGTCTTTCGGCCTGCAACAAAACTGGTGGTACGATGGCCGCCGCGATGTACACGAATCAACCCGCGCTGCTGTTAAGTACTTTAATTACCTCTTCAAGCGTTTTGATAGCGACTGGGAGCTTGCCCTTGCGGCCTACAATGCTGGTGAAGGAACGGTGCGACGCGCAATGGAACGCAACCGTCGTCGAGGGCTGGGAACGACTTTTTGGGACATCAAATTACCGCGAGAAACCAAGCGCTATGTGCCGCAGCTTCTGGCTCTTGCGGAAGTAGTGTCCCGCCCAGACCATTACAAAGTGCCCTTGCACGATGTCGCCAACGAGCCCTACTACACGCGTGTAAATGTCGGTAGTCAGATTGACTTGGCTCAAGCCGCAGAACTTGCCCAAATCGAATTGGATGAACTCTACTTACTCAACCCGGGCTTCAATCGTTGGGCAACAGACCCCAATGGCAATCACCACTTACTCATCCCTGTAGATAGTCAGGAGCGCTTTGAGGGCGCCCTCAAAGACCTACCGGTAGACCAGAGGGTGACCTGGGAGCGCTACACCATTGCGCGAGGCGATTCCCTTTCGACAATCGCACGGCGATACCAAACCACGATCACCGCCATCCGCGAAGCCAACCGATTGCGCAGTAATAATATCCGTGCCGGCAAGACGCTATTAATCCCCAGCGCCTCCGGCCCCACAGGACAGTATGCATACACCGTCGATCAGAGAGTCAAGCAGCGTCAAGCCTCAGGGAAAGGGCAAAAATCAAGTTATACTATCCAGCCCGGCGATAGTCTTTGGGCGATATCTCGCAAGCTAAAAGTCAGTGTCAAAGAGCTCGCACGCTGGAACAGTATGGCTCCTGGCGATACCTTGCGACCCGGCCGAACTCTGGTTGCCTACAGCGACACCACAAATGGCAGTAACCGCACCACACGAAAACTCTCCTATAGAGTGAGAAATGGAGACTCCCTCTACCGAATCGCTACTAAGTTCAGCGTAAAAATTGATGATATTTTACGCTGGAACAAAATCACTAAATCAAAATACCTACAGCCGGGCCAACGCTTAACTCTGTTCGTCAATAGCGCCCATAACAGCTGATTCCCTCAGAGCTTGCCCCACTCTGGGGCGACCAAAATAAAAAAACCCGGCTTATGCCGGGTTTTTTTTACTCTGAACAAGCTCAAGCTACTCGTCCGGGGAGCTCAGTTCCACGCTAGCCTGATCGGACAGGTAGCGGCGGATTGCGGCAAGCTCAGCGCCGCCATTAACAGAGGCTAACTGCTGCATCAGTGCCAGGCGTTGTTCTTTACTCTGCTGGGAAAGATCACCGGGACGTACATCGCGCAAAGCGAGAACCACCTGATTTCCACTGCTGAGAGCAAACACCGCAAGCTCTTCGGAACCAGAAGCAGGCGCCGGTAAAGAGAATGCTTTGCCATTGATCTCTGCGCGTTCGCCAAAACCTCCCCGGCGCGTCTTCTCGCTAGACTCCAGGGTGAGGTCCTGCTCTTTGGCCAACTCAGCAAAATCGCCACCCGACGCCAGCTTCTGCCTCAGAGTTTCGGCCTGTTTAGCCAGCTGTTCACTAGCCTTGTCGCGCTTCAGGCCCGCAACAATCTGTTCACGCACCTCTTCCAGCGGGTAGATCCCGGCAGGCTTGGATTCAGTGACACGCAATACAACGGAGTGCTCATTATTGAGATTCAGAACATCGGAAGTGTTGCCATCTTCCATAACCTCAGGAGAGAAAGCCGCCTCAACTACCTGACCATTTGCCAAAACACCACTACCTTCTTGACGAGAAAAAAGGCCACTGGTTTGTAGAGGTACGCCAAGCTCTTCGGCCGGGCCCGCAAGACTGTCAGCATTGTATGCCAGGTCAGCCAGACGGCTCAGGGAGTCGACAAATTCCCTCTCCGCAGCTGCTGAGCGCAACTGCTTTTCGATTGCACTCTTACGCTCTTCGAAAGTGGGAGGCTCACTCTCCTCCACCTCCAGCAACTTGATCAAGTGGGTACCGCTATCGGTCGTAACCGGCCCTGAAACCTGACCAACTTCCAAAGTGGCAAGAGCCTCTTCGAAGGCCTGAGGGAAAACATCGCCGGTAGTAAAACCTAGATCGCCTCCCTCCTCGCGGGAACCGATATCTTCAGAGTAACTCTTGGCCAGCTCAGCGAAGTCCTCACCAGCACTCAGTTTTGCCTGGATTTCTTCTAACTTTGCCTGATCTGCGTCCTCCAGCAAGATATGCGCAGCACGGCGACGAAGGTCAGAACCGAAACTGGCCCGCTCTTGGTCATACTGGGCGCGGATATCATCTTCAGAGACATCGATATTGGAGGCAAAAATTTCTGGGGTTAGCTCGATATACTCAACGGCCACCTGTTCAGGTCGCTGGTACTGGCTTTGGTTTTCTTGATAGTACTGCTCAACTTCAGCGTCGCTGACTTCAGTGGAGGCCAGTAATTCCTGCACGGGTAACACCACGTAAGTGAAATCGCGCTCCTCCATTGATGCAGCCACCACCTGCTCGGCATCCACCTTGGTGGTGAAGGCACTCGCGGTGACACCGTCAGCATATTGTTGCAGGGTAAGGTCACCCTCAACAATTTGCGGGAAACTGGCTGTGCTATAGCCCATGCGGCGTAAAGCATCACGGTATAACTGAGTATCAAAGGTCCCATTTACCTGGAAAGCCGGAATATCGGTTATGGCCTTATTGACCGCCGCCGTGCTCATGACCATTCCGCTTTCCTGGGCGGCCTGGCGCATGACGGATGTGGAAATCAACTGGCGTAACACCGGTTCACGCAGCTGTTCGTCACTGATCAGATCCGCCGGAACATTTTCACCGTATTGGTTCATGATCATACTGCGGCGGTTTTGAATGGCCCGCTGCAAATCCATATTGGTGATTTTTTCACCATTAACCTCGGCAACCGCATCAGCGGCACCACCACTGGCCCCGGAGAAAAAGTCGATTCCTCCAATCACCATAATGAACCCAAAGAACGCCGCAACAATAATTGCAGCTGTTCCCTTCAGATTATCGCGCATGGACTGAAGCATGCTCAGCTCCGAAATTTGACTCTAGTTATTCAACTGTGCAGATACAAAAAAGGCGCATCCAAATTGATACGCCTCTTTGTAACTTCGATTTTTTACAAGGTCTCGAAGTTCACCGAAACTTAGTTTACGGCGTCTTTCAGGGCTTTACCGGCCTTGAAGTTGGGAATTTTTGCCGCGGCAATCTCAATCGGATCACCAGTGCGCGGGTTGCGGCCAGTGCGGGCTGCACGCTCTTTCACAGCAAAAGTACCAAAGCCCACCAAGGCAACCTGATCGCCTTTTTTAAGCGCATCAGTAATGCTGTCAACCATTGCGTCCAAAGCACGGCCAGCTGCAGCTTTAGGAATATCTGCAGACTCGGCAATTGCTTCAATCAGTTCGGACTTATTCACGCTTAATCCCTCTGTTCTTTTAAATATGTTCAGGGCATACCCTCAGGCAAGGTATCCCTATTAGTAACTTTCTAACCACCGACAATTTTAGCGCCGGCCAATAAGGCCCGTTTTATACCAACTGCCCGGTAACGGGTCAAGGAACCATGCGGGTTTCCGGCCAGTGGAACAAAGCCCAGGCAACAAAAATCAATTTAGTGGTTAGGTTTTGGTCTTGTAAATTGTTACGGGGCGACAATAGCCGCCCCAAATGGATTAGTGAGTCTGGATAGATCTTTGCGAGCGCTCTTCCGCTTTCTTTTGCAAGGCGGAATATTCCTCATCAGAAAGAGACTCAGGCTTGTGTTCAAGCGCCAACTCGAGCACCTGATCAATCCATTTCACTGGTTTTACTACCAGGTCCTGAAGAATATTGTCAGGAATATCCTTCAGGTCCCGCTCGTTATCCGCAGGGATCAGCACAGTTTTAATACCGCCCCGATGCGCTGCCAATAACTTCTCTTTGAGACCGCCAATCCGTAAAACCTCTCCGCGCAAAGTGATTTCTCCGGTCATTGCCACATCGGAACGCACCGGGATATCGGTAAGAACGGAAACCAGTGCCGTACACATAGCTATACCCGCTGATGGACCATCTTTTGGCGTGGCACCCTCGGGAACATGGATATGTATATCTCGCGTCTCGTGGAAATCCGGCCCGATACCGAGGGCCTGGGAGCGCGAGCGCACCACCGTCAAAGCGGCCTGGATCGACTCCTGCATCACATCACCGAGAGACCCGGTTTTGATCATACGACCCTTGCCTGGCACCGCAGAAGCCTCAATATTGAGAAGCTCTCCGCCAACCTCAGTCCAGGCAAGACCGGTAACAATCCCTATTTTGTTTTCTTCCTCTGCGCGGCCGAAGTCGAATTTTCGCACGCCCAACAGCTCTTCTAACTGATCAGGCTTAACGATTGCTTTTTCGTCCGATGGATTTCGCACATGTTCGGTGACGATCTTACGACAAACCTTGGCAATTTCCCTATCCAAACCACGAACACCAGCCTCGCGGGTATAGTAGCGAACGATGTCTCGAATAGTCTGATCAGACAGTTCCAGCTCATTCTCTTTCAAGCCGTTAGCCTTGCGCTGCTTGGGCACCAAGTAACGCTGGGCAATATTGAGCTTCTCGTCCTCGGTATAACCGGGGATACGGATAACCTCCATGCGATCCAGGAGAGGACCGGGGATATTCATGGAGTTCGAGGTACATACGAACATCACATCAGATAGGTCGTAATCCACCTCCAGGTAATGGTCGTTAAATGTCTTGTTCTGTTCCGGGTCCAAGACTTCCAGCAGGGCGGACGCGGGATCCCCGCGCTGATCCATACCCATTTTGTCGACCTCATCAAGTAGGAAAAGGGGGTTTTTGACCCCAACCTTAGAGATCTTTTGAACCAGCTTACCGGGCAGAGAACCTATATAGGTGCGGCGATGCCCGCGGATTTCTGCTTCATCGCGAACCCCGCCGAGTGCCATGCGCACATACTGGCGATTGGTCGCACGAGCAATGGACTGCCCGAGTGAGGTCTTACCCACCCCAGGCGGCCCAACCAAACACAGGATCGGCCCTTTAACTTTTTTCACGCGCTTTTGCACAGCCAGATACTCGAGGATCCGCTCCTTCACTTCATCAAGGCCATAGTGTTCCTTTTCGAGGATCTCCTCGGCCTTTTTCAGGTCGTGTCGTACACGGCTGGCCTTTTTCCAAGGGAGGCTCAGCATCCAGTCGATATAGCTGCGCAGTACCGATGCTTCAGCAGACATCGGGGACATCATCTTCAACTTACCCAGCTCAGCGCGGGTTTTCTTCTCAGCCTCAGCCGACATCCCAGATTCGGCGATTTTGTTCTCAAGCTCTTCAATTTCATTGGGTTCTTCGGTGATTTCGCCCAACTCTTTCTGAATCGCCTTCATCTGTTCATTGAGGTAATACTCGCGCTGGCTTTTCTCCATCTGCTTCTTCACGCGGCCGCGAATGCGCTTCTCGACCTGAATCAGATCGATTTCGGAGTCCATCAGGCCCAGCAGGTGCTCCAGGCGCTCTTTGACATTGGAGGTCTCTAAAAGCTCTTGCTTTTGCGCCAACTCAAGTGACATATGGGCAGAGATAGTATCTGCCAATCGTCCCGGCTCATCGATACCCGACAAAGAGGTAATAACCTCATTCGGCACCTTTTTACTGACGGAGACATATTGCTCAAACTGGGTCATCACCGAGCGGACCAGGGCCTCTGTCTCACCTTCTGGGAGCTCTATAGTCTCCATAGGCTCAACACTGGCTTCAAAGTGATTATCACGCTCAGCAACATCGAGGATATTGACCCTCTCCCCCCCTTCTACTAGTACTTTAACGGTACCGTCCGGAAGTTTAAGAAGCTGCAGAACACTGGCAATCGTGCCAACGCGATAGATGTCTTCGGCACCAGGATCATCTTCTGATGCTTTTCTCTGGGCCACGAGTAACACTTGCTTATCCCGGCGCATGGCCTCTTCCAGAGCCTCAATGGATTTTTCCCTGCCGACAAACAGCGGAATCACCATATGGGGGTAAACAACAACATCGCGCAATGGCAATAACGGATATTCAAGCTTGGTGTCGGGTGACTGATCCATAGAACTCCTCTCGGCCCTATCACTGGGTATTTGGCGCGGCATCATGCTGCTGTTGAAATTGACAGCTTAATTTGGGCCACCGCCCTTCAGTTGCTAGAGATGGGGGGGGAGAGCCCGGAATACAAGTCTAATCTCGCGACCAATTTGTGCCGACTTCAACTGAGCACTCGGTAGACGTTAATGCCTCTACGGGCCAATTTGGCAGGATATCCGCTCTTTTAATTAAAAAACGGCATAAAAAAAGCCCCGGTTATGGGGCTTTCTTGAGTGAAGAGCAGCTACTCTTCAGGCGCAGCCTTTTGTGGCTGACTTTCACTTTCGTAAACAAGTAACGGGGCGGACTCTCCCTTGATCACAGCCTCATCAATAACAACTTTGGCAACATCATCAGAAGATGGAATGTCATACATCGTCTCCAGCAGCACCGACTCCATAATGGAGCGGAGCCCTCGGGCACCCGTCTTACGTTCCATCGCTTTCGTCGCTACGGCATCCAGGGCATCTGGACGGAAATCCAGCTCTACATCTTCCATCTCGAAGAGCTTCGCATACTGCTTGGTCAAGGCGTTGCGCGGCTCGGTGAGAATTTGCACCAGAGCTTCGCGATCGAGCTCTTCCAATGTCGCCGTAACCGGCAGGCGTCCAACGAACTCAGGTATCAGGCCGTAGCGGACCAAATCTTCGGGTTCCAGCTCGCGGAGAACCTCTCCGAAATTACTAGTAGCGTCCTTAGACTTCACCTCAGCACTAAAGCCGATGCCACCCTTCTCTGAGCGATCTCGGATGACCTTATCCAAACCGGCAAAGGCACCACCACAGATAAACAGAATGTTCGATGTATCCACCTGCAGGAATTCCTGCTGCGGATGCTTACGTCCGCCTTGAGGGGGAACAGAAGCGACGGTGCCTTCGATCAATTTCAGCAACGCCTGCTGTACACCCTCACCGGAAACATCCCGAGTGATAGAGGGGTTGTCAGATTTGCGTGAGATCTTGTCAATCTCATCGATGTAGACAATACCCTGCTGGGCTTTCTCGACATCATAGTCACACTTCTGCAGCAGCTTCTGAATGATATTCTCGACATCCTCACCAACATAACCAGCCTCGGTAAGGGTGGTAGCATCGGCGATGGTAAAAGGCACATTGAGCAGCCGTGCCAGGGTTTCAGCCAGCAGGGTTTTACCGCTACCGGTTGGCCCTACCAAAAGGATGTTGGACTTGCTGAGCTCGACCTCATCCTTACCTTTTACGCCAGCCTTACTGCGCAGACGCTTATAGTGGTTATATACCGCAACGGCCAGCACACGCTTGGCCCCCTCCTGACCAATCACATACTGATCGAGGATCTCAGTTATTTCGCGTGGTGTGGGCAGACGCCCTTCCGGGCCCTCCGCAGTCTCCTGGACCTCTTCGCGAATGATATCGGTACAGAGCTCGACACACTCATCGCAGATAAAGACTGACGGCCCAGCGATTAACTTCCGCACTTCCTGCTGGCTTTTGCCGCAGAAAGAGCAGTACAGCAACTTGCCGCTGTCTTCTCCGCTGCTTTTGTCGGTCATCAAAATACTCCGTGGTCACTGGCCTACCAGGGCCTTCAATTCAGCTATTACAGCAAGATGCTGCCTTTTGGCGTATTTTTCAAGCCCCCTTTGCCTGAGAAATCACATACAGGGAGCCTGGAATTCGATCTGGACGCCATCAGCAAATTATTTTCGTTGATTTGCTTACTTTTCCATCGCTTGGCGTCTGGAGAGCACATCATCTACCAAACCATACTCCTTGGCCTCATCGGCACTCAGGAAATGATCTCGCTCGGTATCTCTCTCAATATCACTGACCGGTCGACCAGAGTGATGGGCCATCAGCTCATTCAAACGATGGCGAATCTTAAGAATTTCCTGCGCCTGGATATGAATATCACTAGCCTGTCCTTGGGCGCCACCACTGGGTTGATGGATCATTACCCGAGAATTAGGGGTAGCAAAACGCTTTCCAGGTGCACCAGAGGTCAGCAAAAAAGCCCCCATGCTGCAGGCCTGACCGATACACATAGTGCTCACGTCCGGCTTGATAAACTGCATGGTGTCATAAATAGACATACCCGCCGTAACCGAGCCCCCAGGGGAGTTGATGTACAGGTGGATATCCTTATCGGGGTTCTCCGCTTCGAGGAACAACAACTGGGCAACCACCAAGTTGGCCATGTGGTCTTCGACTGGTCCAACCAGAAAAATAACCCGTTCTTTTAATAGACGGGAATAAATGTCAAAAGAGCGCTCACCCCTGGCAGTTTGCTCTACCACCATGGGCACCAAACCAGTGGCTGAAGGGTCGATCGAGGCTAGAGGATTATCAATTCGTGCCATAGGTACCATTGCTTCCTTTTGTGGCGTATTCGGCAGGCCAGCGTACAAGCGCCTGGCGCCTGTGCTGAAAATTTGGTTTTCAGAGCTTAACCGGTCAGGCAGGATAAAGCCAGCCGGTAAAAAGGAAGGAGATGCAAGGACGCCCGACTAATGCGGGCGCCAATGCATTCTTATAAGGCCGGGTAATTAACCCTGCTTCTGCGGCTTGATTACGTCGTCGTAAGTGCTTTCCACTTCTTCAACTTTTGCAGACTTAAGAACAAAATCAACAACCTGGTCTTCCAGCACCACCGATTCAACTCCAGACAGCAGCTCACGATTGTTGTAATAGTATTCAACCACCTCTTCTGGCTGCTGGTACGTGGAGGCGAGCTCCTCAACCTTAGCCTTGACGAGGTCAGCATCAACAGACAGTTCGTTCTTCTTAACAATCTCACCTACAACAAGACCCAGAACGACACGGCGCTTGGCCTGCTCTTCAAACATGGTATCCGGGAGCATACGTTCTGCATCTTCAGCCTTAATCTGGCCACCGAACTGCTGAATCATTTGACCACGCAGGGTGCGAACTTCGCCAGCAACCAGAGCTGAAGGCAAGTCAACCGGATGCTTTTCGAACAACTGGTCCATTACCTGGGTCTTCACTTTGTTCAGCGCTGCATTTTTCAGCTCGCGACCCATGTTATTACGTACTTCTTCACGGAACTTCTCTTCTCCACCCTCTTGCACACCATAAGCAGCGAAGAACTCTTCGTTCAGCTCTGGCAACTCTGGCTTTTCAGAAGAGGTTACTTTGACACTGAAAGTTACCGCGGCACCGCGCAATTCTTCAGCCTGGTAGTCTTCCGGGAAGGTCAGGTCCAAATCTTTCTCTTCGCCGGGCTTCATACCCAGAATACCCTCTTCAAAGCCCGGGATCATCTGTCCAGAACCAAGGGTCAACTGATGATCTTCAGCCTTGCCACCCTCAAACTCTTCGCCACCTTTGCGACCGACAAAATTAATAGTCACTCGATCGCCTTTTTGCGCCTTGCGCTTAGTGTCTTTCCAGGAAGACTGCTGCTTGCGCAATACGTCGATCATATTCTCGACATCAGCATCGGTAACATTCGCAACTGGACGCTCTACGCTGAGCCCTGCCAAGTCGGCCAGCTCTACCTCAGGGTAAACTTCGAAAGTGGCAACGTATTCCAGGTTTTCGCCAGTAGCTGTCTGCTTGGCTTCGATACTGGGCTGGCCAGCGGGCTTTACCTGCTCTTGTTGAACTGCGTCATAAAAAGAGCGGCTCATAACCTCACCAAGCACTTCCTGGCGAACGCCGGCACCAAAGCGCTGACGTACAACTTTCATTGGCACCTTGCCTTTACGGAAGCCGTTTACGCGAACAGTTTTGGCGGCCTGCTGGAGACGCTTGTCCACTTCTTTATCGACGATTTCCGCCGGCAAATTAACCGTTAAACGACGCTCCAGACCGGAAGTAGTTTCGATGGAAACCTGCATGTTTATCCTCGTGAGACTATCTCTGTAATCGCGCCGCAGCGCCAACGAATGCCGGGCCGCCGGGACTTAGCCGGCCACCTCGTAGGCACAACCATAAAAACTGCAGAGCAATTCCAGGCTTATGCCAAATGCACAAGAAGTCCGCACCCACCCTTCTGCAGGGCAAGTCACACGGACTTCAAAGCTCTTAATTTGGTGGGGACGGGGAGACTCGAACTCCCACACCTTTCGGCACCAGAACCTAAATCTGGCGTGTCTACCAATTTCACCACGTCCCCAAAAATTCTCTTATCGCTAACCCTTTGAAATACATAGAGTTTCAGGTCAAAAAAGACCCCATCGCGACAAGGGGTGCAGATTGTGCCACAGCATTTTGAAGGCATCAACACTTTAGTAGGCACATTCTTCACAAAATAAAAAAAGGCGCCACAAGGGCGCCTTTTTATAGATGTGCAGCTACCCGGAGGAAAGCTTATACACGCTCTACGACGGTGGTAATACCTTGCCCCAAACCAATGCACATAGTGGAAACACCTAGATTTCCACCTTCATTCTGCATAACACTCAAGAGAGTGCCCGTGATCCGGACCCCGGAGCAACCGAAGGGGTGGCCTAGAGCAATAGCACCACCGTACAGATTGACCTTTTCGTCCATTTTATCCAGCAGATCAAGGTCTTTCATTACCGGTAGCGCCTGCGCAGCAAACGCCTCGTTCAGCTCAAACTTATCGATATCGCCGAGAGTAAGACCTGACTTCTTAAGCGCCTTCTTGGTGGAAGGCACTGGACCGTAACCCATGATCGAAGGATCAACGCCCGCCAAAGCCATTTCCTTAACGCGCGCAATCGGTGTCATACCCAGCGCCTGAGCGCGCTCAGCCGACATCACTAGCATAACTGAGGCGCCATCGGTAATCTGAGAAGAAGTCCCTGCGGTTACCTGACCGTGCTTCGGATCAAATGCCGGCTTCAGCTGGGCGAGACCTTCTACGGTAGTATCCGGGCGAATGGTTTGATCCGCCTCCACAAGGAAAGGGACGCCATCGTCATCATGACCTTCAATCGCAATAATCTCGCGATTGAACTTACCTTCTTTAGTCGCTTCAGCCGCACGCTGATGTGAGCGCGCACCGAACTCATCCATCTGCTGGCGCTGAATACCGTGCATCATAGCCAAGTATTCAGCGGTCATGCCCATGGAGCCAGCAGCTTTGGCCATGTAGCGGCCCAGCATAGGATTGGGGCTCACATGCTCCATCATATTCAGGTGGCCCATGTGCTCAACACCACCCACAACATACACATCACCCACGCCAGCCTGAATGTTGGCAGCAGCGGCATGCAGAGAGGACATAGAGGAGCCGCACAGACGGTTAACGGTCTGCGCAGGAATTGTGTGTGGCAGGCCGGCGCGCAGCAAAATAAAGCGGGCTACGTTAAAACCCTGCTCATCGCGCTGCATCACGCAACCCCAGATCAGGTCATCGATCTCAGCGGGGTCGAGCTTGTCATTGCGCTGCAAAAACTTTTTCAACAGCTCAGCAGACATATCGTCGGCGCGCACATGGCGATACACACCATTCTTTGAGCGGCCCATGGCGGTACGCGCGTAGTCAACGATTACGGCATCTCTAGGATTTAAACTCATCGCTATTCTCCTCACTTATCGCCGTAGTAGGTTTTGCCACTTGCGGCCATTTCACGCATACGATCAGTCGGCTTGTACAACTCGCCCAGATCGGCGTACTTATCGGCAATCTTCACGAATTCATCCAGACCGATGCTATCCAGCCAGGCAAAAATGCCACCGCGGAACGGAGGGAATCCGATACCGTAAATCAGCGCCATATCGGCTTCAGCCGGGGAGTCAACGATCCCTTCTTCCAGGCAGCGAGCCAGCTCGGTGGCCATCGGCACCATCATGCGCTCGATCACCTCGTCCCTTTCGAACTCACGGCGCTCAGCAACCTGCGGCTTGAGTAACTGGTAGGCCTCTTCGGTAGCCACTTTCTTCGGGCGACCTTTCTTGTCTTGCTCGTAGTTATAGAAGCCCTTACCGTTCTTCTGACCGTAACGACCAGCTTCGTACATAACATCTGAGGCTGCAGTGAAGGTTTTCCCCATACGCTCAGGGAAGCCCTCAGCCATTACACCTTCCGCATGAACTCCGGTATCAATACCAACAACGTCCATCAGGTAGGCCGGACCCATAGGCCAACCCCAGCGCTCCATAACCTTATCAACGGCCTGGAAATCCGCACCATCGCGCACGAGCATAGAAAAACCGGCAAAGTAAGGGAACAGTACGCGGTTTACCAGAAATCCAGGGCAGTCGCGAACCACGATGGCCTTTTTGCCCATTTTGTTTGCGTAGGCTACAACGCGAGCAACTGCGGTATCGGAAGTCTTCTCCCCGCGGATCACCTCAACCAACGGCATTTTGTGCACCGGGTTAAAGAAGTGCATACCCAGGAAGTTTTCAGGACGGGACAGAGGCTCAGCCAGCTGGTTAATAGAGATAGTGGAGGTGTTGGAGGCGATGACAGTGTCTTCGCTCACCTTGGTTTCCACTTCTTTAAGTACCGCGTGCTTGACTTTTGGGTTTTCTACAACCGCTTCCACAACAACATCGATATCCTCGAAGCCGTCATAGCTCAGGGTCGGCTCAATACGATTGAGCACTTCACCCATTTTTACCGGGGTGAGGCGTTTGCGGTCGACCAGTTTGGACAGCAGTTTATTCGCCTCATTCAAACCGAGATCGATACCCTTTTGATCAATATCTTTCATCTTGATCGGAGTATCTTTATAGGCAGACTGGTAAGCAATACCACCACCCATAATACCGGCACCGAGAACGGCAGCGCGCTCAATGGGCTTATCGGCTTTCTTTTCCCAACCCTTGGCAACCTTACTGATCGCCTGGTCCGCAAGGAACAGCCCTACCAGAGATTTAGCGGTGCCGGTCTGGGCGCAGAAAATAAATTTTTCCTGTTCAATCTTCAGAGCTTCATCGCGGGTCAACTTATAACCCTGCTCAATAGACTCAACGGCCGCAACCGGGGATGGGTAATTTTTGCCCGCCTGCTGACCAACAAACGCCTTGGTAGTAAAGAAGGCCATCAGGGCTTCGGTATCATTCAGCGGGATTGGAGACTTCTTGATCTCACGACCGGCCTTATAATCCAACTCACCTTTGATTGCGCGCTCAAGCAGCTTAATTGCTGCATCTTTGAGCTTATCGGTAGGCACTACAGTATCTACAGCATGAGCTTCCAGAGCCGCCGCTGGCTTCTGCTCTTTACCTGCGGCAATCCACTCGGCCGCCACATCCACACCCACTACCCGCGGTAAGCGTACCGTACCGCCCCAACCTGGGATAAGACCCAACTTAACTTCGGGCAGACCCACTTTGGCCTCTTCGCCCATCAAGCGGTAGTCACAGCCGAGGCAAACTTCGAAACCACCGCCCAGCGCATAGCCATTGATCGCCACAGCGGTCGGAACCGGCAGGTCTTCCAGGCGGTTAATATTTTCATTGTTCTGATTCATCAAATCAGCAACGCCCTCTGCGCCTGCAGAGAAAGCGTTACCAAATTCGGTGATATCGGCACCGACAATAAAGACACCCTTGCCACTGGTAAGCAGCACACCTTTAACGCCGTCTGCTGCTTCAATTGCATCCAGAGCCTGGGAGAATTCGGTAACCGTCTGACGGTTAAACTTGTTGACGGATTCGCCTTGCAGGTCGAATTTAAGCTCGGCAATGCCGTTATCCAGCATTTGTACCGTGAGCGCTTTGCCACTAAATAACATTGATTGACCTCTTTTATTCTGGGCCGCAATCCTGGACCCGGGGTCGGAATTTTTTTGCAACCATGGACCGTCCGCTCTTGCGGTGACACTTTGGCCCAATACGGTCAGCCGTAGTATAGCCAGATTCAAACGATTGTTTGAATACCATTTCTTACAAAAACACTGGCACCAACAGCACCAAAGAACACAATATAGCCAGCCATAACTTGCTGGCCGGACGCTTTAAGCGGAGTCAGTCTATCGTGAATCAGTCCGCTTTTTCAGCTTGATGGCGCAAATCACCCTTTATCACGCCTCCTATTTGACTTACAGATCCCCAAGACGCCTCAATGGCATGGGCCGGATTAACCGTACTAATCACCACGCAATCCGTTTTACCTGGGTTGCGGAAACGGTGGGGTCGCCGGGTGCCAAAGTAATAACCATCCCCCGCCTCTAACAGGGCAAGATCGGATCCCGCAGATACTTCCAGCTCACCGGCAATAACTATCCCCCCAACCTCCCCATCGAAGATCAACGGGTTGGGGCCGGAATCCTGCCCTTCTGAAAACACGGTGCGCAAGATAGACATCGCACGCTGACTGCGGGAACCGCCGAGCAACTGACAAAAAAATCGGCCGTCACCGACATTTGGCATATCACTGGAGCGAAAGAAAATCGGATCCGACTCAACGAGCTCCAACGAAAAGAACTCAGACAGGGTCATAGGCACGCTACTCAATATTTTCTCAAGCGAACCTACAGAAGGGCTCACCCGCCCCTGCTCGATAAAGGAAATAGTGGCATTGGTGACACCCGCCTGCCGCGCCAACTGCCGCTGGGAAATGCCGTATATTTTTCGCACCAGTTTTAGACGGACCCCAAGATCTGCAGCATCTTTTTTTCCATCGCATACATCCATGTCTGCCATTGAAATCCTCACTCAGTTAACAGCGAATACGTGCTTTTGTGATAAGTTCAATCCAAAAGAAAAACTGGCCCCGGTGGCGATAGGCAATGAAATACAACCTAAACCATATCATCAAATGGGTTGCTAACATCCAATTCTACTGGTGGGAATCCAGGGAGGGTGACGCTATCAGCGGAGAGATTTATCTCCGCCTCATCTATGTGACCTTCACCAAACCGATAGATGGGTTGCAGGTCTCCCCTGCTCGCTCTCACATCGTAAGCCACAGCTTGCTCGACAACTGCCTCGTTATCCCTATGGTGGGCGAGTATTGCTTTTGCTCCATGACGTTTTTCCAGCATGGAGCGGGTCAGGCGGGGGGAAAGCACCGCTGCCGTCGCATTGTTTCCTCCAAAACCTTTAGAATTCAGTAACGCCAGATCCAGTGAGCTTGGATCTCGCTCCACATGTTCAAGGGAAATCTGTAGATTTTTTTGATGAACATCGTCAGCCACTCGGTCAACCGTGGCAATACCCGGTATTATTCCCCTATCAAAAATACCCAGCGCAGAGATCAATTGATCCCCACTAGCCGCCGAAATGGAGTGCCCCACATAAGCTTTCACTGCACACACTGGCCACTCCTCCACTCCGAAAACAGAAGCCAATCTATCCAGTATCGCTGACTCAGTAACCCGATTTTGTGGTGTGCTGGATCCGTGGGCCTGAACAAAACTGCGTCTCGTCAAACTCTCATCTCCAACTATCGCTCTCGACTCCGCCATAGCTCTGGCCATTGTCAAATAGTTACCAGGCCCCGGTGCGGAGATCGATTTTTTATAACCATCAGCGTTGATATAAACACCCGAAACTGAGCCATGGATGTTCGCACCCAGCTCAAGGGCCAGGGTATCATCCATTAGAATCGCCCACTGAGTACCCTCTCCCAAAGTAAATCCACAGTTTTCCCCAAATGGACGACTAGTACGGCGGAAATCGACCTCACCTGAAAAAATTTTGCGCAGGTTCTCAGTAGTTGCGAGCGCCCCCATGGTGGAATAACCATCGACAATTTCAGGAACAAGCGGTGCCTCAGCAGCTCCTATAACGGCCACTCTGGCTCGACCACTGCGAATATCCTCAACACCTGAGCGCAGATTGTATAAATAACTGGCACAGGCTCCGGTCACGGCCCCGGTAGAACCGACATTACCCAGCACATAGGCGTTCACAAAGTCCGCAGGCATACTGTTTAAGCCCAATGCCAACTGCTTGGAGCTGACCCGGGAACCACGCAACCGGGATTGCATCAGCCCCCCGTTCCCAAAGGGGTCGAGCTGACTCATAGCTGATGAGGCGTATACAGAGATATTGCCAGGACCAGCCGCGGCCACAACGGTTTCCCAGTCGATCCCCATAGAATGCACCGCATCAGAAGCTCCCAGCACTGCCAGCTGCAGCCCGCGGGGGTGAAAGCGCGAATTATATCGCTCACCGGGCTCGAAGCCCGTAGGCAGCTGCCCCGCGGCACCAACCGGAATCTCACGAAAGCTATCCAACATGACAGAAAGGCTTGCGGTGGTCACACGAACCCTGCCACTGCCCACACTTTCTACTTGCCATTCATCGGGCAAAGGGTGGGGAAGCTGGCGGGTGGATATTTCAAAAGACATGCCACTGTGGTTAGCCAGGTCCGCAGCCTGGTGAAAATGGCACTTACGGTAGTCGTAAAAACGCGCCTCCAATTCTCGCACCAAGGTACCATCGAGCACACGCTGTTCCAGACCTAGTCCCAAAGGGCCAGCGGCATCGGACCCCGTGCGCAATCCCATGAGCGCGGCTAGGTCGGATAGCGTGTCAATCCGCTCTCTCAGAGAGAGCTTTTCCAGCACCGTGCGGGCATACCCCCGATGAAAGGAGCTGCGTCCTGCGGGATTAAAACCACCAAACGCGGTAATTACGGGAAGGCGCTGCATCCTGACCTCCAGCCAAGCTAAACACTATAAATTTGATGTCTGCGAGTGTAGGGGCTGGCGATTGCGCCCAGTTATGGGCATACTGGCCAGCAAAATTGAGTGTTTTAGCCAATGGCGCCAACGCGCCCGAGTATGTAATGCGTACGGTTACCTTTCTTCTGATTGATCAAATGTTAGCTACCGGGACAGTACTCCCCCTAGAGATGCTTCGCGGAGCCGAGAGCCGGGCGCGAGTGGAAGGACGAACAGAGCCCCTGCGCCTAGTGACAGCCAGCATGGATGGGCAGCCCGTGAAATCTCGTTGCGGCTTCACCTTTCAACCCGATATGGCATTAAGCGAGACGCCAAACAGCGATCTAGTCTACATTCCAGCACTTTGGCGTAATCCTCGCCCCGCTTTAAAACGCAGCGGACCGTTGCTGAAATGGCTGAGAGATCAGGCTGAATTAGGAGCATCTATTAGCGCAGTGGGAACCGGTGTTTGTTTCCTAGCAGAAGCGGGCCTACTCAATGGTAAACCCGCCACCACGCACTGGCATTATTTCGACCGCTTTAGCGCTGACTACCCCGAAGTCAAGTTAAAACGCCAGTACTTTATTACTCAGGCGGACAAGCTCTTTTGCGCCGCCAGTGTCAATGCCCTCGCAGACGTCACCGTGCATATGATCCGCCAGCTCTACGGACCCGCAGTTGCCAGCCATGTAGAACGAAACTTCTCCCATGAGATCCGCAGACCCTTCGAGGAAATCGCCTATTCTGAAGGGGCAGTACGCCTGCACCCCGACGAAGATATTGTGCAAGCCCAGGCATGGCTGAAAGAACACTGCAATACGGAAGTACGCCTCAGCGAAGTGGCGCAAATGTTCGATATGAGTGTCCGCTCCTTTAATCGACGCTTCAAACTGGCGACAGGACAGACCCCCCTGCAATACTTGCAAAATGTGCGAGTGGACATGGCTAGAGAACTCTTGCAGTCAAGCAACTTATCCGTTAATGAAATTGCGGAAAAAGTGGGCTACCAAGACATGGGGCACTTCACGGCACTCTTTAAAAAATTCCTGTCCACAACCCCAAGTGAGTACCGAGCCACAGTGAGAGCAAAGTTATTCCGGGTAAACACCTGATTTCTTTAGAAAGATAACATCACTGTCGACAAACTGCAGTTCAGCGCCCAACTCCTGAGCGAGCCAACGTAAAGTCTCTGCACTGAAAAAGGAGATATGTGTTGGATCACGAATATAGTGCCAACTGGCAAAACGCTCGGGTGAAATAACTAGTTTTGTCATCAGTGCCATAAAACCGCCAGGGCGTAATTGCCGCCAAAGCCTTGTCAACTCATCTCCAGGGGCAGCCAAATGCTCTACAACTTCCGTCGCCACGATAAAGTCGTAGTCTTTTTTAATGGCACCATATTCTGGGAAATAATAACGGTCAAACAATTCCACTCTGTGGCCGTTTTCCATCAAAATACGAGCTAATAGTGGGGCTGGTCCACAACCAAAGTCCAAACCTTCACTCGCTGGCGAGAGTTCTTTCAATAGGGGCGAAGCACATCGACTGAGGAAGCGGTGATAGCCTTCATCTTCCATCCCGTTCTCGTGAAGGTCGTAATATGCATGCTCTTCTTTTGCAGAGAGGTGATGCTCAGAGGGAACAAACACCAGAGCGCAGCGGTTACATTGGTAGTAACTGCGAACCTTATCTCGATAGTAAAACTGTGCCGCGGAATAGCGGCACAGCGGGCAAGCTTGGGACAATTTATGCGGCTACCGAATCCGACTTTTTATCGGCTTCGTCCTTCACAGCTTCATTGTGATGCAGCAACTTACCTTCGCTAATTTCTATTTTACGCGACTTCATTGCCTCTGGTATTTCTCGTACCAGCTCAATGTGAAGCAAGCCATTGGCAAGTTTCGCATCGGTCACTTTTACATGATCTGCCAACTGAAAGCGCCGCTCAAAATTTCTCGCAGCGATCCCTCTATGCAAAAAGTTTCTTTGCGCAGGATCTTCAGGCTTCTTTCCATTTACGGTGAGGCGGTTTTGCTCTACCTGAATGTCGAGCTCAGACTGCTCGAAACCCGCCACTGCCATTGTAATCCTATAGCTATCCTCACCGGTCAATTCTATATCGTAAGGGGGGTAGGAAGGCTGTTTCTGCTCGCTGGTGCTCATTGCATCCAGTAAGCTGGCCATACGGTCAAAGCCAATTGCGGAACGGTATAAAGGGGAAAAATCAAAATTACGCATTGTTATATCCTCAATTCAGAGCAATATTAAATTCTGCTCGCCATTAAGCCCGAGCATTACCAGCGGCGGCACTTTTCGCTTTAAGCTACCACCCGCACTCCAGAGATAAGGACGACCACAAAAATTTCAAGGCGTGGAAGAAGAAAAATGCAAAAAGAAGAGAAACCGTCAGGACAAACTACTTCCCGCTTATTTATTGGCGTGAGGCCTGACAAAAAAACACAGGAATTCCTCGACAACTTAATAAAGCGTTACCAAAAACAACTAGAGAACATAAAAAGCGACCATCTTCGCTGGACCACTCCAGCTAATCGGCACCTAACACTCGCGTTTCTGGGGAACACCCCAAGAGAAATAATTCCACCCCTTAGGCAAGGCCTTATTGCGCTCGCGCAAAAAAAACCCAGGTTTCAGGGATTGATTTACTCATTGAATCCATTCCCTAGGCGCAACCCGAAAGCCCTTGTCGTGGAACTGGCGACCAATCCCAGCCTGCTGGAGCTCCACCAAAACTGTAACCGAATTATTGGCGTGTTAGGTATAACACCTGAAAAGCGGACTTACCGGCCACATATCACCCTAGCACGCAGCAAAGAAGGGTTTGAACAATCCTCACCGTTCAGGCTGGACTTTTCGATATCAGTTGAAAACATCACTCTTTACGAGAGCACTCCAAAACCTCAGAGCAGTCATTACCACCCCCTACTCGAAGCTGCCCTTTGTGAAAGATAACGCCACAAAACATAAAAAAGCCCGCATTAAGCGGGCTCAAAGCGTTCTATTTTAAGGCATCTAAAGCGTACTCTGGGTACATCACTAAACGGGGGCGCGAAAGTCGGCGTGCATCAAAGACGAAAACATAACGGGTACCGTCATCCTCGGCGGGAATCGTACGACGAAACTTCCAGGTGTTGATCTTGTATGTCTGACGGCCAGCTTCAACAGTCGCCACCAACCGATATTGATTTTTTCCCAGGAACTCAAAAGACAAGCGCTCTCCGCCAGAGGGCTTAAGCATCAAATTACGGAAAGTCTGCTTGTTTTCCCCGTTTTTATCTGAAAGCAAGTTATCCAGGCGTTTTTGCTCACGCTTCACGTAAGCGAGTAGCTCTGGATCAATTTGCGTCTCAACAGTCGGGGCTGGCTCGGGTGGAACCTCACGCTTCTTCGGCTTTTCTATTGCCGCAGTCTTTAATTTCGGAGGCTTAGGCTTCTCAGCCCTTGCTTTTCTAGCCAGTGCGGCACGCCTTTCAGAAGCCTCCGCCTTGGCGACCATAGAATCCACCACTTCGCCAATCTTATCCTGCTGAGCAGAGATCTTAGTCTTGGTTTCGGCGATTGCCTGCCTCTCCGCCCCAAGCTTTGACAGAAGCTCCTCATGGTTTGCCTGAATAAACTCCAAGCGGCGACTGCGGCTATCCACACCTCGCTCTGCCATAGCAAAACTGTGCTTAGCCTTGGTCAGGCGGCGTTCAGAGTCCGAGGTTCCATTAGATTCATGTAACCGACGGGCCTCTTCGAGCTCAACGCGACTCTCCTCATACTCCTTGCGCAACTCATTAAGAGATTCCTGCGCTCGCTCAAGCTTGTACTCATACGAGAGCAGCTCGTTCTCGATATCCTCCAGCTCAACCTGCCTGTTTTCCAGAGACTGCTCCAGACGTGCCAGTCGGTTTTTTTCCACATTGAGAGCGGATTGCGCCTGCGCAACCGCCCCGCCAAAAACTACCAGGCCCGCCAAGAAGAGCGAGCAGTACCGCTTTACCGCCATTGTCCAGAACCCATTTCTCGATTTTTCGACACTCATAAGATAAAAGCCCAGAGGTTGTTTTTTGTTCAAGCTTCCCAAACCCCCAGTACAGCAACGTTAATTTTACGCAGTGCTGAGCTCGCGAGCAATGACCTCTCGTCCACCCTTTGTACCCATTCGATCAATCCGACACCAAAACTTGGCAATGAAAGTCGCCTTAATGACTCTTCAGCGAATTTTCTGTGACATTTTCCAGTGATAGCGCTTGATTTTTTTTTTAGCGGAAGCATTATGGGTAACAGGGAGACGATCGCTAGACACAGCGGAAACCCGACCCGGACGTAAAACACCCAGAGCTGTTCCGACAGCAATATTCGTTGCGCTCCTGGTGAATCGGCGATTCTACTGCGGTCTCGACCCCTCCCTTTAGGGCGCCCTACCTTCTTTATTAGCAAACCGCAAAAGCGGCCTGCATGGTTTCCTATAACCGGAGGTATTTACCTATGAAATCAGCGTCCAACGATAACATTGTGTTCCGCGATATCGACAAATCCGCCGCCCTATCAGACACGGTATCTAGAAAGTTACACAAACTGGAACGTTATTGTGGCGAAATCATACACAGCCGTGTAGTTCTAGAAGCTCCCCACCAGCACAAAAGCAAAGGCAAACAATTTAAAGCCTCCCTCGAACTGGCCATCAGCGGCAATCCAGTGACCATCAGTAATGAAAACGAATCTATACACCGGGCTGTTAATGACACATTTGCTTCAGCAGAACGCTGCCTGAAAGAGCGTAGCGAACGCAAAAAAGCGCAGCGACACCAAGCACTTTGTGAAGCCGAGGAGACCGTGGAGGAGTAAGAACTAAATTAGCGAGCAAATCACAAAAACGGCGCAAATGCGCCGTTTTTACTTGAGCCCCGATAATGTAGGCAGTTCGTGAATAACCCCTATTACATTCCAGGTCTCTCCAAACGAAAAAACCCATCAACCCCAAAGGCGACTGAAGCAATCTGCAAGGCAGGGGTTATAAGCCGCAAACTATCCACCTACGGGCGTACGCATTGTGACAAATTCCTCAGCGGCTGTTGGATGAATGCCAATTGTCTCATCAAACGTTTGCTTGGTGGCGCCCGCCTTCAAGGCCACAGCCAAACCCTGGATAATCTCACCGGCATCATCACCAACCATGTGAACGCCAATCACCTTATCGGTCTCGGCATCTACCACCAGTTTCATCAGTGTCCGCTCGGTATTACCACTCACTGTGTGGCGCATCGGGCGAAACTCTGATTTATAAACAGTGACAGAGATTCCAGAATCTCTAGCCTCCTCTTCAGAGAGCCCTACCGTGCCAATATTTGGCTGGCAAAATACCGCCGTCGGGATATTGTTGTAATCAATTTCGGCTGTATTTCCCGTACGCCAGTGTTTCACCAAAGCCATCGCCTCCGCAAGGGCCACGGGTGTCAACTGCGGCTCACCAGTAACATCCCCAAGCGCGTAAATGGAGTGAATGTTGGTGCGGAAATTATCATCAACAGAGATGGTGCCATCCCTGTGCAGCACCACTCCCCGCTCTTTCAGGCCAAGCCCTTCAGTATTCGCAACTCGCCCAGTTGCATAGAGGACCATATCCACATTCAAGCTGGAACCATCCCCCGCATGCACAAGAAAACTACCATCCTGCAATTTCTCAATGGCACTCACCTGATGATTAAATTTTAAATCGATATTTTTCTTAACCATTTCATCGCGGACAAAATGGCGAATATCACGATCAAAACCTCGCAGGAATAGTTCCCGGCGATAAGAGAGGTGGGTTTCAGCCCCCAAGCCGGCAAATATCCCCGCAAACTCAACCGCGATATACCCACCTCCAACAACCAGTACGCGTTTCGGGAAAGCCTCCATGGAAAATACATCGTTAGAGGTCAAAATAAATTCTTTACCCGGAATATCAGGAACAAAAGGCCAGCCACCTGTGGCGACCAACATTCTCTGGGCAGTATATTCACGCTCATTTACCACCACGGTGTTAGCACCTGTGACCTTGGCCCGCCCATCAAAAACTGTTACACCGGAATTTACCAACAGATTGCGGTAAATATTATTAAGCCGGGTTATTTCCTTAGCATTGTTATCACGTAATGTTGGCCAGTTAAACTCCGCAACAGGAGCTTCCCAGCCATACGCTTTGGCATCGCTAAAGTCTTCACTAAAGCCACTGGCATAGACAAATAATTTTTTGGGGACACAGCCCACATTAACGCAAGTGCCGCCCATATAACGGTCTTCGGCCACAGCCACCTTCATCCCCTGAGCCGCAGCCATTCGCGCGGCTCGCACACCACCAGAGCCCGCCCCAATCACAAAAAGGTCAAATGCAAATTCTGCCAAAGCAAACCTCAATCTCTAATTTAGTTTCCGGACAAATATCGAAAGTCATAATCCCTACATCACGCATTTTGCGTCAAAGCTGTCATTCCGCACTTAATAACCGTTGACACTTTTTCACCTCTTCGATATTCATGTGATAACTGTCACAAAAAATGCTTCGCCAATCAAAGAGTTAAAACAACTGAGCAAGTTTGGCGGATAGAATAACGGCCACTGAAAAGAGTAACGCATGGGCAAGACAATGAACTCTCCTACTTCAGCCATTTTACGAGCCCTGGGGCTTCTGTCTCTGCTGATTGCAAGCACCTCGAGCAGCGCCAAAACCCACCCTTCTTATCTCACAGAAGAGTATTGCAGCAGTGTGGTGGAACAATTTGTCGGCTCGGGCATGCGCAGCCTGGGCAAGTATGTTAATGAACACTTCAACCCCGAGTATAAGGGGGGCATTCGCAATACAATCCGCTTTCTTGAGCAGCGATCCGAATGGCTGAATGAATGCAATGAGTACTTGGTAGACACCAATAACACTTACATTTTTCACAGCCAGGATGACACCCAAGACATCTTTATGGCGATCAATGAGTTAACCCGAGAGCTACAACATGTCCGCTCCGGGGTTGAATATCGGGATGATACGGGAAATAACAACCCCGCACCTTTCATCAAACGCCGCTTCACCACCCTGGCACAGTTGGTGGACCGCCACCATACGCGCCTATTAATGAAAAAGCAGTTTCAATAAGCCGTGATCTCACAAAGGTCCCTAGGGCCCGCATACTCAGCGGGCCCCTCCTCCTGGTGAAATTAACCCTTACGTGAATATTTCACTTCTGGTTTAGACGGAGAGTTAACTGTTCGGCGATTGAAGCCCACCATCGAAAAGACTTCCGGCATACGCTCCTTCAACCCTGCCCCAATCCGTGATATCAACGCAGACAGCCTTGGGCGGCGCTTTTCAGCAAAGGGGACAGGCCTACAACTCTGCATAGCGGCAAGCCCGATACGCGCCACAAACAAGCTCGCCCCAACGCCCTGGCCTAGGCGTGCTGACACCGTACCAATTAAACTGTCGCCCACCAGATCCGGCCACATTTCACTAATCGCATATTCACTGGCTCCACTGTAAGCCACCAGCGCAAGCACCTTTTTGAACAAGCGCCAACGCACGACCAGGGACGGCTGCACTCCGTAAATTTGCGCCACATCATCAATCATTCGCAACGATTGGCGCAGAGCCACCAGGATGTCGAGACTGGCAAAGGGACTGAGGCCCACCAAAGCCCCTGTTGTTGTAGAGTGACGCACCACACGCCGCTTGGCCTCCTGATCGAGGGCATCGAGGAAAGTCACCTCTAGATGCTGTAGCAGCTCACTGCTATCGTAGTAATCCGGCGTCTCATCCAGCACCCGATTGAGCAGTACTCCCTGAGGTTTCCCTGCAAAGTGGTCCTGAAGTTGTTGGCGAAAAGGCTCAGCTTCCTCATGGCTGCGACTCTCCCGCATTTCTGCAGCCATCGTCTGGGTTTTTTGCAATTTCCGCAGGGGCCGCCCCGCACGAAAAAATTCCCATAGAGAGCTGGCAATTGCAAATACGAAGGTCGCGATCACCACTCCAGCGAGAACACCAAGGCCCCAATGTTTATCCGCCGCCCAGGTATACAGCTGGCGCAACTCCCACCCAAGCACGGCAACGATCAACGCAATTGTCGAAAATAGTGCCGGCTTCAACCATTTCAAGCGAAAAACAGGTAAGCGTAACTCCGAGAAAGCAATTCGGTCTGGCAGGGACTCTCCTGTGGTAATAGACCTGGGAATATCCCCATCCTCTTCTCGAAGAGCTTCTACCCGTGTGGTCTCTCTGTGCGAAGCTTCCCGCTCTGGCTCCTGTAAGGACTCTATTCGCGTCGTACGACGCAGAGTTTCTTTGTCATCATCCCCCATCAGACCTTATCTCCAAGCAACAAATTCAGAAGCGCATCGACACGAATATGCGGAATGGAGCCCGAATCCATTCCCTGCGGGGGGCGTAACTGGGGCGGCGCCGCACCGGTATAGTGGCTCCAGTCCCGCTCCTCTCTCGGCAAATGAGAGGAAATCTCAGCATTCTCAAAGCCCAAATAACGCCCTTCTAGATCGTGCCCCACCAACATCCGCCGGCCATTACGCTGATCTTCACGAGAACATCGCACCGCAGCAATAGCCTCACTAAAAATCGGTAATCCACGATGCCGGGCTCCCGTGAAAGTTTGCTGTAATTGCTGCCCGAGTAACTGGCGCAAAGCATCGTGGTCGGCGGCCAGCACTTGATCGACCTTAGTAGCGGCAAATAACAAACGATTAACCTTTGGGCGCCACAACTTACTCAGTAAACCGGATTCCCCATAGCGAAAGGTATCGGCTATATGAGTGAATGCCAGGCGCATATCATCGAGGGCTTGCTCCCCAGCAAAAAGAGTACCGATCATATCCACCAACACTAATTGTCGATCGAGGTGCTTGAAGTGACTCTCCAAAAAGGGGGCCACCTGACCCTGCACATATGCTTCGTAATGACGGCGTAAAACCTGGTAGTTGCTCGTTTCTGGCAGCTGCTCCAACTCCCCGGCATTAAACCCGCGCAGATCAAGCAGGGGCAATAAGCTGTAATCCTCTTCATCGAGAAGCGCTCGTCCAGGCTGTAAATAACTGAGCTTGCGCTCACGGCGGCAGTCCAACAGGAAACCGCGGTAATCGTTCCACAACCTCGCCAGCTCAGACCCATTTGCTTCAGCTTGGGGCGATAGAGCCGCCAGGCGAGTTACCAGTTCCGGGGCCAATCCTGCACGGGTATCCGATTCGATAATATGGGCTTGATGTCTACACCACTCACGATAATCCATGCGTAGCATTGGCAGGTCCATCAACCATTCACCCGGATAGTCTCGCAACTCCAAAATCAGAGTCTTAGGGCTGCTGCCACGAAAACGGCCATGGCGCCGCAAGTGAATATGCAACTCCATAGCCGAAACATCGCGCGTGCCTTGTGGCCATTTGGGGGGGTGAGACATCAAGGCGGAGAGACAACTTTCATAGTCAAACACTGGCAGGCCGGAGTCTAGGGCTGGCTTTAACTCCGCGCCGAGCAGATCTCCGTTCAGCGCCGGCGCAAAACCGGGTAACTGTGCCTTTTGCGGGTGGCTCAGCTGGTAGATCAAACTGGTAAGCAGGGTTGATTTTCCCGCTCCACTCAACCCCGTCACCCCCACACAAATACGACGGTCCATGAGTCGCTCGGCGACCCAATGAGATTTTTCCTGTGCGCCACGCCCCCAGTGGCGCAATTTTTCCTTGAGCCGTCGGCTCCGCTCGCCTCGACTACCTGAAGGGCGCTCCGAGCTCTCCTGCCCGGGCCCTGTCACCTGCGATTCCATCGGGAGTTTACTTCCAAAATAGAGAACAGGCCCGAAAAATGGGCCCCAAAAAAGGCCAGGCACTGCCGTTACTGGCAGTGCCTGGCTATGTGCAGTTCGACAGGGAGGAGTTAGTCCACCAAGGCAACGTCGCCCGATCCCATTACGGTGAAAGAATCCCGCTGCGGACGCTTCAGAACAATATCCCCGGACCCCATCACAGAACCTGTCGCGTTATCTGCGCGCAAGCTGCGACCGACAAAGTCGCCAGAACCCATAATGCGGATATTGACATCGGCTACACGGCCGCCTACCCGCATATCACCAGAGCCTTTGATTTCGGCAGAAAGTTTCTCACCGGTGATGCCCCCCAAGAAAACGTCACCCGAGCCACTAATCGCAATTTCACTGGTGACTGATAAGGCCTTGTCTAAGATCAAGTCCCCAGAACCAGTGACATATGCGTTGAGGTTCTCAGCCGCTGCCTTGGCAATTCGCACGGTACCCGAGCCCGTGACTCCAAGGTCAAGACTCTCACTCTCGAGCGATTCCGCCACAGCTTGGCCGGATCCCAGCACCACAATAGCCTCAACCTTTGGCATGGTTACCGTAAACTGTACCTTTTGATCCAGATCGCGGGTGATGGTTATCACACCAAACCAGCGCTGAGTATTATCATCCACAGACAGCTCGAGCGTGTCGCCTTTCAGCTGGGCTTTGGCGTGGGCCATTACTTCAGCCGGGCCCGTAGCATTCACGGCAAAATGGTCCCCCTGTATCACCTCGACATGGGAACTGCCTTTGAGGGATACCCGGGTAAATCCATTGACATCGAAGCTTTTACTTTCCATTTCTTCTGCCTCAGCATGAGCACTGCCAACCGCAAAAAGGGTCAGTAGAGCAATCAGTGGGGCTAAAAAAGCTTTTTTAGTGGTTGCCATTGCAAAATTCTCATAATTATCACTGTCTCGTATTACTAGACTACCCGAGCAGGTGAACTGGATGCAGTGCCATCAGAAAAATTTCTGAGGCACTAAAAGCAAAGACTGATCAGTCTTTACTCAATTTTAACAAGCCTAGCCTAAGCACACTCCGCCTCCGCGCAGCCCAACTTCTGCAGCGCACCGCGGATTTTCTCAGCTTCCATGGCCAGCTGCTCAGATGTTGCATTTTTCTGCAAGGAAAAGTCAAAGTCTGTCAATGCATCAACTGGAATCAGATGCATATGGGTGTGCGGCACTTCCAGCCCGGCAATCATCACTCCCACCCGCTTAGGTGAATAAACTGATTTCAAGCCTTTGGCGACTTTTTGGGCAACCAACATCAAGTGTGCGGCAAGCTCCGGGGGAACCTCATCCCAATGATTAATTTCTTCCACCGGAATTACCAGGCAATGGCCGGGCTTAATCGGGGAAATGGTCATAATCGCAATAGCTTTATCGTCTCGCCAGATAAAGTGCCCAGGTAAGTCCCCATTCAAAATCTGAGTAAAAATGCTTGCCATAATTTGTTCCAACCTGTTGCAATTTTATATTTGGTTCAATCGTGCAGTCTAACATCTACACTATTAAACACAGAGCAAAGTGATAAAAAACACTAATATAAATAGCAATTTTTTATTTGGCGTAGATAAAAGCAAAACCAATAACAACCTGTCGAACAGAATGACAATATTCTTAAAGCAAGTTGGCAGTCCAAGAAGATATGACTTACGCTGCACTGCAATTAATGCTGTACCGTAATTGAGCCAATGCATCCTGTGCATTTTTCGTTATCACAATATTTTTTCGGCTCTGCGGAATTTTATATTTCAGTACCAACTGCTCACCGGGGGGAGAGATATGGACAGCCTGTTAGATCAGGTCGGTGGTGCTAAATTTGTCTGTCATACAGTCAATGAATTTTACGAAACCATAGGCCGACACCTTTCCAATTACGAAACCTGCGATCATCGCAAACAACAAAGCCGCCAAGCACAATTCCTAAACCACGCCTTCTCCGAACAACCCGAGCCAGATCGCAGTAGCCGTGCCAGCTTCCTTGCCCGCGGCCTGAATCCAGCCCTGTTCGACGCACTCCTCGAATACCTTGAGGCCCGCCTGGAAGAGCTAGGCTTTCCCTGGCAGCTCAGTACAGACCTCGTACAAACGGCCAGTAGCCTTTATGGTGGTTGTGAACAGGACCTCTCCATCGCCTGCTGAACCACAGCGCGCCGCATCAGTTGCGGCGCGTGCAACCTCTCAATACAATTGCTCCCTCACAGCCTTTACCTCCCGTTTTCCAGCGCAACGGTAAGCGCTACTTCTATATCAGAATCAGAGACTATTCATGAAGATTGCCAACCACACAGTTGTGGAGATTAACTACACCCTGAAAGATGCAGACGGAACAGTCATTGACTCCTCCGCCAATGGGGAACCGCTCAAGTATCTGCAGGGCGTGGGCAATATCATTCCCGGCCTCGAGCGGGAAATGCTGGAAAAGGCACCCGGGGACAAATTCACTGCGGTAATCGCTCCTGAAGATGGCTACGGCCAGCAGAACCCCGAGCTGATCCAAACCATGCCGCGCAGCGCCTTCGGTGGCGTTGAAGACCTTGAGGTTGGCATGGCTTTTCACGCTCAAAGCACCGATGGCCATCCCATTGAAGTCGAAGTTGTCGATATCGATGGCGATGAAGTCACCATCAATGGCAACCATCCGCTGGCGGGAGTAGAGCTGCACTTTGATATTGAAGTTGTCTCTGTACGTGATGCGACTGAGGAAGAGATCGACCACGGTCACGTGCACTAAACTGCATAGCGGCCCATTTCGGGCCGCCTTCTCTCCCTCATGTCCTCTTCTTCCACAGAAAAAATTGTACTCTTCGACAGCCAGTGCAACCTGTGTAACGGCTGGAGTCGCCTACTTCTAAAGTATGATAAGCACTATCGCTTTACCCTTTGCCGGGTGCAGTCACCGGCTGGACAGTACTATTTAAAGAAACTGGGCTTACCCCTGCATACCTTTGAAAGCGTTATTTTGTTGGAGCGCCACGGGGGGGCTTTGTGCCAATATCACAAGAGCGATGCCGTCTTACGCATCACAAACGGCCTGGGTAACTACTGGCGCTATATTGCATTTTTGCGCTACATTCCACGCCCAGTGCGAAACTGGCTATACGATCTGGTCGCGCGCAACCGCTACCGCTGGTTTGGTCGGCGCAGTAGCTGCCTGCTGCCCTCTGCCGCAGACAAACATCGTTTTCTGGAAGAAGTATCGGAAAAGAATCCTAATGAGCCTGTCTGAACAATACCTGCAACGCTTTGGTGGTATCGGCCGCCTCTATGGTAATCACGCCCTGGAAATATTGAACCGAGCTCATATGGTGGTCATCGGTATCGGGGGGGTGGGCACCTGGACCGCAGAAGCCCTTGCCCGCAGTGGGGTGGGTGCTTTAACGCTAATCGATCTCGACGATATCTGTATCACCAATACCAACCGTCAGTGCCATGCGCTGGCGTCTACCATCGGCCGTATGAAGATCGAGGTTATGGCTGAGCGCCTGAAACAAATCAATCCCGAGATAAAGATCACTCCTGCTGATGACTTTATCGCCACCGATAACTTAGCTGAGCTTATCGACCCGGATTCGGCGCCAATAGATGTAGTGATCGACGCTATAGATAATGCGCGAGTCAAAGCCGCCCTAGTGGCCTATTGTAAAGCACGCAAATTGCGCTTGATCACGGTGGGTTCCGCCGGAGGAAAGCGCTCCCCACAAGCGATTGAATGTGTGGACCTAGGTCGCACGATCAACGATCCCATGCTGGCGAAAGTGCGTCAGCATCTCTATCGCCACCACAACTTCCAAAAAAGTAGCAAACGACAATTCGGCGTAGATGCGATCTACTCCAGTGAGGCCATGGTTTACCCAAAACCCGACGGTGGGGTTTGTCAGCAGAAAAGCACTATGCAGGATGGGGTTAAACTGGACTGCAGTGGCGGCTTTGGCGCCGCCACCATGGTCACGGGTACCTTCGGTTTTACAACAGCCACCCGCGCTATTGAACGACTCCTGCAGTCAAAAAATTAGGCAGGCGCCAGTTGAGCCCTAAGCTGATCCCTGTATCGACGACTCACGGGGATCTGCCGGCCACCCTTCAAATAAACACGTGCATCACCACTTTCCAGGGGTTCAATCTCAGCAATTGAATCCAACCGCACAATAAATGACCGGTGAACACGCACAAAGGCCTCCGGATCCAGGCGCTCCAATAACTTTGTCATGGTATCCCGCAAAGGATAGATCCTGTCACCCAGATGCAGGTTCACATAATTGCCGGCAGCCTCCACCCACTCAATATCCCTCACATTCACCAAAAACTCTTTTCCCAGTTTTTTCACCAACAGGCGCTCAGGGCGTTCAACCGGTTCTACCGGCTGCCCCTCATCGGGAAGCTGTAACATACGTGCCTCTCCCTGCATACGAATGAGCAGGAAACGGTATAGATAGACTGCGCTTAAGAGAGATCCATACGTGCGGAAGTCTTTGAGGTACTCGTAAAAAAACTCAACTGGCCAATTGCCAAAATCGTAGGTACCGCCCCTCAGCTGATAGATCCCAGTTCGCATGGCCACCATACTAATAACATGTAGCAGTGACCACGGCAGGGTGAGCTGTAGATGTATGGCCAGATGGCGCCATACCCTGCCTTGACTCAAGGGGAAGCGACGGTCCCAAACCAATAATAGAGGGAGCAACATAGCCACCGACAAAATACTGGTGCCCTCCCAGACCAGAAATTCCCAAGCTTCAAAGCCCGACTCCCCATTGCGGTGCTCGAGGTACACCACGGTAAACTGCGCCCACCACTGCACCAGAAAAAACAGTGCCCAAAAGCCCATTTCGAACCATCGTCTGTGCGCCAGGTACATCTGCACCGTCATCAATTCCCATCCTGTATAAAATTTCAGCAGCAACTGCTTGCCATTCACCCCCCAAAATCACCACTGATACCTAAAGCAGTGCCGATTGGCCCTTTATAGTGGCGGGCGGTATCTCCTAGGGGGAGCATAACGGCGACTCAATTCATAAGATAAGAGGGAAAAATGGAAAAAGTGACCAAACGCCGCCACGATATCGACGCCTTGCGTGTACTGGCCTTTGCCCTTCTGATCCTGTACCACCAGGGCATGGCCTATGTGGCCGAGTGGGGCTGGCATGTAAAAAGTGTCCACCAGAGTGAGGCGCTTCAATTAGCCATGCTGGCCGTAAACCAGTGGCGTATGCCTCTGCTATTTCTGATTTCAGGCGCCGCGACTTACTTCCTATTCCGCAAGTTAGGAAGCGGTCGATTCCTAATGCGCAGATTGCGACAGTTACTTATTCCCCTGGTGTTTGGCATGCTTGTCATAGTGCCGCCGCAAGCCTACTACGAAGCCCTCAGCAACGGAGTGATTGAACCAGGCTATCTAAATTTCCTGTGGGATTATTTCTCCTTTCGACCCTGGCCTGCCGACAGCTTTGCCGGCAGTCATATCGGCATCACTTGGAATCACCTCTGGTACCTGCCCTACCTACTCTGCTACACCCTGGTTGTGATACCAGTCGCCTGGTTACTACAAACTGTATGGGGTAGCCTGGAAAGCTGGGTAAGCGGTATTCAGGCCTGGCAACTCCTGCTTCTCCCGCTACTGCCCCTCACTCTCTATGGCCTGTACCTATTCCCACTTTTTGGCGGTATTAATCACTCCGTGGTTGGCGACTGGTATACCCATGCACAGTTTTTTACCTTCTTTTTAATCGGCTACTTACTTGTCAGTGTTGAAGCCCCTTGGGGACTACTGAAGCGTCTGCGCATCTACCTGTTGGTTGCCGCACCACTGAGCTTTGGCCTATACCTACTGTTCAACCGAGTATTGGAGGATGGCTCCTTCGCCGGACAAACACGGATTAACCTAATTATTATTTATGCCAACCGTTGGCTATGGCTACTGGCCGTTTTGGCTTGGGGGTATCACTACCTCAACCGCCCTTTCACCTGGTTACCCTACGCCACGGAAGCCGTTTACCCTTGGTATATTCTGCACCAGACCATCACCGTCACTGCAATATTTGAGCTGGGAAGTCTATCGCTGGGACCAGTTATCGAGCCTTTGCTAGTATTCACGATCACTGTCGTAGGATGCTTAATCATTCACGAGCTGTTAGTTCGGCGGCAGCCTCTGCTGCGCGTGTTGTTTGGCCTCAAGCCCATGAAACCCAGCAGTGCAAGGAACACGAGCCCCCAGGCCCAAAGTACCTCACCTCATCTGGATTCAGGTTCACCCCCATCAACCTGATGAAAGGCACGGCGCATTAAAGCGTAGAACCCGTTGCTGCGGGATTGGCTAAGGTGTTTGCTCAATCCCAGCTCCTGGAAAAGCAGAGGCAAATCTAGGGCTTGAATCTCCCCGACAGTACAGCCGTCAATTTGCGAAAGCAGGAGTGCTCCAAGCCCTTTGACTACCCGGCTATCGCTGTCGAGCCCAAAGAAATGGCGCCCGCCCATTTCTCTGTGCACCAACCAAGCCTCGGACTCACAACCTCGAACTAGGTTTTCCGGATTGCGAATACCTGGCTTGCGGGTAACCACCTTACTCCACAGCAATAACTCGCGGTAGCGCCCCTGCCAGTTGCGGTGAGAAGCCAAGCGCTCCAGCTGCAGTTGGGAAAAATCATCACTCGCCCAACGATTCGATGCACTTTCCTGCCCGGACCCCACCAGCTGCTGAACTTCACAATATTCATCCAGAGCCTGTAAAAATGCTTGTATATCGCTGTCGGTATTGTAGGCCGCCACAGATGCACGAACTGTCACCTGATGACCACTGGTCTGCCCGAGCAATTGCGCACAGTGATGTCCCACCCTCACCGCGATATCCCGCTCATCCAGCCAGTGCATCAAATCGGCAGCACTGCCATGGATCGGTACAAAGGCAACTATGCCCAGGTTGTGGCGCTCCTGGCTAATCAGGCGAAAGTTCGGTGAGGCACTTAATTCCCGGTGCAACCAACGCGTCAACCGTTGCTCGTGCTCAACCATAGCGGTACGGTCCTGCCTGGCGAGGAAATCCAATGCAGCCCCCAAACCGGCAAGGGCAGCCAGCGGAGATGTGCCGGCCTCAAACTTATGTGGTAAATCGGCATAGCGACTCTGCTGAAATTCCACTTCAGCAATCATTTCACCACCACCGTGCCAGGGGGGCATCGACTGCAAAAGTGCTTCCCGCCCATAGAGAAAACCGACTCCACTTGGCCCATAAAATTTATGCGCAGAGCACACAAAAAAATCACAGCCAATTTTCTGCACATCAATTCTTTCATGAGCTGCCAACTGGGCACCGTCCACAATCCACAGAACCTGCATTCGCCGTAATAATTGACGAATTACCGATAGATCCGGGCGAAGGCCTATTGCGTTGGAGCCACCCGTCAGGGATACCACCCGAGTACGCTCGTTCAATACCTCTTCAAGTCGATCAAACTGGGGGATCCCGGCTATGTGTGGCACATAACGCAGAGTCAAGTTATGGCGCGCGGCCGCCATCTGCCAGGGCACGATATTCGCGTGGTGTTCGGCCGTGGAAATAACAATTTCATCACCCGGCTGTAATTCACAGCAGAGGCAATGAGCGAGTAGATTGAGTGCCTCCGTTGCGCCGCGGCAGAAAATAATTTCTCTTGTACTGGCAGCACTTACAAACTGTTTGGCTTTATCGCGCACCTGCTCGACCATATCGGTCGACCTGCGCGCGAGCCTGTGGCTGGATCTATGCGTATTGGCACTGCTATGCATATAGTAATCACGCACCGCGTTAATTACCGGTAACGGTTTTTGGGTAGTGGCTGCATTATCCAGATAAACTAAGCTCGCATTTTCCTCTTGAGCAAAAAGGGGAAATTGCTTTTTAAATTGTTCCGCAGAAAAACTCATAGGGAAAATAAAATCTCAGTATTTTTTCTTGTTGCAGCGGCAACTTCTTGCAGGGATGCATCTCGCAATGCCGCTAACTCAGCCGCGATTAACGGTAGATTTTCCGGGCTGTTTCTTTGCCCTTGTCCGCCCGATAGGGGCATATCCGGCGCATCAGATTCCAGCACTAAACTCTCTAGCGGCATCTGTGCAAAGGTTCGACGGGTTTTGACTGCACGCGCATAGGTAATAGTGCCCCCAACCCCCAAATAAAAGCCCATTTTCCAATAGTCCCTAGCCATCTGCTCACTGCCACTAAATGCATGAACCACACCTCCCCCCGGGAGATGGTATTGCTTCAGTAGCTTTAGCACTTCATTGTGAGCCCGATGCACATGCAAAATCAGTGGCAAGCGCAGCTCGCTGGCAATCTCTAACTGAATCTTAAATACAGCCACCTGTAATTCCAACGGAGTATCAATGGCAGCATCCAACCCACACTCCCCAATCGCAACACATGGATTCTGACTGAGATGCTCGGTAAGCCCCTTACCCAATTGGGTCGTGCTCGTAGAACCAGCGACTTGTACAAGATTTTTTTTCACCCACCAGGGATGAATACCTACAGCGGCAGACCATTGCGGCTGGCTATTGACCAAAAGCGCGAGTGGTCGCCACTGTGAAGCACTAACACCAGGAATAACCAGACGGCAGACCCCGGCATCAACACAGCGCTGCCAAACCTGAGCCCGATCATGATTAAAAATCTCAAAATCAAAATGACAGTGGCTATCAATCAATTTCACGAATGCTTCTCTGGTTTTGCCTGTATCTTAGCACGAAGCTCGCAACGGACTCCGAAACTGCTTTTCTAGAAACCTGGCTATTCACCGCTCGTTTTGTCTTTTCCTCCAATACCACCCCCGCCCCCAACAACCCGTTGATTGCACCCTCTTTAGGACAGTAGTGCCCACCCCAATTTAATATCCGCATGGGTTTATACTGGCGCTTAGCCTAATTCCATTAGCGTAAGAACATCTGTAATAAAGAAGATGGGTGGTAGGTGGCAGGTGGCAGGTGGCAGGTGGCAGGTGGCAGGTGGCAGGTGGCAGGTGGCAGGTGGTAGGTGGTAAGAAGCGTCAAAAGTTGAGCCACCTTTATTCAATCGGTGGCTCTTAAAGGTCGAAAATAAACTAGAGCTGGGCTTAGCGGGACACCGTCTGTCTCGCAGTGGCCGCTCTTAGAGCCGCCGAATCCTGCAGCCATATAATATCGCCAGCCTCAATCTGGCTTTCGGTGACATCAGACAGAGTGGCACTGAGGCCCTGCAGGCTCTTTTCTTTTGAATCGGGAGTGCCTATCGGCACCTCAAGCCAAGCCTGACCTTCCTCATCGACCACTTGGCGCACTGCGCCTTTATCCAGAGTGGTTAAGTGCCGGTCAACCGCAGAACTACTGCCCGGCGGCAAGTAAATAGTGCCATTGGTAATATCCACGGCGAAAGCGACAACCCCAGGAATAATACCAAATAGTAGGGCTGCCCCATCCAATAACACTACAGCCGGATCAACACGACCTCCTCCCTGCCCCTTGCGCTCCGGGTATAGAAAATAACCGCAAGCAGTCATATTGATCATCACTGTCAGCAAGCCGCTGAACACAATGCCACGCTTGATATTTCTATTCATGGCCAAACTCTTCTATCTTGATTGAAAATATTTCCCGGCTGCCCGCAAACCCACGAATGCGCTCGACCAGCCCTGCGAACTCCCGCCTAAACATCAGCCCCTAATTAAGCTGTAGCGAAAGATAACCAAATTTACGCCTATCTGCACAAACGTACAACATTTGGCCAGCCGGACTGCCTAAACTTTAACCAGCACTTGTTGCGGTATGTCAAGGAGATGTAGTCTATTTCTGACAGTGTGGAATGACGCACTTGTGATCAGGCCGGGCAGTGAGCAGTCGCCAGGGGTCCGACACCGGAAATTTCAGGGAGCAGTAGTCGTAGTGGGTGCAGCCAGGGAATGGCGAAAGCACGGTATCGAATTCGGTACCGTGCTTTTTTAATTTTGTAAGCGCGAAATTGCACCCAATAGTGGCGAAATCCCCCCCTTTCCACCTGAAAAAATCCCCCCAGAGCTGTATCCTGCGCCCAACAACAAGCGTGGAGCTCTCTACATGTATATCACCAGTGCCTTTGACAGCGGCAATATCGAAGTAGTCAATGCTGACAGCAGCCCTATCGAGCTGGCCATACGCCAGGACAACAACTCCGATTTCTATCAGTGGTTTCACTTTCGACTAGAGGGTGAGGTTGGGGCCAGCTACCCGCTGAGCATCGTCAATGCCGGCAAATCCGCCTACCCGGAGGGCTGGGAAAACTACCGTGTATGCGCCTCCTACGACCGCCAGAATTGGTTCCGAATCGGCGCTAACTACGACGGTAAATCACTCGATTTCACCGTGACCCTCGACGAGCCCAGTATTTACCTGGCTTACTTCGCCCCCTACTCCTGGGAGCGCCACCTAGACCTTTTGGCCTGGGCTCAAAGTAATGACCGAGTCAACATGCAAACCCTCGGCAAAACCCTGGATCAGCGCGACATGACCCTGCTGACCATCGGCGATGCCGAAACGGCAAAGCACCGTGTTTGGATGATCGCCCGTCAACACCCTGGGGAAACCATGGCCGAATGGTTTGTGGAGGGCTTCCTGGAAACGCTACTGGATGACGCCAATCCCCTGGCTCAACAACTGCTGGCGGACACCGTGTTCTATGTGGTGCCCAATATGAACCCTGACGGCAGTGTACGTGGGAACCTGCGCACCAATGCCGCCGGCGCCAACCTCAACCGGGAATGGCTCAACCCCACCATGGAGCGCAGCCCAGAGGTTTTCCTGGTCAGGGAGAAGATGCTAGCGCTGGGTGGGAATATCTTCCTCGATATCCATGGCGATGAAGCCCTACCCTACAACTTTGTCGCCGCTTGCGAAGGAGTACCAGGGTATGATGAACGTCATGCCAAACTAGAAGAGGCCTTTAAGCAGGCTTATGAGACGATTAGCCCCGACTTCCAAACCGAGCACGGCTATGAACTGGATAAGCCCGGCGAAGCCAATCTCACTATTGGTACCGCCTGGGCTGGTCATCAATTCCGCACCCTGGCGTTAACTCTGGAAATGCCGTTTAAGGATAATGATAACCTGCCAGATCCCGTGGAAGGTTGGTCGCCGGCCCGCAGCCAGCAGTTGGCCCGCGATATCCTGTTCCCTATCCGCGAAGTGTTAAAGAATATTAAATAAATAAAACGAATAGCGCGCAGTGGCCGCCTCCAAGTGTTAACTTCAGAGGTGGCCATGAGGATGCAACCTAATTCCGGACATAAAAGTCCAATGACCAGCCAAGCCTATAGAGGATTGAGAAAATTTTTCTATTTACGCAGGCATTGGGGTACAAACACCTTACCTATCGAAACCCATAATTGACCAGTAGAGAGGGCAGCACCCTGATAAACCAATGGCCTAAAAGCCACTTGATCACAAAAAAAATTCCTGCCCCCTAAAAAATACCAACTACGTATTTATTAATACGACTTACCTCCAACAATTCCCCAAGCACAGCTGAATCACGTGAAATGCCGACAAGCCGTCTTGAGCCACAACAATCATTGACACTTTCACTGGCGATCACCCCTGCGAGCCTCCACTCAACACACCCTTAACTTTAAGCGTAACCAATCACTGATCGTGCGATGTAAAGCTGCGCATAAGAATCTGAAAAACCGCCACCCCCACATCGATAAATTTCTTCTCGGACAAACCCAAAGAGAAAAACGGTCAATTACGTAAAAACGTTCTTAACGTAATATTTGAACTTCCCACCCCAAAAACCAGCAAAAAACCAACGAAACCCACAAAAACCTGCGGCGCGACCCGCCACCTATAGACAGAACCAGCAACTCATAGTAAAAACCAAAAAAAAACAATAAAAATCCACCCCTGCATCAAAACATAAAAAAAACTAAATCAAAAAAAATCAACTGACTCCCCTCGCAATTCAAATTTCTGAATTTAAGGGGCAGCCATTCCTCACAAAAACCTCTCCGGAGAATAATAATGACACGCCCTATCAAGCAGTTTACTCAGGCAATAGCATTCGCCCTATTATTTTTCAGTGTTCCTCTCTTAGCCGACAGCGTTTCCGATTTTCAAAACAGCTGGGCAGGCCGAGCTTTGGACTTACAGCGCCAAATCGATAACCACACTCCTATGAGTGAGAACAATATTCTTGGCACTCACAACTCCTACAATTCTGAAGTCTATCGCGCCTGTAATTTTTCCGTAGGCTGTCGCTATCTTGACCCTCAACAGGAATACTCCATCAAGGATCAATTGCGGATGGGGGCAAGATTTATCGAACTGGATGTCCACTGGACGGCAAAAATGGAGAACCTTTTCTCCTACCCCAAACGCCTGCTACTTTGCCATGGCTTCTGCAGCCTGAATGACAAATATGCGACAGAAGGTTTCAATGAGGTGAAAGACTGGCTAAATGACAGTGCCAATCGAGATGAAGTCATCATCTTATACATAGAGGACCATTCGGATGGTCGCCATCAGGATCTCTATGACCAAATCACCAGCCGCTTTGGAGACAAAATTTTCTACAGCGGCGGCTGTCAGAATATTCCCAGCACTTTGACAAAAAACATGGTTCTAGCGGCAGGCAAGCAGGTCGTCGTCTGGAAAGATGGCGGCTGCTCGGGAAACGTCAGCATACAAAATATGGCTTTTACTGGGCTCGGCGACATTGGCCGGGTGTGGGAAGACAGCACCACCATCGGCACCATTGGCGAAATTTTCAGTGGCGGTATCGAGAGAATTACCACCAATGATGTGCGCAACGGCTTTGCCCTGGGTCACAACATTATCAATCTGGACAACATGAACACGAGTGACGGCCGCATTGCTGCCGCCATCTGGTCCTGGGATCAAAACGAACCCAATAACCTCAACAATGAAGATTGTGCAATGCAGCGGGGGAATGGACGTTGGAACGATGCCAATTGCAGCAACCAATACAGTTTCGCCTGTAAGAATGTCGTTAATGGCAGCTGGGTAGTCACCGCCTCCGCTGGGCCTTGGGCCTACGGTAGCGCCAATTGCCAAGCCCTCGGCAGCCAATATGCCTTTGAAGTTCCCACCAATAGCAAAGACAACCAAGCCTTGAAAGCTGCAAAAGAAACCACCGGTTACGATAAGGTGTGGGTCAACTACCAAGATCAATCCAACGAGGGCCAGTGGCTACGCAGCGAGTAACCCTTCCGAGCGGAAAGATCGTAGACCCAGTAAGAGCCCGCCTGCGACAGCAGCGGGCTCAGCACTCTCTATCATCTCACCCTTCGCCACCTGTCCAATAGTCGTTAGTTTGCACCAGATCGGGCATAATCCCTCTATGGGCAAGACTCACAGGACATAATTATGCGAACCCCCTCCCTTTGGCGCCGCCTCGGCCTCACTATTGCCGTCAGCAGCGCACTGACCGCTTGTGGTAAAGACAATCCCGAAACTAACAAGCCGGAAGCAGAACATAGCGCTACTCATGCCGAGCATCAGCATACTGCCGATAGCAAGCTGTCTCTGAGCGATGCTGAGCAGGCACAGGTCGATGCCATAGCCGCTGATCTGCACAAACACATTGCAATCCTCGCCTCCGACGAATTCGAAGGGCGCGCACCCGCCACCAAAGGCGAGGAGCTCACCGTTAATTATCTAGCGGATCAATTTAAGGCTCTGGGCCTAGTGCCCGGCGCAGTTGATGATGCGGGCGAGCCCAGCTGGTTCCAACAGGTGCCTATCGTGGAGATGGAAATAGAAACCACTCCCCTCAAACTCGCCGGAAAAGGATTCGAGCAACAGCTACAGCCAATCGAAGATATGGTGACCTTCACGCAAAGGCAGACAGGCGCCTCCTCCCTGGATAACAGCGAACTGGTCTTTGTTGGCTACGGCATTGTCGCCCCAGAGAATAACTGGAATGACTATGCCGGCCTGGACATGAAAGGCAAAACGGCGGTCATCCTAGTCAACGACCCCGGCTACGCAAGCAAAGATAAGGCCCTGTTCAATGGCAATGCCATGACCTACTACGGTCGCTGGAGCTACAAGTTTGAAGAAGCCGCCCGCCAGGGGGCCGACGGTGCGATTATCATCCACGAGACCGGTGCCGCCGGCTATCCATGGGAAGTGGTTAGTGGCTCATGGTCCGGAGCACAAGTCAGCCTTGAGGCCGAGAACAAAAATGCCGACCGTGTTGCCGTTGAAGCCTGGATAACCAGCCAAGCGGCAAGCGAACTATTTAACGCTGCAGGCCTGAATTTGCAGCAGGAAATGGATGCAGCCAAAACCCAGGGTTTCAAACCAAAAGCTCTTGGAACCACTGCCAGCGTACAGCTGAAAAACAGCCTTAAAAAATCCAATTCACGCAATGTGGTCGCCAAACTAGCGGGTAAAAAGTACCCGGATGAGGTGGTCGTTTACACTGCACACTGGGATCACCTGGGCGTAAACAAGAATGCGGAAGGGGAAGACCGTATTTTTAACGGCGCTGTGGATAATGCCACTGGCACTGCCGGGCTTATCGCCATGGCAGCTGAGGCCGTGAAGCTGGATCGCCCCGAGCGCTCATTGCTGTTCGTTGCCGTAACCGCAGAAGAATCTGGCTTACTCGGCTCCAAATACTATGCGGAAAAACCGGTAGTCCCCCTGGAAAAAACCGTCGCCGGCATTAATTTTGATGCCATGAATGTTCTGGGGCCCGCCCGTGACATTACGGTGATCGGTTATGGCAGCAGCGAGCTGGAACAGCTGTTGGAAGTCTCAGCCAAAGGACAGGGCCGCTACCTGGCTCCAGAGGAGCACCCCGAGCGCGGCTACTTCTACCGCTCAGATCACTTCAGCCTCGCCAAGAAAGGCGTTCCCATGCTGTATTTCGATTCCGGAACCGACAACTTTGAGCACGGCCGTGAATGGGCTCAGACAAAGGGCGCTGAGTACGTCAGCCAGCACTATCACAAGCCGGGTGATGAGTACGACCCATCCTGGAACCTGAAGGGTTCGGCAATGGACTTGCAGCTAGGCCTGAAACTTGGCCTGCAATTAGCCAACGGCCGCGACTGGCCCAACTGGTACGAGGGCAATGAGTTCCGTGCGATTCGCGACGCCAGTGCCGAATCCCGCAAATAACTCCGACTACGCAACAATCTGCCGCGGCGATGGGCCTCCAATCGTCGCGGCAGAATCTCAAACGCCCAATTTCCCCCTACCTCAACCAGCCAAAGCCCTTGTACAGCGCCGTAAAACCGCCTGCAATTTATCAACTGCGTTATCGAGTCCACTTCTGGCGCCCACTAAAAAGCCCGGCTGTTTCCAGCCGGGCTTTTTAGTGGGGCAACCCTCGTGAGGGGGGGGGTGGCACCAAGATAGATTTTAGTGTGCAGAGCATTGACCAACTGCAGCACATCCCTGTGCCAAGTTACACAACCAACTTATTTGCTGGTCGGGTTAACCGTTGATCAGGCGCCGATCGCGTCCTTCTTCTTCAGCTCTTCATTGCGCAGTTCACGACGCAGAATTTTGCCAACATTGGTCTTCGGCAGGTCCTCCCGGAATTCCACCTGTCTCGGCACCTTGTAAGCGGTCATATTTTCACGACAGAAGGCAATGACTTCTTTCTCAGTCAAAGAGGGGTCGGCCTTAATGACAAAAAGTTTAACCTGCTCACCGCTCTTGTCATCGGGGATACCAATCGCCGCAGCCTCTGTCACTTTTGGATGGGCGCTGACAATGTCCTCAATCTCATTGGGATAAACATTGAAGCCCGACACGATAATCATGTCCTTCTTGCGATCCACAATTTTGATGTAACCATCATCCTGAATCACCGCCATATCGCCAGTATTCAACCAGCCATCACTATCGAGGGTGTCCGCAGTGGCTTCAGGGCGCTGCCAATAACCCTTCATTACTTGAGGGCCTCGTACACACAGCTCGCCGGGAGAATTATTCGGCAGATCATTGCCGTTCTCATCCACGACTTTGACTTCAGTGCCGGGAACAGGAATACCCACGGTACCCAGCTGTACGCCATCGGCAGGGTTGAAAGATACAACCGGAGAGGTCTCGGTCATGCCGTAACCTTCCATAACCACACAACCGGTCAGTTCTTCCCAGCGCTTGGCGGTATCCCGTGTTAGCGCCATGCCGCCAGATGCGGTTGAGTGCAGCTTGCTGAAATCCAGCTCGCCGAAATCTTTGTTGAGCATCAAGCCATTAAACAGGGTGTTCAGACCAACAAACCCGGTAAAACGCTGTCCCTTGAGGGCCTTAACAAAACCCGGAATATCCCGCGGGTTGGGGATCAACAGCGAGTGGTTTCCGGTGGAGAACAGACACATACAGTGAATGGTGAAAGCATAAATATGATAGAGCGGCAGCGGGGCAATATAAAACTCCTCACCCTCTTTCATACCGCTGCCAAACGCTTCGAGAACCTGCTGCATATTCGCAACCAGATTGCGATTGGTCAGCATCGCGCCCTTGGCTACGCCGGTCGTGCCGCCAGTGTATTGCAGTACGGCAATATCTTCGGAAGCTCGTTCAACATCTTTGAGGGGCTGCTGTGCGCCAAGAGCGAGAACTTCACGAAAACTCACCTGTTGGGCAAAGGAGAACTCCGGGACCATTTTCTTGATGTATTTTGCGACGCTATTGATAAGAACCCGCTTGAATGGGCTGTGCAGATCCGCAATCTCGGTAACGATCACTTTCTCGACGCTGGTCTCTGCAACGATTGAGGCAGCGGTGTCGGCGATGTTCGCCAAGACGATCAACGCCTTGGCCCCGGAATCATTCAACTGGTGCTTTAATTCACGCTGTGTATACAACGGGTTGGTATTTACCACCACAAGTCCAGCCCGCATAGCGCCAAATACAACTACAGGGTACTGCAGTACATTAGGCAGCTGAATAGCAACGCGATCGCCGGGCTTCAAATTGGTGTGATTTTGCAGATATGATGCAAACTTTGCACTCAGGGTGTCGATATCACCGACCGTTAGAGTGCGCCCCAGGCAGGTGAAAGCCGGTCGGTCACCAAACTTGGCGCAAGCGCCTTTAAATATTTCGAGAATGCTGCGATCAATATCCAACTCTCTTCTCCCATTCCTGATTGTTGTTATCGCTTGCCCGCACCTCCCGTCTTTATAGACGAAACCTGCCATTTTTCGGAGCCAGCGAGAATTTATTTATTGTTTGTAGTATGTTGCGAGACAATAAAAAAGAGGCTTATTTATGCCTCTCCAAACAAATCTCCCTCTTTACTCTGCGCAGGGAATAAACCTGCCAATGCAGCGGCCAACTCTCTATCTCCAGAGTATTGGACATCTCCCAACAAAAAAGCGTGCCGAGCGTTTAAATGACCCTCTAGAATCGCGCTCAACGTGTGATTGGCCATTACCAATATTAGTGCCGGTTCTTCCGTTTGCCCGAACTCAGAAACCACTTCGAGGGTATTCGGAGCTCCCTTTACGTAAACATAAAAGTCACAGGCATCCGGCAGGCGAAACTGTACCCGAGCGAGTGGGTGCAAACAAGCTATGCGCTGCAGGCGCTCCTGAACTGAATCCGGCAATTGCATCGGAATCTCTCCGTCATTGGCCACTTCGGCGCCGGTAAAAAAAACCGCCGGTGATAACCAGCGGTTTTTTAGTGGGATTGGAGTTAGAACGCGAAGTGATCAGCGTCCAGATCCATTAGGTTGGCCGCACCACTCTGCATGGTCGCAGCATGGGTTGCAGTACGCGGAAGGATGCGCTCAAAGTAGAAACGGGCAGTCTTCAGTTTGGCCTGATAGAAATCTTCTTCGGCAGTACCTTCGGCCAGTTTTTCGTTGGCGACTTTAGCAGCGCGCGCCCACAGGTAACCCAGCACGGTGTAGCCGGAGAACATCAGGTAGTCCACAGAAGCCGCGCCGACTTCATCTGGATTTTCCATTGCCTTGCCACCCACGTGCAGAGTGAGGTCACCCCACTGCTTGTTCAGCTCCTGCAGTTTGCTAACGAAAGGCGCCAGCGCTTCGTTATCGATTTCCGCCTGGCAGAATTTGTGTACTTTCTTGGTGAAGCGACGCAGCAGTTCACCTTGGCTCATCAGTACCTTACGCCCCAGCAGGTCTAAAGCCTGGATACCAGTGGTGCCTTCATAGATGGTGGAAATACGCGCATCACGCACATTTTGTTCCATGCCCCACTCGGCGATGTAGCCGTGGCCACCAAAGCACTGCAGACCCAGGTTGGCAGATTCAAGACCGGCTTCGGTAATAAATGCCTTGGCAATCGGAGTGAGGAATGCCAGCGTATCTTCCGCTTCTTTCTTGGCCTCTTCATCGCCCTTATGGGTGATGTCCACCAGCTGCGCACAAGTGAAAACCAGCATGCGGCTACCTTCCGCGATGGCCTTTTGGGTCATCAGCATGCGGCGTACATCGGGGTGAACGATGATTGGGTCAGCGGGGCCTTCCGGATTTTTGGTGCCGGATAAAGAGCGCATTTGCAGGCGATCTTTGGTGTAGGCCAGAGACTTCTGGAAACCAATTTCAGAGTGGGCCACCCCCTGCAGAGCGGTACCCAGGCGCGCGGTATTCATAAAGGTGAACATGTAGTTCAGACCTTTGTTGGGCTCACCGATTAGGAAGCCTTTGGCGCCGTCAAAGTTGAGTACTGCTGTGGCGTTACCGTGAATACCCATTTTGTGCTCCAGAGAGCCACAAACTACACCGTTGCGCTCGCCCAGGGAGCCATCGGCATTAGGGACAAACTTGGGCACGATAAACAGAGAGATACCCTTGGTGCCTGCGGGTGCGCCCGGCAGGCGCGCGAGTACGATGTGCACGATGTTATCCGTCATATCGTGCTCACCAGCGGAGATAAAGATCTTGGTGCCGGTAACCGCATAGGAGCCGTCTGCATTAGGCTCAGCTTTAGTGCGCAGGATACCCAAGTCAGTGCCACAGTGCGGCTCGGTCAGACACATGGTGCCAGTCCAGCTACCCTCTACCAGCTTGGTCAGGTAAACGCTTTTCTGTTCTTCTGTACCGTGCTCTTCCAGGGTGTTCATAGCGCCGTGGGATAGGCCCGGGTACATACCCCAGGACCAGTTAGCGATGCCCACCATCTCGCTCATGATGGTACCCAGTGAGGCTGGTAAGCCCTGACCGCCGTACTCAGGGTCGTGAGGCAGTGCCGGCCAACCGGCCTCTACAAACTGCTGGTAGGCTTCTTTAAAACCTTCGGGAGTTGTGACCTCACCATCTTTCCAGGTACAACCCTGTTGATCGCCAATCTGATTCAGCGGAGCCAATACGTTTTCACAAAACTTGGCACCCTCTTCCAGGATGGCATCCACGACATCAGGAGTTGCCTCCTCAAATCCCAGTGATTCGTAATGCTTATCTGTGTCGAGCATTTCGCGCATAACGAAACGCATATCACGCAGTGGCACTTTGATATCGGTCATCCTGATACCCTCAATTCGGTTATGTTTAGGACCAGCCAGAAACCAGCCAGTCATATTTGTGACTAATTACTAAGATTGGTTCATCATAGTAGTAAGGCTGTCGCACCCTCTATGGCGAAATCCGTCCAAAGCGGTGACAAATCGAGGCGGGAATTCAAAAAAATGTGACCAACACAGTCAAATATCCAGACCGGCAGCGGCGCGGCCACCCCGGCGGTATTCGCCTGGCGTGATCCCCGTCCACTTCTTGAATGCGCGGAAAAAAGCGCTGGACTCGTCGAACCCGAGCATCTCGGCAATCTGCCCATTGGAGAGATCCGGACAGCTCAGATAGTGGAACGCGGCCTCCATGCGGCATTCATCTTTCAACTTTTGATAGGAGGTGCCTTCCTGCTGTAGGCGGCGACGCAGGGTTGTCACCGACATATTGAGACGCTCCGCCACGGCTTCGGCAGCTGGCATGGACTCACTGACGTCCCGATTCAAAATCGTCTTGACCTTGGTCTTGATGCTGTTTGCACTACCATCACTGATCACCAGGTGATAGGGCGCAGTACGGATAAAGTCCTCGACCATCTGGGGGCTCTGTACCACCGGATAATCGAGATAGCGCGCATCGTATTCGAGAGCATTAAAAGGCTGCTCGAATGACAGTTCACCGGCTTCGCTCTGAGCCAAACTGCGAAACTCTTCCGGGCAGGCAAAGGAAAAGTGCAACCGAGCCAGGGGAATCTCGCGCCCAGCCAGCCAGCAGTAAAAACGGTGCCAAACCGCCAACGTGGTGCGTACAACACTGGGGCTGGTTGAGGCCAGCAACCTTTCAAATTCCCCCTCGTCCAGGGAACTGATTCCACGAATCTCCACCCGCACCCGACTACGATCTCCATCCTCGAGCTCCGGCTTCACCTTAAAGCCGCGACAGATTTCCATGAACTCGGCACAGAGAGTAATCGCCTGGCGAAGTGTCGCGCAATTGACCACCGCCATACAGAGCAGCCGGAAAGAGCCCGAACGAACACGCCCTCCGCTGAGCATGCCAAACCACTCGTTCTGCGCCAGCCACATGACCCGCTGATACAGACGACCGTACCTGATCGCCGAGAATGCGGCGACCCCATCCAACTCTCGCTCATCGATGCCGACCGACTCAAGTAATTCCTTGCGGTCACAGCCGTGACGTGTCGCTTCCTGTAGCAGTCGCTCCAGGTAAGCAATCGGTATGCGAATATCCTCTGTTGTTGACGCCATCTGTCTACTTTCGCCTGCGCAACCAGCTCAACACAGCCCCAAACCCCACCGCAGCTGCAATAATGACAAACAGCGCTACCAGCAAAAGGGCCAGGTAATAAAGGACATCCTTGACAGGCAGGTCCCAGCTAAAGATCGCCGCCGCAATAAATGCGACACAGGCGAGCACACTGGTAATAAAGGAGCGGCGACTTTTATTGGCCATGGTGATCTGGATACATTGATTTCAAAACAGGTGAGATAGCCACTTTGTGTAGCACTACCATTGTATGGTCGGCACTAAAAAACCTCTGAGTAATTCCGCAAGAGCCCTGGCTTTCAGAGGGTGAGCCGCTCTAAAAGCCTCACCCGGTGGGTCTTTTAGAGCCACATCCTCTGCGTCGCAACAGCCGCAAAGGACCAGAGCCATTCGCTTGAGCTGCGCCTGGAGCCTGCAGTTTCAAGCCCCGCAGAGACATTACGGGATTATTCAGAAGTTCCCTAGGTACCGACGCGGCGTCGAATCGTGAGGGATCGGCAGGTATCTGTCAACGCCGCAGGAGGCGTGAATGCCCAGAAGAATGCTGGAACCTGAGGATCAGGCCACCCTGCTGCGCCTATTCCGCGGGATGATGTTCATGACAGCAATAATTACCCTGATCATGCTGGGCGTTGCGATCTTTGCCTGAATTTGGGCTATTCGCCCACAATTCCCCCCTTGGATAGCTGTGCCGGGTCCAGCAGTTTCTGCAGTGTTTTGCGGTCGAGATCCGTCATTTCAAGCGCCACATCCAGTACTGGCCTGCCACTTTTGTAGGCGGCTTTGGCAATTTCAGCAGCCTTGAGATAACCGATTACCGGATTCAGGGCCGTGACAAGAATCGGGTTCCGCCCCAGGGTCTCCTCAATGTGGGCACGGTTCACCGTGAAACTCGCAATTGCCTTGTCCGCCAGCAATTGCGCGGCATTGGCGAGAAGGTGAATACTCTCGAGCAGTGTGCTGGCCACCAGCGGTAGCATCACGTTTAGCTGAAAGTTGCCACTCTGTCCGGCCACGGTGATTGTCGTGTCATTTCCCATCACCCTAGCCGCCACCATCGCAGCGGACTCCGCGATGACCGGGTTGACCTTGCCCGGCATAATACTACTCCCCGGCTGCAGAGCCTTGAGCTCAATTTCCTTCAGCCCGGCCAGAGGGCCGCTGTTCATCCAGCGCAGATCGTTGGCAATCTTCATGGTCGCCACGGCCAAAACCTTTAGCTGCCCGGAAAGCTCCACAGAAGTGTCCTGACTGGAGAGCGCTTCAAAGAAATTATCCGCAGGCCGAAACTGTTGGGAGGTATGTGCGCTCAACTTCTGAGCAAACAGTTCTGCAAAATTCTCGTGGGCGTTGAGGCCTGTCCCCACCGCCGTGCCCCCCTGAGCTAACTGGGCCAGGCGAGGCATACAGCCGCGAATGCGCTCACGACAGCTCTCTATCTGTGCCGCCCAACCGCCCAACTCCTGCGCCATGGTCATGGGGACCGCATCCATCAGATGGGTGCGACCGGTTTTGACAACGCTCTCCAGCTCCACACCTTTTTCGCACAGGCCAGTATGCAAATGGCGCAGTGCCGGCAACAACTGATCGCGCACAGCAAGTAGCGAGGCCACATGGATCGCAGTAGGGATCACATCATTACTGCTCTGGCTCATATTGACATGATCATTGGGGCTAATGGATAGACCATTGCCCTCTGCCGCGAGGTGCGCAAGCACCTCATTCACGTTCATATTGGTGCTGGTGCCGGAACCGGTCTGGTAGATATCCACCGGAAAATGGTGCGCAAACTCCTCATCGCCGAGACGGTCGCAGGCACTGATAATCGCCGTAGCGCGCGCCTTATCCAGTAATTCCAGATCCCTATTGGCCTCCGCCGCCGACTTTTTAATCAGCACTATGGCCCGAAGAAATTCAGTTGGCAGGCGATTGCCACTGACCGGGAAATTCTCTACGGCACGCTGGGTCTGGGGTCCGTAAAGCGCCTTTTGTGGCACCTGGATTTCGCCGAGACTGTCCTTTTCAATGCGGAATTTGTCGCCCATTTGTGTCTCTTAGGGTGCACCCCTGTGCACCATTTAGAAGTGTGGAATGTGTCGGAAACTATTCGACTTCAACGGTGATTTTTTTCGACACTATCGGATTTTCGTGCGGCACATGCATATAGTTGCCGAGCACCAATTGCAACGTATGCTTACCGGGCGGCAAAGTCACTTGAGTTTGGGTCTGACCACCACCGAAGTGAATAATATTTTTAGTCGCAGGCAGGGGTTTACTCAGGTCCGGCATTTTGTCCACATCAATCAACAAGTGATGATGCCCGGTATTCTCGCGTTCTACGCCCGCAGGAGCTATCCCCATGCCAGACAGGCCAAACTTCACGGTAAAGGTCTGCGGCACCTTTTCACCATCTTTTGGGGAAATAATGTACAGCTTGGTTTCCTGCTGGGCCTTATTTACAGCGTCAGCCTTACTATCGTGCTCTGCAGCGTGCAGCAGCGGAGACAGCATCAGGGCGCTGGCGAAAAGTAGTGAGTTTACTTTGATCATAATCATTCCTTCCTGATAGGGCACCCGTGGTGCCAATTCTTATCATCTGGCTGAACAGCCAACCAACCCCACATTCTGTGGCGGGGAGGCAAACAGCACTTTACCAGACCAAGTTCCCACTGAAAGGGGTTTCCAGGGAATATAGTTGCCGAATGGTAGTTCAGCCCTGAAATCTGTGACTGACGCCTCCAGAAATACCAACGGGCAGGAACGAGTAAGGGAGGTGGATGGGGGGATGGAAAAGCTGCGGGGATATTTAGGTACTTTATGGGCGGGAGACCGTGCCGTCAGACACTCACCCGGCCCTCCTGGGTCCACTCACAGCGCACCTGCATATCGCCGCTACCCGGTTCGTGATAGAGGCCGGCTGCTTCCCAGCTGAAGGAGTGCAAACCGGAAAGCTCGGTCTCTAAGTGCACCGTGGCGGAGACCCAGTACATGCTTTTCAGCAACTCTTCAAATTTCTGAATCCACATATCCCATTCGTACTCTACCGCCCGATAGGATGCGCCAAAATGAATAACATCGGTTTGGTACTGGGACTGTTTCATCTTGATGGTCGGAATGGAAAACATGTCGCGACAGAGAAAAGGCCACTCGTCGGCACTGGGCAGGGCGAGCACCGCATTGCGGTTTATTCGACGGCGTTCACTGCCTCCGGCGAGGCTGTTGCTGTCTTTGATACAACCGTAGACTATGGATTCCTGATCGCCCTGAAGCATTAATTCCATTCCTTACCGCAGCGCCGCCGGACATCAGGTACCCAGGGCAAAAAAGATCTAGGAGATGCACTTTAACGGCGAAGCAGACAGAAAGCCATAACTCCACGGGCGATCACCGACATTGCATGGAAATTCAGCGCTTTACCCATAATTTTATTGCGGGGTTTAACGGCTAAAACGGGCACCACCTCACAGTGCCCGCGGACCTGAGATTAAATTTCGAAACCCCGCTCGCGCAACATTTCCATCAGACCCTCTTCATCCATCACCGGAATTTCCAACTCCCGCGCCTTATTTAATTTCGAACCAGCTCCAGGGCCCGCCACAACATGGTGGGTTTTTGCCGAGACACTGCCCGCCACCTTAGCGCCAAGTTGCTGTAAATAATCCTTGGCCTCGCTGCGGGATAGGGTCTCGAGCTTACCGGTGAGTACCCAGGTCTGGCCCGACAGAGGCTGCTCTTCACCGGCACTTTCCTCCGCCGGCCAGTGCACGCCCGCCTGACGCAGGGCCTCAATCTCCTCTTGAGCGTGGGATTGTTGGAAAAACTCTGCGACAAAGTGCGCCACGACCGGGCCCACATCTTCCACGTCTTGCAGTGCTTCCTCCGTGGCCCCCGCAAGAGATTCCAACTTGCCAAAATAGCGCGCCAGGTTGCGCGCCGTGGCCTCTCCCACCTCGCGAATACCAAGCGCATAGAGGAACTTTGGCAAGGTCGTATCTTTACTGTGCTCTAGAGCATCGAGCAGGTTTTGCGCGGATTTTTGCCCCATACGCTCCAACCCCACCAACGCCTCAAAATTGAGGTGGTAAAGACCGGAAACTGAGTGCAACAGGCCCTCATCTACCAGCTGCTCCACCAGTTTATCCCCCAGGCCATCAATATCCATGGCCTTGCGTGAAGCGAAATGTTTGATCGCCTGCTTGCGCTGGGCACTGCAGATCAAACCGCCGCTACAGCGGGCCACAGCCTCTCCGGGAGTTGATTCCACCGGCGAATCACACACCGGGCAATGGATGGGGAACTCAATTACACGGGCATTTTGTGGACGCTTACTCTCCACTACGGAGACAACCTGGGGAATCACATCGCCCGCGCGACGAATAATCACGGTATCGCCAATCATCACACCTAGGCGCTCAATTTCATCGCGGTTGTGCAAGGTTGCATTGGAGACAGTCACGCCGCCGACAAATACCGGCTTGAGCCGGGCTACCGGAGTCACCGCACCGGTGCGCCCCACCTGAAACTCCACATCTTCAAGCTGTGTCATTTCCTCCTGGGCGGGAAACTTGTAAGCCATGGCCCAGCGCGGCGCCCTGGCAACAAAGCCCAGGCGGCGCTGCAGGGGAATACTGTTGACCTTAAAAACAATGCCATCGATATCGTAGGGCAACGCCGCGCGCTTCTCTCCGAGCGCGCGGTGATACTCAATACAGTCCTGAATATCTGCCGCCACATGCATTTCGCTATTGATGCGAAACCCCCACTGCCCCAGCAACTCGAGTATTGCCACATGTTCTGCCGGCAGGGAAGCCCCCTCCACTAGACCTGCTCCGTAAACACAGAGTTCCAAAGGGCGCTGCGCAGTGATGCGGGAGTCCAGCTGACGTAAACTGCCCGCGGCCGCATTGCGCGGGTTGACAAATATCTTTTCGCCGGCTGCAGCCGCTTTGCGATTCAATTCGGCAAAGCCCGCCTTGGGCATATAGATTTCGCCACGCACTTCCAGCACTGCCGGGGGCTTGGGAATGCTCTTATCCCGGCGCAATCGCAAAGGCACCGAACCGATAGTGCGCACATTTTGAGTAATGTCCTCACCCGTGGCGCCATCGCCGCGCGTGGCCGCACGCTCGAGAATACCATCGCGGTAAAGCAGACTGATCGCAATGCCATCCAGCTTCGGCTCACAGGCATATTGAATCGGCTCTCGGCTATTCAGGCGCTCGCCAACACGGCGATCAAACTCGAGCAGTTCCTCATCGCTGAAGGTGTTGTCCAGGGACAACATAGGCACCTCGTGACGCACCTCGGCAAAAGAGGACAGCGGCTCGGCACCAACCCGCTGACTGGGGGAGTCCGGGCTCAGCAGCTCGGGATACTGCCGCTCGATATCCTGTAACTCCCTCAGACGACGGTCGTATTCCGCATCCGGTAACTCGGGGTTATCCAGTACATAATATTGATAATTAGCGCGGAGAAGCAGCTCGTGCAACGCCTGCACCCGTTCGCGTACCGATTCGGGAATAACTTGATTGGTCATCGATTGTTCAAGTGAAAATAAATCAAAAAATAGAGTTCAGATGCAACAGCGGCCCCAGCTCGCGGAAAGCCCCCTCGGGCTCAACCGCGGCCTGGGGCCGCTATTACGTTGCTGCAAATATCAGGACTGTCAGCTTTGCGCCTGGCTCAGGGCACGGCGGCGCTGGTATTCCACCACGCGCTGACGGTAGTGCTCGGCAGTCTGTGCCGTAAAAACACTACGATTTTCATCCTTTAGCTCACCACCGAGCAGTTCGGAAATTTTGTAAGCGGTGGAGAGCAACTGATCGAAAGCTTGTATCGCCTCACCCTCAACTGGCAGCGCCAGGAATAGGCTGACCCCCGGAGTGGCAAACTCCTCCATTTGTGCGAGATCGAAAACCCCCGGCACAACAATGTTCGCCAGGCTGAAAATTACCGCACCATCGGCACCGCCACCCTCGTGATAGTGGAAGATATTCATCTCACCAAAGCGCATGCCCGAGGCCACCATCACCCGAAGAAGGTCATTGCCTTCGAAAAAATCTCCCTCGGGGGCCATAACATTTATCACCAGCACCTCATCGCGCACCGGCATTTTTTCTGCTGAGGGGCCTGCGCCAGGGGATACCTGTGCAGCGGACTCGCGAAAGTACTCAGGCTCCTCACTCTGTACAGCGTGCTCCGCTCCGAACACATCGAGGCTTTGGGACTCATTCAGCTCGGGCTCAAAGCGAGACTCCTCGCCTACAGAATCCATCAGGGTGGGCACCTGATCATCCAGATCCAGCATCCCCTGTTCCTGTGCACTGCGCTGCGGCGCACTTCCGGCCAGAGGTTTGCGCGAGGAAATAAAACTCTCCTGTACCTGGCGATTCACATGCAGCGCATCCTCCAGGGCACGCCGCTGCACAACCCGCACCTGCCCCGGCAACTCACTGGTTGCCGCCCGTGGTTTGGGCTCCTCTTCAAAATCGTCGCTACTCTCACTCACCTCGGGCGAGTGCTTCGGCTCCCGGATAAGGGGGTCCGCATCGGCCCCGATATCGGATTGCATAGCCTTGGATAGATTCCGGGATACCTTCACTGCAGCTTTCTGCCGCAAGATTGCGCGGCGTATGCCATCGAGCACCACTACAAGCAGCACCACAACGAGGATTGTAACCAGCCAGTTATCCATTTAAGCGCCCCTCCTTTTACGCCTTATGCAGAAGCCAGCTCTGCAGCTTCTTCCACATTGACCGACACCAGGCGAGATACACCCGGCTCATGCATGGTTACACCCAACAGCTGATCCGCCATCTCCATTGCAATCTTGTTGTGAGTAATATAGATGAACTGAACATGTTCTGACATTTCTTTAACCATTCGTGCGTAGCGACCTACGTTAGCGTCATCGAGAGGAGCATCCACCTCGTCCAGCATACAGAAAGGTGCTGGATTCAAGCGGAAAATCGAAAATACCAGGGCAATCGCGGTCAGCGCTTTTTCCCCACCGGAAAGCAGGTGAATCGTGCTATTGCGCTTACCCGGCGGGCGCGCCATGATCGCGATACCAGTATCGAGCAGGTCTTCACCCGTTAGCTCCAAGTAGGCATTACCGCCCCCGAAGACTTTCGGGAAGAGCTCCTGCAAACCCGCATTGACCTGATCGAAGGTCTCTTTAAAGCGGCTTCTCGTCTCTTTGTCGATTTTCTTAATTGCATTTTCCAGAGTCTCCAGCGCCTCCATCAGATCGCCATGCTGGCGGTCTAAGTAGTTTTTGCGCTCAGACTCCTGTTTGTATTCATCAATGGCCGCGAGGTTGATCGGCCCCAGGCGAGAGATACGTGCGGCGACCAGCTCCAGATCTTCCTGTACCTGGGCGATGCTCAGATCCCGCGGAAGTTGCTCGAGTAGTTGGTCCACATCGTGGTCACTCTCGCGCAGCTGCTCCACCAGACCGTTGCGCTGCACATCGAGCGTCTGTGCGGAGAGGCGCTCCTGCTCCAACTGGACACGCACCCCCTGCAGGGCCGCCTCCACTTTGTGTCGCTCCTGCTCCTGCTCACGCAGGCCGGTTTCCACCTCTTCAAGTTTTTTACGCGCCTCGACCAGCTCTGTTTCCACCTCGATACGCTCACCCAGTTTTTCCTCCAGCTCCATCTGGAAATCCTGGGAGGGATCCTGGGTTTCGGCCATCTGCTCCTGCAGCTGTGTACGGCGGGTGCGCAGGCGCTCAAGCTGCTCACTCATCACCTGTAGGGTGCGCTCCAGGGAAACCATTTGAGTGCGCACCGACTGCTCGCGCATAGCCAGTTCGTGGGCGCGATCCTTGTCTTCGCGGGCACGCAGCCGCGCGGCATCCAGGGCCTCGCGCAATTCTTCGCGCCGCGCCATAAGCGTTTCACGGCGATCGGTATCATCGCTCATGGCTTCAACAGCTTCTTGCAGCATCAGGCGCGCCTCCGAAAGAGACTCGCCTTCAAGTTCCTGCTGCTCGCGCACCTCGGCAATTTCCTGCTCAATCCGATGGCGACGCTCACTCATCTGCTCGGCGCGAGCGCGGCGGGCAGAGAGTTGGCTGCGCATTTCAGCTTCGCGGCGAGCGAGTTGTTCGGAATCATTGCGCGCCTGCTCAATCGCGCGCTCCAGGTCAGTGACCTGATTGCGCAGTGTCTCACGCTGCTCGGTACCCTGCTCTATCTGTTCTTCACACAGGGAGATCTCTCTCTCCAGGATTTCCAGCTCCTGCTTGCGAGCCAAGACGCCGGACTCCGCGTCGCTGGCGCGACTCACCCGCAGCCAGTTGGGGCCGAGCCAGAGTCCGTCACGAGTCACTATGGACTCATGGGGCTGCAGAGCACTGCGCTGTGTCAGAGCCTCATTGAGAGTTTCCGTTGTGTAAATGCCGGCGAGCAGGCCGGTGAGAGATGCCGGCCCCTGCACCACACGGGTCAAAGATGGCAGCTGTCCGACAGCCGTGGGGTTTACGGCACTGCCATCGATAAAGATCGCCTGACCACTTTGCAGTTGATCCAAACCCTCGGCCAAATTTTCCAACTGCTCGATACAAACCGCCTGCAACTGCTGGCCCAGTACCGTTTCCACGGCAGTCTCCCAGCCGGCTTCCGCCTGGATCTGGTCGGCGAGTCGGGGCCTATCGGCCAGCGACTGTTGCTGCAGCCAATTCTCTACGGCTTTGCCCTGCCCCAACGCGGCCTGCTGCAGTGCCTCAAGGGATGCCTGGCGGCCCCGGCTGGTTTGTAACTGAAGGCGCAGCTGGTCCAGCTCGCTAGCCAGTTCCCGCTCTCGACTGCGCCGCTCTTGCAGAGATTCACCACGCTCAGCAGTTTCTTCGCGGCGCTCCTGCACCTGCATTTCCAGTTCGGCGAGTTGCTCATTTAATTGCAGGGTTTCCTCATCATCTTCGGAGACCTGTAGGCCAGATTGCTCTGCGACAAGCTTGTTAATTCGTTCTAGCAGTCTCTGCCCAGAGGTTTCCAGGTGCTGGATACGCGACTGCTGTACCTCCGCCATTTGGCGCGAGCCGGAGGCCCCCTGGTTAAACTGATCCCACTCGTTTTGCCAGTTGCGCATCTGCTCCTCGGCTTCGAGCAGACCACTGGCGGAGTCTTCCTCCGCAGCGAGCACCATCTCAAGATCCGGCACGATAATTTCCAGCTCTTCCTCAAACTGGGCGGCTTTCTCGCGATCCACCTCCAGGTTGGTTTCCGCCTCGCGGAATTCCTGTTCCGTCTGTCCCAGGTCTGATTGCAGGCGGGTCGAGCGCTCGCGAGCGTGAGCAATGCTCTGTTCGAGGCGGGCGATATCCGCGCCCACAGCATAGAAGCGCCCCTGTACCTCATTAAAACTGTCGGACAACTCGTGATAGCCCACGCGTTTTTGCTCAATGCCCGTATCGCAATTCACCTGCCGGGTTACCAGCTCCTCCACAGTCAGCTCCAGCTCGCCGATCTGTTGCTGCTTGGCGGAGGATTTTTCATTGAGATCGCGGTATTTCAGCGCCTGCAGATTTGCTTTGTGACTGCGCTCTTCTCCTTTAAACCGACTGTATTTCTCGGCTGCGGCAGATTGACGCTCCAAACGCGACAATTGTCGTTCCAGCTCATCGCGAATATCGGTGAGTCGCTCCAGGTTTTCCGAAGTCCGACGCATGCGATTTTCTGTATCGCGACGACGCTCCTTGTATTTGGAAATACCGGCGGCTTCTTCGATAAAAACCCTGAGCTCTTCTGGCTTGGCCTCAATCAACTTTGAGATCATGCCCTGTTCGATAATCGCGTAGCTGCGCGGTCCGAGGCCAGTTCCAAGGAACAGGTCGGTCACATCGCGGCGCCGGCACTTCTCTCCATTAAGGTAGTAATTGTTCTGCCCTTCGCGGGTCACTTTGCGCTTCACAGAGACCTCGGTGAAAGCGGCATAAGCGCCGGTTAATTTTCCGGCAGAATTATCGAATACCAATTCAATAGAGGCCTGGCCAACGGGTTTGCGCCCGCTGGAGCCATTAAATATCACATCGGTCATCGAATCGCCGCGCAGGTTTTTTGCCGACGACTCCCCCATCACCCAGCGCACGGCATCAATCGTATTGGATTTGCCGCACCCGTTGGGACCAACCACCGAGTTGAGGTTTGTCGGGAAATAAACAGTGGTGGGGTCAACAAAGGACTTGAAACCCGCAAGCTTGATGCACTTCAGACGCATGTATTCTTAAACTCGGTATTTTTTATCTTTGCCGGCCCGATCACCAAACGCTCAATTGTACATGGCGCCACCAGGGCTTTCAGCGCGATTCTTCACAGTATCGTTGCAGGCGGATTATCGGCCGGAATGGCCGATGGTCAAGTCAAGATCGCACAACCGCCGCAACTGGTACCCAATGCCAACATCTCAAGCTGTATGAAATCGCCAGCGGCAGGGAAAAGAAAAACCTCTATTTTTGCCGCGCGCGCCTGTGACCACCAACGCGTAAAATAGTTCTCAGGGCACCATATCCTTTAGAATATTGGCCCTGAACGGCGCGGTTTGTATTTACCTAAAAGCCTAGAGTTCCCGGTCAATCACGATGGACTGCTGATCACCCCAGCGCGACTTGGGCAGAGTTTTAATGGTGCCCTGCCAGTCGCCCGATGCGGGGCGCGCGTCACCGCGCAAAGCCAAACGCGCAACCAACTGCACAGAGTCCACCGTAGAAATTGAACGACCCGGCATCATCGCCCGTGATTCATCCAGCACCACCTCCGCCGGCAGCTGTCCCGCAGTCAATCGCACAATCGCCAAAGGCATCGGGCTATCAGCACTGCGAGCGTAAATAAAGACTGGAGTCGAAGGATCCGCGGCAACGTTGCCACTCAAACTCACCGCAATGCGAATCTGCGCCCCTTCCTGGACCTCAACTGCGGTCTCGGCAACGACCGGTTCACCGCGCTCTGCCAGGGCCTTTTCTGCACGGGCCACCCCCGCCGCTAAAGCCTCGGCCGCGGCCGTTCCCGGAGCTAATTGCACCAGGGCACCCTGCCAATGATCGCGTGCCTGGCGATAATTTTTATCTTCATAAGCGGCGATGCCTGCTAGACCCAAAGCAGTGCCGTTGTTGGGCTGAGCCTCTAGTACCTGATGGATCAGCGTGCGAATCTCGTCCGTGATTTTGGAACCACCCGCAAAGAACAGGGCCTGGGCCAGCTCGGCTTTGACCGACACCGCCTCGGGTTCACGCTCCAACACAAAGCGATAGCCATCCACGGCACCGGCTATATCGCCACTGACCAGGAGCCTCTGCGCCAATACGAAGCGACTACTCAAATCCTCTGGGTGAGACTCGGCACGCTGTTTCAGTTGCTGGGTGATACGCTCTTCACTCGACGGGTCTGTCTGCCCCTGCTGACTGGCCATCATCTCGCGATACAGAGACACCTCTGCAGGGCGCTCGGATAGAACATAGGCGCCCACCGCCATCGCTGGGAACAAAACAGCCAAGCTTATTAGCAGACCTGCACCGCGCCGTGATGGAGCCGCAGCAGCGGTTTCCGTCTCGGCACTGAGGAGTTCACGAGTCATTTCCGCCTCAAGCTGGTTAAACTGCTGCTCATCGATAGCGCCACTTTGCATTGCGGCACGCAACTCACGGGAGCGCTCGCGATAAATCTCCGCCAATGCCGCGCGCTTATCTACACCCGCACGGCGTGCCCCCGCAGCCCGCAGGCCCGGCAAGAGAAAAACAAGAGCCAGCAATAACAGCAGGATCGCCAAACCAAACCAAATATCAGTCATTTGCTTTTCTTCCCACGCTCAGTCAAATCATCCCCGTCATCGCCCAGGAGTTTTTTCAGGCGATGCTTTTCATCTTCCGTCAACTCGCCACTGGCATCGTCCTGCCCGGCGCCGGTCCCGCTGCGGGAGCGCACCACAATCACAATAAGGGCCAACAGACCCAGCAAGGCAAAAACGCCGGGGGCCAACCACAATGCCAAAGTGTTGCGCTGTACCGGGGGCCTATAGAGTACAAAGTCCCCATAACGGGCCACCATGTAGTCGACTATTTCTTGGTCCGTAAACCCCTCTTCCAGCAGGCGACGGATCTCCCGGCGCAGGTCTGCGGAAATTGACGCATCCGAGCCAGCCAAGTTTTGGTTCTGGCATTTTGGACAACGCATTTCCTCAATCAGCACCCGATAGCGTGCTTCCAATTCTGGAGAGGACAGCTTTTCCGTCTCCACTACGGCCTGCACGACCACAGACAGGCACAACGCACCAAGTCCAAGTAGAAATTGCCCCAGCCAACGCTTTTCTTTCACGGCTTGTTCCACGCTTATACCCTGGAAATTTTCGCGATTATAGCAGTGTCACCTCCCGCCGGACACGCCCAACTACACCTGCGTAAATGCCTTAACTCATTGAAAGACAAAAAAAAATTCAAAAAAGGCGTTGACGCAGCAAAGAATATCATTAAGATACGCAGCTCCTGACACGGGGTGGTTAGCTCAGTTGGGAGAGCGACGGCCTTACAAGCCGTAGGTCACAGGTTCGACCCCTGTACCACCCACCACTTCTCTTACTCTTGCCCGGTAAGATATTTAAAGAGAAGCAGGAATGCGGACCGGTAGTTCAGTTGGTTAGAATGCCGGCCTGTCACGCCGGAGGTCGCGGGTTCGAGTCCCGTCCGGTCCGCCACATACAGAAAAGCCCTGCTCGCAAGAGCGGGGCTTTTTTGTATGTGCACTCACCCCACTTCGCGCTCCCCAAAAAACAAACTGCAAATCCCCACGATCACTTAAGCGGTATATTCGTAACCCCACCCAATTGAGCTGTCCTTGAGTGGTAATGCAACCGCAACTCCACCAACAAAAATGTATTTGACCTCAAAAAATAGTGGACCCTAACTCGCAATATATTTTTTGCGGTCAATTTGTCGCCGCGTACTAAAAAAATAAAAAACTATTTTTTTGTGTCGAAAAAAATTCAGCCAGGCATGCCTCAAAATTATTACAGGGACTTGATTAATTTTTATTCAAAAATTATTTTTAAGAATTTTTTTGTGAAAGCAGTTGACCGTAAAAAAAATATCATTAAGATACGCAGCTCCTGACACGGGGTGGTTAGCTCAGTTGGGAGAGCGACGGCCTTACAAGCCGTAGGTCACAGGTTCGACCCCTGTACCACCCACCACTTCTCTTACTCTTGCCCGGCAAGATATTTAAAGAGAAGCAGGAATGCGGACCGGTAGTTCAGTTGGTTAGAATGCCGGCCTGTCACGCCGGAGGTCGCGGGTTCGAGTCCCGTCCGGTCCGCCACATACAAAAAAGCCCTGCTCGCAAGAGCGGGGCTTTTTTGTATGTACTTAAAGCATATTTAAAGGTAAGCATTAAAAATTTTTACAAAACCCCCACCTCAAGTTTCCACCAATTCTCCCTCCACCTTTTCAACATCTTCATGTAGAAGCCGGCTCAATTCTTCTATTTCTGGCATTTCCGCAAAGTGCTCCCCCTGCCCGCCTATTTCATCCCAGCAGGCCTTGGAATTAACATGCAGGTGGACCGCCACTTTTCCGGAGAACTCCCCATCAAGCAGACCCGCGGGGACCCAGAAGTGCGTAGTGTTACTCATCAGGTGGGGGACCGTACTGCCACAGCTGCCACAAAAGTCCGCCCTGAAGCCCGTAGTTTTGCGATAGGAGGAAATTTTATCCAGCCCGCGCACCCAGCGAAACTGATCCCGACCAATAAACATGGCCGTATCTGAGGCAGAGCCACTCAGCTTGCGACAAAGCGAGCAGTGACACTGATAGAGGTCCGGCAAGGGCCCATCCAATTGAAACTCAACAGCACCACAAAGGCACTTTCCATTCATACCTCCCTCCTTCCCTTCAGTTTGTTATTCAAAATCCTGCGCGAAATCGTATTAGGTTAGCAATATTATCCACTCCTCACACAAGACTCCTACAAGCGACAAAGGAAGTAAATGCCAATAATCGGGCAGCCTAAATTAAGAGCCAAGATAAATACCTCAAAATGATTGATCAGGAGCGACTCCTGATAGACAAGGATTTACCTGCCCCTCACTTAGCTAGCTCTTGGGCGTTAGCGGCGGCGCCTCATCAACAGGGTTACTCAAAAACTGTCTGCCCAATGCACCGCCAATTTCATAACCCGTTTCCAATAATTCAATTTCCTGGGTAAAGCGCTTTACCGGGAAATCCGCGGGGGGTGCAATCACCGACACTCGACAGTCCTTCGGTGGCGCCTTAATAAAATCCAGGGCACGATTATAGCGCTCCCCCCTATCCAGTACCGCCTCAAACAAACGGGCATGGTCGTGGAAAAACTGCTTGATGAATTTCGGGGCCGAGCCGACAGGCTTTCTATAGCCCAAAGGGCGCGACAGGATCACAGTGATATCGCGGGCACCCTGTTCGTAGGCTCGAATAACCGGGATCGAATCCGCAAGGCCGCCATCGGTCATGGGCTCTCCAGCAACTGACGGAAAGTCCCGGTAGGCCATGGGAATCGCGCATGATGCAGGAAAAACTTCGTGCATATTCTCAGGCGTCACACACACATAGTGAGGCTGCCCACTGGTGATACTGGTAGTTACCGCATAAAGGGGAACACCATTTTCCGTATAGCGCGTAATACTTAGAGGAACATCCTTATAGGACGCGTGCCACAACCAGTTGATATCACAAAAGTGCCCTCCTCTCAGATAGCGCCGCCAATCAATGAAGTCTGCTCGCGTGGCGTGATCGAGTAAAATCTGGCGGCTGCGTCCGTGATCCCCCGCCAAGTAGCCAATCAGGTTGGTTGAACCTGCGGAAACACCGATAGCGAAGTCAAAGGGGTAAAAATCCACCTCAATAAAAGCATCCAACACACCTGCGGCAAAAATACCGCGCATAGCCCCACCCTCTACGACCAGGGCCGACTGTCGCTCCCGCTCTTTAATCCCACTTGCCATCATTCATCCATCGTTGAAAAATTACTACTACTCAAAACTCATGCCACACGCCGATGACATACCCCTCCACGGGACTTTGAATCCTTTCAGCAAACCAAAGAACAGTACTTTTCACTGCGGCTTTGCCAAGCGGATTCCATCAGCACTATGATTGAGGCATTCAAACCGCCCATTGTTTATTGAGTTATCTATGCACCCTGTTGTTTTTCAAGCCCCCTGGAGCCGCCAGCTGAAAATAATCAGCCTGTTGAGCGCTGCGCTGCTTTTAGCAATCCCAGTTATCCTGCTGGCCAAGTCCCCGCAAACACCCTCACTCCTGTTTAGCCTGGCCATTGCACTACCTCCGGTGATTTTACTTCTGGGTGCTGGTTTCTCCATTCGTGGCTACAGCCTGGACCACAATCGCCTGCAAATTCTGAGACCCGGCTGGAAGACCTCGATTTCCCTGGAGGGGCTACACGAGGCTAAAGCCGACCCTGCAGCTATGCAAGGATCGGTCCGTATTTTTGGTAATTCAGGCCTCTTTGGCTATATCGGCCTGTTCCAGAATAAACCGCTAGGCCGCTTTCGCGCCTTTGCCACAGACCAGCAGAAGGCTGTCGTTTTGCGCTTCCCCGGTAAAACCCTAGTAATCACTCCAGATAATCCCGCACGCATGATCGAAATGCTGCGCCAGAAAATCGAGTGACCCGGTAGCCGGCTCGGTGAAACTCAACCAACCCAAGCCGGTATCTTGGATTTTTTTTGATGTCGCCGCATACTGCCGACGGTAAGGCCGCCATTAACAGGACATCAATGAAAAAGCTGCTTTTAACCCTCACGCTACTTATGGGCTCAATACTCCTGGGCTCTCTCTCAGCGAACGCCCACTCCGCCTGCGTGATACTGCTGCACGGCCTGGCTAAATCAGACAGTTCCATGGCCAAGTTAGAACGCGCGATCGGTGACGCCGGTTACAAGACTGTCAATGTGGATTATCCCTCCACTCGCTTCCCTATCGAACAACTGGCCGGCAGCGCCATCGCCCCCGCACTCGATGCTTGTGTTGGCCATAGTGAAATCAACTTTGTCACCCATTCAATGGGCGGCATATTGGTGCGCCAATATCTCAGCCAAGTGAAAATTGAAAACCTCAATCGCGTCGTGATGCTGGGCCCGCCCAACAAAGGTAGCGAAGTGGTAGATAAACTCGGCGATTTTCCTGGCTTCGAATTTGCCTTTGGGGATGCGGGCTTACAGCTTGGCACTGGTGAGCTGAGTGTTCCCAATCAATTGGGGAGGGCTGATTTTGATGTGGGCATCATCGCAGGCACACGCAGCATCAATCTGATACTTTCACGGCTGATTCCCGAGACCGATGATGGCAAAGTCTCCGTTACAAGCACCAAGCTAGAGGGTATGAAAGACCACCTGGAAATGCCTGTAACCCATGTCTTTATGATGAAGGACAAAAAAGTGATTGCCCAGGTACTCCACTACCTGGAGCACGGCACCTTTGCAAGAAGCCCCCCAAAATCCCAAGCTCACTAAGCTACAACCTACCGCCATCGGGTCGAGGGAAAGTCCATCGACCCGCTTCGCACTGGCTTTTTTTCCCCACCAAGCCAGTTTAATATCTGGATAAGCAAACTTTAGAAATTCCAGCTCCCCAAATATAGAGGCATACAAAGTGCAGTGGCAGTGGTGTAGCTTTCATCAACTCTCTATTGATCAACTCTACGAAATTCTGCGGATGCGGCAGGAGGTCTTTACCGTGGAGCAGGATTGCCCCTATCAGGATGCCGACGGTAAAGACCAGTCTGCATGGCACCTGATCTGCTGGGATAAAGACAACGAACCCCCTCGGCTGATGGCGTACCTGCGCGTAGTATTTCCCGGAAAAAAATACCCGGAGCCTTCCATAGGCCGGGTGCTTACTACAGAGCCCAGCCGTGGTACAGGCCTGGGTAAAGAGCTCATTCGCCGTGCCGTTGAACAAACTCAGGCGACCTACCCCGGCATGAGCATTCGTATTTCTGCGCAAGAACACCTAGACAGGTTTTATGGGGCGTTTGGCTTTGAGCGGGTATCCGCCCCTTACGATGAAGACGGTATACCCCATATAGAAATGCTGCGCCCGGCATCAGAATAATACCGGGCATCTTCGTTTTCAGCGGCTTCCGACAGCACTGCCTACCGATGAAGCAAAGGCGCCATCCCGGCGCCGCACCCAGGTATAAAGGCACGAGGCGGCAATCCCCGCGGCAATCAGTAACCACACGGCATTGGCAACCAGAGATGCGTGTACAAAGGAGTCTGCACCAAAAATCGAAGTGTGGACGATCACTGCCAGCACGCAGGCGGCGATGGTCGCCCCGCGGAGCAACATTGACCAACCGGCAACCGTTCCCGCAAAGGCAGCGACCACACTCAACACCACGGTGGTCCCCCAGAACACCTGAGCTGCAGGCACTGCGAAGGCCAGATAGGTTACGGCGCTTAAAGCGATCGCAAAAGGGATCCCCCAAACCTGAGCCATCCAGACGCGCTCCAGTCGCTTGGCAGGCTGGCCGCGCTGGCGCTTACGCACTAACCAGATATTGATGCCGGACACAACCAGCACACACATACCAATGCCTAGCAGGAAATAGGCAATCTTTACCGGGAAACCAGAAAAGTGGCCAAAGTGCAGTCGGAAGGTGGATAGATATACCTGCTTGGCCGCATCCCCTTCAGACCACCCCTCTTTTTCAATCAGACTGCCATCCGGGTTAAAGTGGTAGCGCTCGCCCCAAACCAGCTTCTCGGGGACACGAGTCCAGATTTCCACAACCTGCCCCTCGCGGCCAGGGAAAGCTACTTCCAGCTTCGTGCGCTCCTCATTCGGAGCAATTCGCTCCATTTGCGCAAGAATTTCTGCAAAATCCGGAAGCGGCATCTCCGGGGCATTCTCCTCCATGATCGGGTGTTCGCGATAGAGAATATGCTCAACTCTCTCCGTATCGCCATCAAAGAAAAGGCCCGCGATCGCAAAGGCCGCGACCTGGGAGAGACCAATAAATGCACCAGTAATGGCGATCGCCAAGTGGAAGGGTGACGCCCAGACTCCCAACCTGTTGTGCAAGTCCACTTGCTGCAAGCGCTTTGAACCTGTCAGCCGGAAAGAGAAAGCATCCTTAATGATTTTAGGGTGCGCCAGCAACCCAGAGAGGATCAGCGCTGCCATCAGAACGCCAATTAGACCAACTAGCGGCACACCCAGGCCCAAGGGAAGATTGAGGGCAAAGTGCAAATAGGCGAGAAAGTGCGTCCACTCGTGCTCAACTTTCCCCAGTAGAGAACCATCGGCAGCAACGTAGCGCTCAATATCCCCCACCTCAACCGTTAGCCTGGGCATATCGGTATTGGGGATTGTGAATTTTATCGAGTCGAACTCTTCTTTTTCTTCTTTCGCCAGCGCTACTGCCTGTTCTGTAGCAAGCTGATAGGCAGAGGGACTCACTTCGAGATTTTCCAGCTCTGAAGCCTGCTCCCAGCGTTCAAACTCGTTGTAAAAAACCGCGAGGGTACCGCTGACACAGACAATATATAGCAGTGTCGATACGGCCAGACCTAGAACTGAGTGTCCATCGGTCATATCGCGCACAAAAGCAGGCGTTGGCTTTAGGGAAAATTTCACGTTGAGTTCCTACTAGGGATCCATGGGTTCTAAGGGCGTCGGATACTTATGCCGCGGTAGGCATTAAGACCAAACCACTGGCTAGTGAAAATATCAGGAGGCCGGCACTGGGGCGCAGGAGCTTCCGATCTGCGCTGCACCAGACCATAGCCAGCGTCCAAACAATCACCGAAACGAAGGCGCCACCCACTAGGCGAGCACTTTCACCAGAACTGGCAAACCCGAAATAAAGAAGTCCAGCCAGCAAGCCACTTGCTGTCGGCAATAAAGCGATAGCCAGGAAACGCAAAGTGCCTCGCAACCACAATTGGAGCAAGGCTTCAGAGGGAGCAGGACTTCCTGTTCGCTTTTTTTCCTGCCTGGGAGGGCCACTCGGCCAGTCACCTTTTATAGCAAGCAGAGAGAGAGCACCGATCATCACCAGGAGTGTGGCGATACTCACTCCATATTCCACCCCCACCACCGCACTCCAGCCGAAAGCCGATAGCAACAACAAACCCCAACCGAGCCAGCTGCGCAGTGGTTGAGGTCCGCTACGAAGCCAGGCTGAATACAGGCTGGCGATACCCGCAAAGGTAAAAATACTGGCCAATCCGGCAACGATGTAGAAGGAACTCGGCATAAATATCACACTGGGAGATTTTGGCTCCCACCTGATGGTGAAACGCAAAAAAGGGAGTTTGCCCACAGACTCCCCCTGCGGACAAACTCCCAGTCTACTCTAACTTAGAAAGTGTAACGTGCCTCTGCAGTCACGTAGCGACGCTCGCCGTAGAAGCAATCACCACGACTCAAGCAGGAAGTGGTGTGAACTTCGTCGGTCAAGTTCTTTACATTGAACTGGAACTTCCAGCTCTCTAGGGCGTAGCCAATGGTTGCGTCATATAAGGTGTAGGATGGATTCTCTGTGGGAAAATCCGCTAAGTCAGCAGCCAGGTCGCCATAATAAAGTGCGTACAATGGAGTTACTTTATCAATACCGGTATAACTTTCACCAACATGACGAGCGCCTACTCCAACGCTTAGACCAGGAACCCATTCACTAAAGTCATAGTTCCCCCAAAGAGAGAATTGCTCCTCAGGCACAGTCTCAATTTCAGTGCCAACCTCAAATGGATCGCTGCTTTCAAGTATTTCAGTATCCATCTGGCTGTAATTAGCCACTAGCGTCAGATTACCCCACTGCCCACTGGCCTCAAACTCAAATCCATCAATCTGCGCCTCTCCAATTTGCCGGAAGGATCTGTCGAGACCGAGAGTTAAGCGATTTTTCTGGTTGATTTCAAAAGCTGAAGCCGTCATCAGGATATTAGTGCCTTCTGGCTGGTATTTAATACCAACTTCAACTTGCTCCCCTTTAACCGGCTCGTAGACACTACTCTGATTATTCGGGTCAGCTAAAACAGCCTCAAAAGATTCTGAATAGCTAACATAAGGCGATACACCGCTGTCGAAGGCGTACATTAGGCCAAATCTTTTCGTGACTTCCGTCTCTCTCTGCTTGCCACTTAACTTTTCAGAATTATTACTTTGTGTTCTCGATGACAATCTATCTTCACGCAAGCCCAGATTAAAAATAAAGTTGCCAAGGCTAATCTGGTCTTGGAAATAAACACCTACTTGTTCAGCATTAACATCGGTATTTTCTCTCCCCATTCCGTCCAGCCCCTCTGGCACATAGCCATAAACCGGATCAAAAATATCAATAACACCACCGAGGCCGCGCATTCTCAAAATACTGTTATCAATTTCTGCATTCTGGCTATCAATACCAACTGTGATCTGATGCTCGAGAGCCCCTGTAGTCAGCTCGCCAGACAGGCGCAGGTCAAAAATCAAAAGATCGCTTTTCGCGTCTTTCATATAGACGGTCCGCGATACTTCACGGAGATCTTTTTGTATGCGTAGTTCATTATAATCAGCATACATCGAGTTGTAGTCGACATCCCCTTTTGAATAACGAAGACCCGCATTGATACCCCAGCTATCATTTAAGCGGTGATCAATCCACAAGCTATAAGCGGTTTGCTCGGTGTTGTATTTATCCCAACCTGGCTCACTAATAAAGGTATCGGTCGGGATTTCACCGTTTACGTTATCAACAACAGTGCCGCCCCAGGGTAGGAAGGCAGCAGTGGTACCGGTCTTTTCTTCTTGATGGTTCACCAAGAAAGTAATCTCGGTATCCGCACTGGGGCGCCAGGAAATGGAAGGCATAAACAAAGTGCTGTCGTCATCGACATGATCAACCTGGGCATCGGCATCGCGGGCATAACCCACTACGCGATAGAGCCACTCTCCATCACTGTCCAAGGCCCCGGTAACATCTCCAGCAATTACCTTGCGATCATAGTCACCGCCCTGCACCATCAGCTCACCACCAAACTCCTCTTTGGGGCGCTTGGAAACCAGATTGACGATACCACCTGTAGAACCCTGTCCATAAAGTACTGAGGAAGGTCCCTTAAGGATTTCCACACGCTCGAAGGCAAAGAGGTTTGCACGTGAACCGGTATAGCTACCGAAAGTTGTTTTGAGTCCATCGACAAACATAATTGGCTCAACGGCACGGACGGTAGACCAGTCACCGCGGGCATCAACGCCAAACAAGCCACCATTCACACCAGCAGAATATTGCAGGATATCTTGTACAGTCTTAGAGCCAGTAACATCAAAAAAGTCTTTATCACGCAGAGAGATAGAGAAGGGAGTTTCATCAACCGGAATATCCAGCTTGCCAATCGAAGTCTGGCGGGACAGGTTCAGCTCGCCTGTTACGTTAACCTCTTCTAGAGTCTCACTTTTTTCGTTCGCCGCGTAAGAGGCAGAGCTGCCTGCAGCAATAGCCAGCGCCAATAGTGAGCGGCTAAGTCCGGAGAAAACAGGAGAGGCGTTTTGGCGTAAACCTTGGAAGCGAGCGGTGCCCATTGAGATCCCTCAACATTCATTGGAATTATGGTGTCGCAGCGACAGCTGACGACATAAACTGACACGGATCTTAATAGGAATCGTTATCACTTGCAATATTATTGGAACATTTTTTTACTAACACTGTCCGCCCTGCAGGCTTAACCCAGAGGAATGTGTGGGCCAGCACCGGCAATACCTGGCACATTTCGCGTTATACGAGAGGGAAATTAAACAAAAAGACTCTTGGACCTAGGCGCCGCACCGACCCAACAAGGGAGTGCGTTTGATCGATATTTTTCTGTTAATGGAGCGTTGCAGAAAGCAGCGCTCACTCTCCAAGTGGTTTTTAACTCGGCAGGAAATTCTAGAGAGAGAAGGCGCTTCCGCTGTCGGAAGCACCCCTGGACAGAGCCTATGAAAAAAGTACCCCGGAACAAAATATTTCACACCGGGGCAGTACTTAAGGCGTTGGGTAGGTGTAGCTCGCTTGAAGCCCAAGAGGCATACCAAGACTCCAGTAAATCACCAGGAACAGAGACCAGCAGATCAGGAACACCACCGAATAAGGCAGCATGATAGATACCAGGGTGCCGATACCCGTGCCTTTCACGTAACGCTGACAGTAGACCACCACCAGCGGGAAGTAAGGCATTAGTGGGGTAATGATATTCGTGGAGGAGTCACCAACCCGATAGGCCGCCTGAGTCAGGTCCGGAGAGAAGCCGATCTGCATCAACATGGGCACAAAAATTGGTGAGAGCAGCGCCCATTTTGCCGAAGCAGACCCAACAAACAGGTTGATAAATGCCACCAGCAGAATGATCCCCATCAGGGTGATGGGCCCCGGCATATCCATGGCCGCTAACAGACTACCCCCCTCTACCGATAGCAAGGTGCCCAGCCCAGAGCGGGCAAATTCAGAAATAAACAGCGCACAGAAAAAGGCCATCACGATGTAATACGCCATGGAACCCATGGTCTTGGACATCGCATCAATCACGTCCTTACTCTGCCGGAAGGTGCCCGCGGCAAAGCCAAACACGACCCCGGGAATAATAAACAGCAGGAAGATTAACGGCACAATGGACTTCATGACCGGCGCACCGAAGGAGGCTAACTGACCCTCGGCATCACGTAAGGCAGAAGTCTCCGGTAGCATCCAGGTGATGAGACCAACAATCCCAGCAATCATGACAGTGGCCGCTAGATACATGGCTTTCTTTTCGCGGGCGCCCAACTCCTGCATCACCGGCATATCGTCTTTATCGCCATCGATAGCCACACTTTTCAAGCGGGGCTCGATCACCTTGTCGGTGAGCCACCAGCCCAGCATAGTCACCACCAAGCAGGACGCCGAGGTGAAGAACCAGTTGTTCAACGGGTTTACCTGCATCTCTGGATCGACAATCTGCGCAGCGGTCTGAGTAAAGCCCTGCAGCAAAGGATCGATTGCAGAGGGCACAAAGTTCGCGGAGAAACCGCCGGAGACACCGGCGAAAGCCGCCGCAATACCCGCCAAGGGGTGACGCCCAGCCGCATAGAAGATCACTCCGCCCAGAGGGATCACCAAGACATAGCCCGCATCTACGGCGGTGTGGCTGACAATCGCCACCAGAATCAGCATTGGAGTGAGCAACATCTGCGGAGTCACTGCCAGCAGCTTTTTCAAAACCGCATTGATAAAGCCACTCTGCTCCGCCACCCCCACACCCAGCATAGCCACAAGCACTACCCCAAGAGGCGCAAAGCTGGTAAAGGTCGTGACCATACTGGATAAAAATCGAGCGAGTTCGCTACTGGAGAGAAGGTTGGTTACTTGGATAGCCTCACCCGTCGCAGGGTGCAATGTCTCAAAACTCACTCCAGACAAAATCCAGGAAAGCACCCAGATAGCCACCATCAAAACAAGAAAGAGTACCGCTGGATCGGGAAGTTTATTCCCCACCACTTCAATAAAATTAAGCGCCCGGTTGATCCAACCATTCTTATTGGTATCAATGCCTGCGGCAGGGTCTGTTTGAACATTTTCCATAATGAAGCCCTGTATTTTGGTTATTTTTATATGTGTTATTTTCTGATCAATACTCTTATAGATAGGGGACGGCTACGGAAGCCATAGCCCCCCAATTTTTTTTAAAAAAACTATTGCCCGATCTTGCGGATACCTACCGCACGTCGCAACTTTTCGATAAATGGAGCAGAGTAAGCCCGCGCTTTGGCCGCTCCTTTCTCCAGTTCCTCTTCAATCTGTGCTGGGTTTTCAAGCAGCTTGTTATAACGCTCCCGCGCCTCACCAATCTGTTCGTTTACCAACTCAAATAGCTGCTTCTTGGCCTCCCCCCAGGCAATGCCCTCTTCGAACGCCTTGCGCATCTCCGCAGTTTGCTCTTGCGTCGCAAAGGCCTGCCAAATTTGGAAAACCGTTGAGGTATCCGGGTCTTTGGGCTCACCCGGCTCCAACAGATTGGTCTTAATCTTGTTGATATGCTTTTTCAGCTTTTTCTCTGGCAGAAATAGAGGAATGGTATTGCCATAGCTCTTACTCATCTTGCGGCCATCGAGCCCCTGCAGCACAGCCACATGGTCATCGACCACCGCCTCAGGCAGAGCGAAGTGCTCGCTATAGTGATGGTTAAATCGCTGAGCGATATCGCGGGCCATCTCAATATGCTGAACCTGATCCTTACCCACCGGCACCTTGTTGGCATTGAACATGAGAATGTCTGCAGCCATTAGGATGGGGTAGCTGTAGAGCCCCATGGTGACGCCAAAATCGGAGTCCTCACCATCGGCGCGGTTAGCATCTACGGCCGCCTTGTAGGCATGGGCACGATTCATCAAGCCTTTGCCGGTCATACAGGTAAGGAGCCAGGTCAGCTCGGGAATTTCATGAATGTCGGATTGACGGTAGAACACCACATTGTCGGTATTGAGGCCCAAAGCCAACCAGGTAGCGGCAATCTCCAGAGTGGATTGATGCACTTGTTCCGGGTCCTGGCACTTAATCAACGCGTGATAATCCGCCAGGAAATAAAAGGACTGGTTGTTCTCGTCCTGGCTTGCAGAAATGGCCGGGCGGATCGCACCAACATAGTTACCCAGGTGGGGAGTACCGGTGGTCGTGATACCGGTCAATACGCGCTGTTTGCTCATAAATCCTTCGTTTTCCGTACTGAGTTCAGGCAATAAAGGAGGAATCATAACCTGTTCGTGGCCGGGGTTGTATCAACCGAAGGTATCGACCTTTCTTCACCCTCACGCCCTTTCCTCGACCGTCATATTTGTATTACCCGTCAAGTAATGCCCGGCCTCCTGGAAAATTGGCGCCGATACTGACTGGGAGAAACCCCAAATACCTTGCGGAAATGGTGGCGCATAGTGGTACTGCTCGCAAAGCCCGCCAGTTGCGCCGCCCGATCTAAAGAGGCCTCACCTGACTCCAACGCCTTCTGCACCACACGCAATCGCTGCTGGATTAACCACGTCTTCGGTGAAACTCCTAGAGACCGGCGAAACTTACGATCAAAACTGCGACGGGAGTGATGTGCCTGTGCAGCCCAGTCATCCACTGAAATCGAACCCTGTAAGTTAGCCAGAGCCCAATCTAAGGCACTGGCAAAAAAGTCGGGACGTTTTGACACCGGAGTCTCTACAAATTGGGCCTGCCCACCCTGCCTGTGGGGCGCCATCACCAAGCGCCGGGCCACTGAACTGGCTAACTCAACGCCGTAGGTCTGCCGCAGAAATTCAATCCCCAAATCAATCGCCGCAGAACTTCCCGCGGCACAGGCCAATAGGTTGTGCCAGACATAGAGAACATCTCCCACATACTCAACCAGGGGAAAACGCCTCCGAAAGGACTCCGCATAGCGCCAGTGGGTAGTGGCCTTTCTACCATCCAACAGGCCGAGCTCCGCAGGCAGGAAAGCTCCCGAGCAAAAGGTCAAAATTTTTCGGCCACAGGTCGCAAACTCAGTAACTGCCCGATGCACACGCGCTCTATAGACATCCATTGGCTGCGGTACTGTTGGCCAATTCGGAATAACCAACAAGTCATACTCCATCAGACCCTCTACTTGCCGACACTGTAGCGACAGGCCACCTGCCGTTGTGGGCGGTCTCTCCGCAAAGGTCACTACTTCACCGTAATACAAGCCTTCAGTCTCTGCGCGCCGCTGACAAAACAGCTCCGTGGCACAACCCAACTCAAATAGCGCAACCTCGCTGTGGGCTAATATGGCAACACGCATGACAATCTCCTCTTACTAGTCAGCCGCCCCGCGACTCCTCTCCATTCCCTTTGGAAAAGAGCAACTGGCGCAAAGTTAACGATTATTGGCCTTCAAGCCAATCGCTGCCGAAGTAAATTGCGAGGAGACTATGGATCAGACGATGAAATTGACGGGAACTCGCCGATTCAACTATCGACAGCTGATTTTCCAAGGCTTCAGCTTCAGAACACCCACAGATAGGACACTTATGTATCAATTATTTATTGGAAACAAAAATTATTCTTCCTGGTCACTTAGACCCTGGTTGTTAATGCACCACCTGGAAATCCCCTTTGTTGAAAAGCTGGTAACTTTCGAGGAAGGTGGCAGCTGGGAGAAATTTCATACTTTCTCCCCAACCGGACAAGTACCCTGCTTGAAAACAGATACCACTACGGTTTGGGATTCCCTGGCAATCACCGAATATCTCGCGGAGGATTTCTCACAAGTCTGGGCAACGGATCGACAGGCCCGCGCATGGTCTCGTTGTGCTTCGGCAGAAATGCACTCCGGCTTTTCCAGCCTTAGGAATATGTGCCCAATGAATTGCAGTTTGAAGGTAACGCTGAATGAGATCTCAAATTCGCTGCAAAGAGATTTAAAACGGGTTGATGAACTGTGGATCGAGGGGATTCAACAATTTGGGGGCCCATTTCTCGCCGGCCAGGAATTTACCGCTGTCGATGCCTTCTTTGCCCCGGTTACCATCAGGGTAAAAAACTATAATTTACCCCTTGGCAAAACCGCCAAGGAGTATATAGCGCTGATCCACAACCTACCCTCAATGAAAAAATGGTTAACGGATGCAATTCAAGAGCCGTGGAGGGAGACGATCCACGAAGAGGAAGCCGCTACCTTTGGCACAATCACAGCCGACCTGCGAAACGTATAAAGAATCAAAGTAACCCGCTAGATTTTTAGCCTTGGTAGACAAGCCTCAGAGTTCGGCGCAACCGATTTTAGATGCGCCGAACACAATCCCTAAAACCCTAATACAGGCCACCTGTGGCAGCTTGGAATATTGTTGGAGACAACCTCTTATACCTTGGGATGAATCTCCTGAGGAAAGTTTTGATTCACTTTCAGAAACTCTGTACTTTGCCCAAGCCAAGCTGATTGATCACCGTTCTGTGTAACCACCCACTCACACTAATAAGAGTAAGCAGCCTACAGGGTAACCGCATCATGATGGAACCTCTCGAACAACCACCTATCCAACAACCGCTAATGGAAAGTGGGCATGGATTTATTACCTTTTTAGAAACGGGTTCCTCAATCGATTTTTTTGGGGTTTTCTTACAATGTCGCTTTGATCTAGCGCTTTACCAAGATTCCCTATTCGACACATTAAGTGTTCATCTACCAGAGGAAATCCGACGTGCCTGTAAAAAGCGCAAAGCCGAATTCCTGGCGGGAAGATACTGTGCAGCCCAGGCGCTGAAGCAGCTAGGCTTTGCAAATGTTCAGGTCCCCATTGGCCCCAACCGCAGCCCTCTATGGCCCACGGATATCAGCGGCTCTATTTCCCATGGCGGAGATATCGCTATCTGCGCACTTACCAGAGGACCCCTTGCCCTTGGTGTCGATTTTGAATTACCGATTCCCACTGAAACGGCCGCTGAGATTAAAAATACTATTGTCTGCACGGCGGAAGAAATACGATTTTCCCAAGCCGGCATCGCACCAGAGCACTGGTTAACTATCGCCTTCTCGATCAAGGAGAGCCTATTTAAAGCTCTCTACGCCAAAGTTCAGCAATATTTTGACTTTCTCGATGCCGAAATCTTGTATATAGACCCTTTAGCGCAAAAGCTGACACTGACCCTAACTCGCGATCTCTGCCCTGATGTCAGGGCCGGTGACTTATATCATGGTATTTTCCAATTCCAACATAACGGCGTTCTTACTCTGATCGCGCCGCCACATTAGCGGTGTTTAAATACGAAATCTAACGGTGAGCAACAGCTGCGGCTTCAAGTAATAAAATACCTGAGAATCAATGTCCTCGGCCCCAAAACTGCAGAAAGTGCTTTATTGCTCTTGAAACTCAAAACCCTCTGCCTGAAGCACCTTCACCAGGGGAACCCACTGATCCTGGGGCAAAGCAATCGACACGGTAACTTTATTGGCATATTCCGCCTGTCCACAACACCCCAGGTGACGCCTCACAAGAAAGCGCAGTCGGGATTCCTGGGCGAAATTACAGCCTACGGAAACATGTTGCAGCGGCACAAAAGTCTCCAGGTTCACCGCCTGTAAGGCGGCCCCCACCGAGCCGCGGTAAGCGCGCATCAGGCCGCCAACCCCTAGTTTGGTTCCGCCAAAATAGCGAGTGACAACGGCACCCACATTACCCACCCCCTGCTTTAGGAGTAACTCCAACATTGGACGCCCGGCACTACCACCTGGCTCGCCATCATCATCGGCCTGCATTACCTCAGGATTTGCGGGGTTGCCGATTACCAGGGCGGTACAGTGGTGGCTGGCGTCCGGATAACGCGCTCGAATTTGATTAAGCTGATGCAGAAAAGCCGCTTTATCCGCTACTGGACCCAGCCAACAGATAAAACGGCTTTTCTTCTCTTCAGTCTCACTGACAACGGGAGACGAGGGAATCTGATAGGTCACCGGCAAATGCGTCCCAGTGCTGGCTTTTTAATTTTTCATACAGAGGCTGCAACTTGGTCTGCCAAACCTTCGCATCCACTACACCTACGTGTTTACAGCGGATAGTGCCTTCGGCGTCCACCAGGAAGGTTTCCGGCGCGCCGAACACCCCCAGATCCAGCGCCAAGCGTCCATCCCTATCCGCAACACTAAACAGATAGGGGTTGTGGAATTTATCCAGCCACTTTATCGCCGCGGAATCATCATCTTTGAGGTTCACACCAATAATCGGCACGCCCTCCTCAGCCAGGGCATTCAGGTAGGGATGCTCAACCCGGCAAGCTACACACCAAGTCGCCCAGACGTTGAGCAGATGTGGGCCCTTCGGCAGATCACCTTTTTGCATAACCTGGTTATTATCGGCAACCTTATCCAAGGAGAACTCCGGCACCGGCTTATTCAGCAGTGCCGAAGGCATTTCCTGAGGGTTTAAAAATAAACCACGCCAGAACAATAGCGCCAGAGCCACAAAAATAATCAGGGGAAAAAATAATTTTAATCTCGACATTTCGTCCTTCCCAAAACTTAAGCGGTCGCCAAATTGCCACTAAGCGATGCTTGGCGCGCCGCTTTGGCCTTGCGGTAGCGCTTATCTGCCACAGAGATACCACCGCCAATGGCCATTAAAAGTGCGCCCAACCAGATCCATACCACGAAAGCTTTGTACTGAAGCCGCACCGCCCAATCCCCGCTGGGGTTACTGCGATCTAACGGTTCGCCCAGGGCCACATAAATATCGCGGAACAAACCGGTATCGATAGCCGCCTCGGTCATGGTGTTACCGCCGGAGAAATAGTTGCGCTTCTGCGGATATAACTCGGCAACTGGCTCGCCATTCTTACTCACGTGCAAGACCCCTTCGAAAGCGCGGTAGTTTGGCCCCTGGGCGAGGCGCACCCCCCCAAAGTCAAAGTCATAGCCCGCCACCTGGTAGCTGTCCCCTGCGCCCATACGCAGATCTTTTTCCACGCTATACACCGTAGTCAGCACCACACCGAGTACTGCCACCGCGAGTCCAATATGCGCAAAGTGCATGCCGTAGTAACTGGCCCGCTGGCGCTTGAGGCCGGCAAAAAAGGAACTGGCATTGCGGGTCTTGGCCACGATATCCGCAAGGCATGCACAAAATACCCAGGCGCCAACAAAGATGCCGAGTACTGCGCCCCAGTGGTAGTGATCAAACGCCAGAGGCCAGACCAACGCCACCACCAGTGCTGCCAGAAATGGCAGACGCCAGGCACTGAAGAGTTTGTCCCAGCGGCTGTCTTTCCAGTTAGCGTGTACCCCCATACCCAGTAACAGGCAGAGCAACACCATCAGGGGCACAAAGAACAGGTTAAAGAAGGGGGCACCTACGCTGATTTTGCCCAAGTTTAGCGCGTCCGCCACCAGCGGATACAAGGTACCCGTCAATACCATCGCCATAATCAGGATCAGCAGAATATTGTTGCCGAGCAGGAACGTCTCCAATGAACGGAAGGAGAACACACTGCGCGCACTGACTGAGGGGGCTCGCAGTGCGAACAGCAATAGGGAAAGCCCTACAACTACGGCCAGGAATGCCAAAATAAAGCTGCCGCGCAACGGATCAGTCGCAAAGGCATGCACTGAGGTAATCACCCCCGAGCGCACCAGGAAGGTACCCAGCAGGCTCAAGCTAAAGGCGAAAATCGCCAATAAAATGGTCCAGCTCTTAAACAGGCCGCGCTTTTCTGTCACGGCCAGAGAGTGCATCAGTGCGGTACCCACCAACCAGGGCATAAGTGAAGCGTTTTCTACCGGGTCCCAGAACCACCAGCCACCCCAGCCCAGTTCGTAATAAGCCCACCAACTACCAAGCGCGATGCCAAGGGTAAGAAATGCCCAGGCAACCGCCGTCCAAGGTCGGGCCCAACGTGCCCACACCGCATCCAATTGACCGCCTAAAAGCGCCGCAATGGCAAAGGCAAAGGCCACCGAAAATCCCACATAGCCCATATAAAGCAGGGGCGGATGGAAAATCATACCCGGATCCTGCAACAGCGGGTTCAAGTCGGAACCCTCCATCGGCGGAAATGGCAAAGTGCGATCAAAGGGGTTGGAAGTGAGCAGGATAAACAGGAAGAAACCGATCAGCACCATGCCCAATACAGAGAGTACCCGAGCCAATAGCTCTGGTGGCAACTGGCGTCCAAACAGGGCAACCGCCGCGGCCCAGCCCGCCTGAATTAGTAACCACAGGAGAATTGACCCCTCGTGGCCACCCCACACGGCGGTAACTTTGTAGTACACCGGAAGAATACTATTGGAGTTCTGCGCGACGTAATTGACCGTAAAATCACTCTGCACAAAGGCGATTGTCAGGCAGGCAAAGGCAATCGACACAAAGGTAAAAACGCCTAGGGCCAGGGGCCTACCGGCCTCCATCCACAGGGGACGCGCACTATAGCTGCCTGCAATCGGCAGTACAGATAAAGCAAAAGAAAGCAGTAAGCCAATAATCAGAGCAAAATGCCCCAGTTCAGGGATCATATTTTCGCTCCATCGGTGCAGCCTTTCTGGGAGACCATACTTTCCGCGACTTCCGGCGGAGTATAATTTTCATCGTGCTTGGCTAGCACCTGGTCTGCGCGCATGATCCCACTTTGCATCAACTGACCGCTAATTACTGCAGCTTCACCCTCTGCAAATAGATCCGGTAGGATTTTGTCAAACACTACGGCCAGCTCTGCCTCACCATCGGTAATAACAAACTGCACATCCAGACTGTTTCCCGCGCGCTGTACGCTGCCCGGTACGACACAGCCACCAGCGCGAATGCGCTTTTCAAAAGGCACCTCGCCAGCGGCAAAAGCGCTGGGCGCATAGAAATAATCCATATTCTCACGCATCGCATAGGTGACAAAACCGACTGCGGCGCTGGACAGGGCGACCAAGACAAGTATCAAGATCAAGCGTTGCTTGCGTACCGGATGCATTTTTGAGTGAACTCCATAAGTTTTTGATCTTATCCGCCCGGCCGCAAGTAGCCGCCGGGCTAAAATCCGTATCGATTGCAGCTAGGCGTGCGCCTAAGCATTCTCCTGCACAACCGTCCGCTGCGCTTTTACCTTACGGCGGCGCTGCTCTATGCGCTGCTGATTGAGTAATTCCCGCTGTAGGTGGCGTCGTGCCAAGCGCGGGTAAAGGGCCATAGCGGCGAGGGCGATAAAAGTTACAGCAAAGGAAATCCAAACATAAATGCCGTGCCCATCCATCGCCAGAAAATCTGCGAAACTAGAAAACTGAAACTGCACTTTAATTCTCCCCGGCGAGTTCCTGTTGCGCCCATTGAGTTCGGATCTCGCGGCGCAGTAACAGCGTGCGAGTATGCGTGAGTAGGGTCCAGGCATACAGGCAATAGAAACCGATGATCATTATCAACAGCGGATAAAACATACTGGGATCGATACTGCTGGATTCAGTCAGACGAATAGTCGCCGGCTGGTGCAGGGTGAACCACCAATCCACCGACTTATAGATGATCGGGATATTCACAGTGCCAACCAGAGCCAACAGCGCGCTGGCCTTATCCGCTACCTGCTCGCGACTGACCGCCTGGGACAGGGCCATCACCCCGATATACAAAAAGAGCAGGATCAGCATCGAAGTGATCCTGGCATCCCAAACCCAATAGGTTCCCCAGGTAGGTTTGCCCCAGACAGCGCCGGTAAAGAGAGAAATAAAGGTGAGCACCGCACCAATTGGGGCTGCAGCGCGCATAACGGCGAAGGAGAGTTTCATCTTCCAGATAAGGCCTATAGCGCCGCTGATCGCCATAATGTAGTAGCCCGCCAGGGCCAGAAAAGCCGCCGGCACGTGGATAAAGATAATGCGGTAGCTATTGCCCTGCTTGGCATCCTCGGGTGCAAACCCCAGCCCCCAAACCGTACCCGCTGCCAGCAAAACAATACTGACCAGTGCCAACCAGGGTAACCACCCGCTGGTTTTTTGATAGAACCAACGGGGTGAACCCAAGCGGTGAAACCATTGCCAAGCCAAGAAGACCTCCGAATCAATTATCCAGGCTGATACGTATTGCCCCCGCTGCAGCCAGTGGAGCCAGAGCTGCGGCGGCAGCCAGCAGAGCGGCCAGAATCGCCAGCTGCGCGCTGTAGGCATAGCCATCTATTGCCGCCTGCACCGCACCGGTGCCGAAGATTAGCACGGGCACATACAGCGGCATAACAATTAGCGCCAACAGCAGTCCGGGGCGACGCAAAGCTACCGTGAGAGCGGCACCTATAGCGCCGATCAAACTGAGACTCGCAGTCCCGAGAAACAGTGACACAAACAAGCAAAAGTACCCCTCGGTAGGCAGATTTAGCATCAACGCCAAGAGCGGAGATAAGAGCGCCAAGGGGAGGCCCGTTGCAATCCAATGCACCAGCGACTTCGCCAATACGGCGAAATACAGGGGCTGGGGCAACAGCGCCAACTGCTCCAGGGTGCCATCCTCAAAGTCACCGCGAAACAGACTCTCCTGGGAGAGCATGGTGGCGAGTAGCGCCATAACCCAAATCATGCCTGGCGCCATTTTAGCCAACAGATCGGGCTCAGGTCCCACGCCTAATGGCAAAAGGGCCAGCACCGTTACAAAAAATAATAGTGGATTGGCAATATCCGCTCTCTTGCGTAGGGCAAGGAGCATTTCAATCCTAAAAAGCGCCCGAAAACCTGGGGTCGCGCGCGTTTCGCTCACCGGAGATTGGACATCAGTTAAAGACATGCTCTCCCCCGGTATCGCTAAAAGATTCCTCGACCAGGCAGTCCGAGAGATCGACAAAATTCAGCCCCATTATGTTGAGGGGTTGGTGGGAGGTCAGGAGAAGGGAGCCACCGCCGCCCAGGTGAGTGGTCATTTGCTTTTCCAGTGCCGCAACGCCAGCCACATCCAGTGCTGTCAGAGGTTCATCGAGAATCCACAGGCAGGGCGCCTGCGGCAGGAACATCCGCGCAAGCGCCACCCGACGATTCTGGCCGGCCGATAGACTGTTGCACAGGGAGTCTTCAAAGCCGAAAAGATCCACTCTTTCCAGAGCCTCCAGGGCTGATGTCTTTGTAGCCCCATACCAAGTGAGATTCTCTAATGGCGTGAGGCCTCCCCGGACACCACCGCGATGACCGATATACAGCAGGGCTTCACGCATAGCGCGAAGCCCCTGCGGAAATACCTGGCCGCGCCAGAGGATCTCTCCACTGTAGTCACTGGTACTGCCAATCAAGGTGCGCAGCAATGTGGTCTTACCCGCGCCGTTACCGCCTTTCACCTGAATTGCGGCGCCGGCGCCGAGTGTAAAGTCAAGGCCCTCAAACAAGCGCCTGCCGTCCCTTTCACAGGCCAGGTCGCGCACTTGCAATACAGCTGGGGACTTGTTAGTCACAGACATTGCTTGGATAAAACCGCTCTGACGAAAATCTGAACGGCATTATACCGGCACTTGGGCTAATTGCATGATATTCAACACTACCGATCTTTCATGGCTTGATTTCAAACAAGTCTCTGCGGGAAATCATTGCGTTTTTGTACGCTAGTATTGGCCCCGCGGCCAAGCTCTGATATTTTCGCTGGGTCGTGAGTTGGCCCCTGCGCCACAACCTCTATGTGGACCTAGGGGAACTCTGTAGTCGACATCAACAGAAACTTTTGATGTGACCCGGTGATTAATAAAAGCACCGAACCCGCCTGTAAGGATGCACAATAATGACTAGCCCTGCTGTGGACACCAGCCGCTGGCTCGATACCCGCGCCATAAACAACGACGATATCCTGATCAATCGCCAACCCTTCCCGTTTTTTGTTGCCCGTAATGTTTTAAACAAAGAGATGATGCCCTCCTTTCTGGAGGATTTCCCACATCTAAAAGGTGCCGGTTATCTCCCCCACGAAAAAGATGCGTGCGGAGATTCTATCAACACCCTGATCGAACAATTTATCACTCCGGAGTTTGCCGATACGATTGGGGATAACCTGGGCATTGAAAAACTCTCCCAATATCCAACCTACGTCTCTATTAGCCGCACTTTAAAAAAACGCCACGGCAGAATTCACACCGACGGCAAATCAAAGATTGCCACCGCCCTGCTCTACCTCAATCCAGAGTGGACCCTTGATGGCAAAGGCTGTCTGCGCTTTCTGAAGCGCATCGATGACTTTGAGGATACTGTCGCCCCCGAAGTCCCCCCCTCCTACGGCACACTCGCCGCCTTCAAACGCGCGGAAAATTCCTTCCACGGCCATCTCCCCTTTGAAGGCCAACGGCTGGTTATTCAAGTTGCCTGGCTGGTGAGCGCCGCCGACAAGGAGCGCAAGGCCAAGCGGGGCAAGCTCTCACACAAGCTAAAGCAATTGATGGGCTGGCTTGGCGGCAATCAAAAAGAAGAAAAGAAAGATCCTGCTACCCGAATGTAAATCTAGCTCGGCAATAAAATAGGAGAGCCCCACCTATTTTATTGCCCGTGAAATGTAGCCCCAGAACGCATAATTCATGGTATTTCGCAGCCGCATGCCGGCTCATAGTCGGCATGCGTGCCCTTTCCGTGCGTCATTCCATCAGCACGCCGGTAATTATTCAGAGAATACAGAGAGCATTTTGGGTGAAGGAATCGAGAAGTGGCTGCTGTTGCGAAAGAGCTTCAGACTATAAGGAATGGTAAGAAAGGAGGTGATTGATTTGACTGTGCGGAACATCCTGCTGACGTTTTGAAACTACTACGCAAGCCTGGTATGTACCGCACGATCCCAAGACTTAATGACTTATTTTTTACTAAGCATCAAAATCGTATTCCATTAATTCACGACTTAAACGCCTCTCCTCCAATTTATCCTCTATCATACGACGTGCATCGCGCGGTGGTTGAGATGTAGCTTGCCTTAGTACTTCAGTTGCAACTTGTGGAATGTCCACACTATCAAAAACCATGTGCTTTTCGTTAACGTTCATACGAAACTCCATAATCTTGATCCGTGAAAGCAGAAATATCCTTATCGCACTTTACGGTGCAGTAGCAGATTAGCGATGCCAAACAATCCTGGTCAAGCAGAATTTTACAGGGGAACTATGACAGGCTTATTGCAGACATTGTGAAGATCTGATCAAGCAAAATTATCCGCCGGCAGGGGCTCAGTGCATTATGAATTTAACGGGATTTAACGAAAGGAATATGAAGATTTGCCGAAATCAAAAGAAAGGAGAGACGACGGGAAATGCGGTAACTCAGCCGCCACCATGTTACCCCAGGTGACAAGCATTTGTTCTCTGGTGAGAAGGAGGGAGATGAACCCAGGGGTAGGCGAGATTCAAACACGACATGACATTTACCGCCGCAACAGATAGAATAGCCGCCCTTCATAGTCAGCTGCTCTCCGCCCCCGTCGGTTAACAGGATAAACCACGGACCTCCTAAGTCCGGACTGGTGGTTCGAGTCCACCCGGGGGCGCCATTTACTGCCACTCTTTTTCAATAGCTCAATTGGCCTATATCCCAAGCGCCTTCGCCGAGTGCATAAAAAGCGCCAGAAAAAGGCCTGCCAAAAGCACACCGCCCCAAAACATTCTAGCCGAGCGGTTAATACTTCTGCCCCGTTTCACCTCATCCCTTGCCGTCTTCCCCACAGCCCAACTCCATTTGATCCGTGCTATCGGGCAACAATAGCAGCTTTAATTGCCAGCAGCATAAAAATTCGACAGCAGACCGCAGTCATTACCGCACTGGCTGCCCCATTACAGAATAAAGAAAACCCGACCTGAGCCGGGTTTCCCTCTATACCGCCAGAGCGATTTATGCTGAGCAACTCACAGCAGCTACTGCTTCTGTTTTTGCTTCTGCATGTTATTGCTACCGCTGTTGTCGCTACTGTCACTTGGGGCATTGCCCGAATTGTTGCTACCGCTACCACCCTGCATATTCATCATCGGCTTCGACTTATCCTTACCACTCTTATCGTGACGCCCCATCTTATGCCATTCATCCTTGAACTTGGCCCAGAAGGACTCCTTCGGCGCTTTAGTACAAGCGGTAATAATCATCGGTGTCACCTTTTCAGTGCCATCGATATCCAACATATCACCCTCTTCCTTGCCACGCTTTGAGTAAGCCGCCGCCCAGTAAACTGCTTTCGGCTTGAATTCATCATCAATGGCCAGAAAATCTGCACAGGTCCAGTCCTTTGCCGGCTTCTTTGGATGTTTATCCGCCAAGGCAGCAGAAGCAGCAAGACTGGCAATTACCAAGGGAAGGATGTAATACGTGCTTTTCACAATAAAATCTCCAAGTTTCCAGGGTATAACCCTGTGAATCAACTGCAGGTAATGTGCAATCCGCTCGCTTCCCTGGAGCTGGTGAGTGAGCACCAATCGGTCACTTCAGTAAGCGCAATGAACAGCTCGCCAACACTAAAGTCCAACCTGCACACCAGCTCTATGACAGCGGAAACGCTAACCAGGGCGTCCTTTTAAAGACTGCCTGGCCCACTGAAAGAATAGACGCATTTTTCATTTTTGGCGCACTATCCAAGAAAAGTCTTTTCGTGCCTGGCTACCCGCCCCCACAAACCTCCACTGTGAAACTTATACCTTAGCGACCTTCGCCAGCTGCCAATCCTTGCTGTCGCTTTCACGCCCAAGCAGGGAGACACCAATCCAGATGAACCAGCCTATCTGCGTGATACCAAATATTTCCGTGAAAATTTCATCAGGATAGGTGGTAGCAATACCTGCCATACCCACAAACAGGCCCAGTATATTCAGGTACCGAGAAAACACTCCTACCCGCAGAGCCGCGATACTGATTAGCAACACCCATAACCCGCCCACTAACTCATTGCCTCCCCCGAGGCTTTCGACCATGAGATAAATAATCCCCCAAGCATCAAAGGCCTTTTCCAGGCTGACCTCCATAAGGCTGATGGCATAAGCCAATCCAATATTCGCGATCATACCGCTAGCGATAACTAGCCCCACCCAAATGGCCCCAAACAGAGACCCTATAGATGTTATCGCTGGACTTTCACCCTTAAACTTCTCATACAACCCCACAACCATACAGCAGAGAAAAATAGCAAATACCAAGTACATCAAGGTATAAATAACATTGAATGAAAATTGATTTTCAACAAGGAAATTCATTTTCTCAGCAGGACTACCACCCGAAGGAAACGACCACACAAAACCAAAAAAAATAAACGCAATAATGTAAAGCAACGCCATACATATGGCCGAAATTCCAGCGACTCTATTTAGAGCTTTCACTTGCACCCCCATTAACATAATTGAAGTTTACTTCCATGAAACCTAACCTGCAGAAGCTTCTGGTTAAGCACATAGCAGAGAATACAATTATGCACCCCAGCCAACGTTACAAGGCAACACTTCGCCCTGATAAGCAGTCTGACTAACGCAGAGTTTTAAATACATAAAAACAAAAATTCACTCATTTCCTCCCTTTCCATACAAGGAGGGTTAACTAGGCAGAAGACATATTAACAAGACAGGATACTCATCAAATCCATTACAGGCAGGCATAATCTATTCACTTGACACCAAAACAATTAACAACTCAAATGCTCTATAATCAATCAATCAATACAAATTATTAAAAATAAAAACCTACTGAAACCCTCCTCCAAAATAGTGCGCGACACCGCTACTACTAGACCAGACCATTAATTCACTTACCTTCTTGGCAAGCAACCGACAGAACCGTAGCAACCCACCAGAGGCACACGTCAAAAACACAGATTAAGAAAGAAACTACATTGTCGCTGGTTACGCAGTAACTTCAGCGCAATACTGCAGCCCCTAGCAATATTTTGGCTTAGGGCGCCTCTACATCACTATCCTTAAAAGGTTTGATCCGGGAAGAGTATTGATACGGATGGATTCGTGGACTGAATACAAAAAAGCCCGACATAAGCCGGGCTTTTGGAGGTTAGATCGCCTGCCAAAATGACTTCCAGCCCCACAACACCCAGTAATAACCAGGGGTGTACATTTTATTTCATCCAAAACCATCCAGGCTTCTCCTATCAAATCCACGATCAAGTGGAAAACCCAATGAGAGGCCAGAAACCAGTAGAGAATACATCGGTAAGGTGACACTGAAGAGCGATTGCACAAAACAAGGCAAAAGCCGTCAGCTTTAAAGATATGGCCGAAAACTACATAGGGATCCATCGAGAAGTCCGGAAGAATGCCAAGCATACTCAGAAATGCCAAAACACCCTAAGCAATCTGCGTATCCCTTTTTAGGTGACAAGTACTCTTCTAAGATCATCATTGACGCTGTACTAAAGTGATCCTACCCACCAACGACGGACACACCACTAAGCGACTAGTTGTTCCTCAAACGCCTCAGGGCTGAGATAGCCATTGGCGCTGTGTAGGCGATTTCGATTGTAGTCTATCTCTATATACTCAAATACGGTTTCTCTCATGAGGCGCCTTGTGGGAAAGCGGTTACCATGAATTGCTTCTACTTTAAGTGAGTGGAAGAATGTTTCTGCACAAGCGTTATCATAGCAATTACCTTTGGCGCTCATGCTGCACCGCAGATCATACGCTGTAATTAAAGA
>NZ_CANMKV010000009.1 GCF_947498635.1 uncultured Microbulbifer sp. | reverse complement strand
CCGCGCCTGGCCACGCAGGGTTTCTACATCCCCATCGGCCACCAGATCGCCGCTGCGATTATCTGCGGGGTTTTTTCGTAGGCGGCTGGGACGGGCGGCTTCATAGGCGGCAACGACTTTTAAAGCGCGGCGCGCTTGCACTCGGCGCAGGCCGGCCTCGGGAGAGATAAACCCGATAATAGAATCCAGTGTATTCATCAGTAAAAATTCGCGTAGGCGGGGCCACGGCGTTTGCCGGCGGCCTGTACTTGTTCTGCAGTTGCGCGGCGTTCCCACTCCTGACGGCCTGCACGGATTTCCTGCAGGTTCTCGGCGGTAAATTGGCGGCCATTAATCACCGTGGTTTTTCCGGCGAGCACGTCGATCTCGGCCTCGATATAGAGGTCGACCATTTCCTGTGCGGTTTTCGACATTTAACTATCCAGTAGGGAGCCGGCGGGCTGTGATGGCCGCCGTGGTTTTTTCGCGGTTGGCTTGGCCTGTTTAGGCTGTTCGGGTGATGGGTTGGGTTCGCTAAATAACGTGCGCTGGCCCAGGCGCGATTCGACGGTGGACCATTTTTTCTCGTTGTATTTGTGCATGCCCATGGCATGGGCGGCGTGTAGGGCGTAGACCTCGGTATCGGTGCCCTCGTTGGGCCGGCCGGGGCGCGGCTGCCAGGTTTCCCGGCCTTTGTTTTTCTTGCTGGGGGCTTTGACTTCGGCGGTGACCTGCTCCCAGTAATCCTGCCGCACATGCTTACAGCTGTGCATATAGGCACTGGTGCCCAGCAAACGCTTGGCGATCAGGTCTTTGGCTTTGTGGGTGCCAACCATATACACCTTTACTTGAAAGCGGTCGGCCTTGGTGCGACGCTTGGGATTATTAAAATCCACCTGCCGGGGCTGGTTAAAAATTTCCTTGGTGCCGAAGTCGTTGCTGTCGCCTTTGATGGCCATCACCAGCACGCCGCGATGTTTTTTATCGCGGGTTCGCACCCAGTGATAGACCGCGTTGCTGGTGCCACCATCCCCAGAGTCGATACTCACTGCCGCTGCGCGGATTTCGCCGAAGCGCTCGTGCTCGAAGCTTTGGAAGACCAACTTATCCAGAGCCGCCCAGCAGTCGTCGCGCTTGTCGGCGGTATCGCCGTCGATCTCGCCCCAGAACAGTTGCCAGCTTTCTTCATTGCGCCCGAAAGCGCGTATCGATATCGCAAGGCGGTCGTGCTGTACGTCAATGCCGACCGTTACCAGCAGGCCAGCGGCCGGGCAAACGAGTTCCGGGTAGTCCTCGGCGGCTTTCTGTAGTGCTTCATGGTCCAGCAGGCGGCTGGCGGCGTATTGATAGGGCCGGCCCAGCTTGTTGTTCTGGAAGACGATGCGGGCGGATTCATCGCCGCTTTTGGCTTCGTGTTCGGCCTCAAGAAAATCCCGCACTACATCGGCAAGGCCGGTGCCGGGAATACACACATAGAGCTCCGAGAGCTCCATAAAGGTTTCTATCGGTTCGATTTCATCGGGCTCAAAGTCTTCGCCGCATTGGGTTTTTTCCCAGCCGGCAAAGTCGTCGCCCTTCTCCCGCGCGGTTTTACAGGTCTGCAGGATATTGGCCTGGCGGCGGTAGTCATCCCAGGCGCTGCCGCATTCCGGGCAGCTATACACCGCGCTTTCCGGTTGGTGCAGTCCGAATATCGGGTGTGGGGTGCCGCCCTCTTTTTCCAGCCAGCTGACGTTTTCCCAATCCAACACATGGGACTCGCCGCAGTCGTGACAGGTCACCGGCAGCACGCGCATGGTGCCGAGTTTGGTGTAGTGCTCCACCTGGGAAAGATCGGCCACCGCTGGGGTGCCGCCGATAATTAATTTCTTATTGCGCATACGCTTGAGACGTTCGCGCAGGTGGCGAATGGAATCGCCCTGATCGCCGACGTCTTTGTTGGTATCGTCCGGCTCTTCCACATAGCCCCGGCGGGCCGTGGTGGATTTCACATTGGAGATGGAGTTGGAGCCAATGGTGCGCACCTCACCGCCGGGGAATTTCTTGCGCGTCGAGCGACTGCCCCCTTTGCGGCTGGTGGTGACATCGATCACCCGGCTCACGGCTGGTGAGCCTTCGATAATCGGCACCAGCTTTTCATCCATGAAGAGCCGGCCTTTTTCATCCTTGGGGAATAGCATCAGGATACGGGCCGGATCGGTGGCGGCGACCTTACAGATATCGGTGGCCAGCAGAACCGTCCAACCAATTTGTGCCGCCTTCTGCATCACCACCATCCAGGATATCGGGCTATCCAGCGCGTGCATGACGCCCCAGAAATAGGGCACATAATCGTTGCGGTAATAGCCCGCGTTATCGCTATCTTCCGATGGCAGTTTGATATTGTCGGGCAGCCACTCGATCAGCGGGATTTTAGGCTGCGGTATCCAGGTCTGGCGCACCTCCTGCACCAGGCGCGAGAGATTCGATTTCGTAACCGCCAATAGCTCTGAGGGCAGCGTCAATGTTTGGCTGTAGGGGTTCGCGGTCGATGGTAATGGCATGCTGGCTCTCGATAGCAATAACGATGCTTTCCACCGCGCCTAAAAATTCATTCTTGCCAATGGTGGACCACTCCACCATCGCCTTGCGTACGGACTCAATATCCAGAATTAATTGGTCTTGCCGATACAGCTCGCGCATTTTCAGTTGCGCATTGGCTTCGGATTCCAGGGCTTGGGCCATATCGCGGCGGTTGCGGGCATCATTCGCCAGGCGGCCCGCCGCCTCAGTACGCAGCCGCTCGCAGTATTCTTGTAACCAGACCTTAAAACTGGCCCCCTGGGTAAGCACGCCCGCCTGCACATGCTTGGCAATTGCCGGCTGCGAAGCGCCGATCAATCGGGCAAAGCCAGACTGAGTGGCCTGATCATCAAGAGAGATATCACCAGCCAAGGTATAACCCCCTAGGAAATTTCAGATAGCTGTTAAAAAAGCGGGGTTCGAATTACCCGTGTGCTGGCCCCCTCAGGAGGACCCGTTCAACGTCTCTTTGCGGTCGCAATGGCACGATCCATGGCTTTATCCAATTCAATCGGCAGGTGACGCCGCGCTATGCCTTCGGCAATACGAACAAAGGGGAAACGCTTGCGGTAATCGGGCTTTCCTTTGAGGAATATCAGAATGGGTTTCACCGTTGGCCGGCGTTTGCCGCCTGCCCTTTTCCATACCCCTAAGACACCGTTCACTTTGCCAACGAAATATTTACCCTTCTTACTCTGCGCACTACCTGCCCCACTTGTAGAGCCAGGGTTACCCCGTAATTCAGCCAGGATTTTTTTATAGGTCCCGACCGAGATATTCCCATGCCGGTTTAATCTCGCCGCCCTGCCATGCACCACGTACATGCCAGCAGGCAGGACGCCCATGTGCCGAAGGGCACGCTCAAAGCGCTTATCATTGCGCTTCACATCGATAACCGACGGCGCCAAATACTTACTCGGCGCCGTGCCGTTGGTTGCCTGATCACGGATAAAGATCTTCGCGATACCTGAGCGCTTAGTGGCTTTCTTCACCAGTACAGAGTTCAGTGTCAGCTTCGCTGGATTTACAAAGATGCGCCCCATCGCTGAGCGCTCTTCTCCCCGTATACGAAACGCCACCGTATTCAGAGCAACCGAGCTGGCATAAGGTAATTGCTTTTTTAATTCAGCAGATGCTCGATCAAACTTTGAGGTATCCAGCTTTACACTAACGTCCATCGTCCCCGCCTTGCTGCTGTTCTTGCAGCTTCAAGCGCTTGTGGTTGTAATACCAATTCACCACCAAACCAACCGCAGCGATCAGTACACCAGCAAGTCCAAGCCAGTTGTTTGCAAGCCAACCCGCGAAAGTTCCAGCACCAATGGCAGTCATATAGCCAGCCTTATCCGCTATTTCTCTCAGGGCATCCTGAAGTGTCATGACTGCTTCCAAGCCTTCATCGCTTTTTCAGCGCTGCGCCCCACGACATAGCCACCGAGACCGATCTTTACGATCTCCAGTAGAGCGAGGGTCTGATTCTCACTGAGGTTTGGCGCTGTCCACCCCAACCAATGAAAGACGATCAGCCCCACGAACGTGAGCATTGTTACCGGCCGCCAGTTTCTCTGTAGCCACGATTCCCCCGAAGCCTCTGAAGTGATTATCTGAGTAGCTGCCTTTAGTTCCTCCAAGTCCATCGCAATCAACTGTGCGCTAACCTGCGCCTTGAGCCGGTTAGCCTCTGTCTTATCCGGGAATGCCTTATCTATGACCTTGCCGAGCAGATTCGAGATAGCGGAAATCATTAGTAGCTCCACACAGTAGGGCGCACACGTTCGCCAGGAATTGAGTCAAGATCATCCAAGTGAAGGAACCGTCTTCTGATCGGCCCTTTCTGTTTCACCCCTATACCGGTGAAGCCCTCCGCTAAGGCAATTTTCATAAGCTTGTGTGCCCCGCTCACAGCCACGGAAACATCAACCGCCTGCCCGGTGGTATGGGTCATGGTGGCATTTAATCGGGCGTTATGAGATGGGCAGCGGTAACCGGAATTAATAAACATTGGATTGCCATAACGCCGGCGAACCTGAATTAAGCGCCTGAGCGTTTCATCATTGAAATGATTTTTGTCACAACAAGGGCAAGACAACTCCGCTTCCGTGAAGTAGTCGTTATTGAACATGGGTGCACCAGAAATAAAAAAACCCGCACGAGGCGGGTTAAGGGTATTGAGAAATAATCGTAGTTTTAGTGCAACGGTGCGTAACTAACTAAGTGAAATCAATCACGCCATTTCAATCCTCAAATCCTATCTAAGGATATGACAGGTTTGATCAATTATCGTAAGCGTTACTAAGCAGATCTTGCAGAGGAAGCTCTACTGTTTCAAATTCATTACCGTTCTCGTCTTTTGCCAGAATCTTGATGAAGTACTCATCCCCAATAGGCCCAGAGATTTTTGAAACAGCTAGCTTATATGGCTGAATAAACTTTGCTTCATCGCCAAAGGGAGCCTCAAGATACAAAGTTTCTTCCCCTTCCCCAAACCACAGAGAATCAATAACAAATGCCTTCCCACCAAAGTCAGAATCTGGAGCAGAAGTTACGTTGTCCCTAAGAGATAACTTGAGTCGATTATCATTCACCGTGAGCCATTCGACATCAACAACTTTGCTTGGAGTTACATCAACCAATCGCCCGGAAACATGAAATAGCATCGGACCCTTTCCAAGCTGCGTCTTTCCAATAAAGCTATCAGCTTCAGAAACAAAGGCCATTATGTCGACAAATTTCCCATTTGGATCAAAATAATTTAATCCATTCATTTCAACATTAAGCTTACGATACACCCAGGCATCATCAACGGATGCTCGGAAAGTCTCATCAGATGACTTGAAATTTTTCACAAATAGATTAGATGTTGAGGGAAAGTTAATTTCTAGCGAAGTGACTACAGGAGGGGCCGATTGGTCTGCGTGATCAATAGTCAAAGTTGCGGAGCTCACTCCGCTAAAATCTAGGCCTGGGTACTGTATATCCATGTTTGATGAATTCAGATCTTGCAATTCATATTTGAATGTTTTCGCCTGCGCACCGAAGGCTAACAAGGCCACAGAAACAGCTACTGTTTTGACGGTATTTCTAAAAAACATATAAATTCACTAAAAATTATATTAAATTAACTACTCGAAGAGAAAGTGAAGCTTATAACACACTTTAAACCAAGTAAATTGTACCGCATTTAATTTAACATCTTTTTCCAGCACGATCTTACCAAGTAAAGAAGCTCAAAATTTCACGAGCAGAGTCTTCCGCACCCACCGGATCTAACACAAATAGCACGCATAAAAATCCAGCACCTGATCACACTTTGCGAAATAGCTATTCAAGAAAAATATAAAGTAGGATTAAGATCTGCAGAAGTTTATCTATAGAAGTAAAACTTATTAACTTGTAAAGATAAAAAAACCGGCCCAGTGACCGGTTTAATTTTGCAGGGCAGAAAAACAGCATGCTAGGGAACTTATACCCACTCAGGACAAAGCTGTCAACAAGCGGCGTTCAGCCGCCCTCTGTACTCCTGCACAACATGAGACACCGGTCCTAAAGCTCTTGCGGGTAAAGGGTCCAAACGCCGCTGCAATCGTTTCCAAATCTTCACCCACTCCCCATCCCAACGCTTTTTGTCACATCCTAAAATTGTCCGCGCATGGCCTAGATCTATTGGTCGCCCATTCACATCTCGCAACGCACTCGCCGTAATACAAAATAGCGCTAACTGGCCAACCTTCTCCCTCGGGTGCGGTTCCTCCCACTTATCGAATTCAGACATCAAGTACTGCAATAGCGCCGCCCGCTCTTTAAATCTTTTTGCCGGTGGTGCATAGGCAGCCATGCCCCAGCAGTAAGCCAGTGGGTCACTTTGTCTCAGCTTGGCAACCACGCTTTGAATAATTCCCTTCTCGCAGGAATCCATCACCCGGCTACCGCTACCCTTGCCCACATTCGTTTCAACACCTTTCACCCGAGGCGCATCAATGCAGCAAATCACCTGATTAGCCTCTCCCTGCACATCACCCCGAATAATTAACTTCCGCCCTCGCCGAGCCTTTGAGGTAATCGTGCTCCTATTGCCCATAGCCTCATAATCAAATGCCGCTGCAGAGCCATCAAAGGCATCGTGCCAAGCTTGTCTAGCAGATACGAATCTCATTTCACGCCCCCAATACATCATCTGGCAACCAGAAACCAGCAGAACACCCCATCAAGCTGCCTTTGGCATACTCTCGAAATAATCCTCAAACCGCCTTTCCGCCGCATGCCGGTTATCTCGGTGGAACGTACCCAGGTAATTTATATGGCCTTGGTTTATCCAAAACTGAGTAATCACCGTATTCGCGAACACCACCTCCACGAGGTGGGCAGACTTGGTGCGGAATACGGCTAGGGGGCTACTGGGATTGGTTGTTGAAATCCGGTTGATTGCTTCCGGGATGGTAACTATGCACATGGTCAACTCTCCTTGATGTTTCGTGTTTACCAGCTGGTGTCTGTCAGGATCTCACCGATAGGCCGGTCCCGTGTTCGCTGCTGCCCTGCGGCTTGGGACTGGTGGGCGAGATACCTCTCGCGTTTGAACCAGTTGCGCCAAGTGGCCAGCCAATCAAGCTTCACGCCCCGCTGGCCGGGTTGGGATATCCAGTAATCGCGGAAGCTTTCGGCAATGTCGTGGATTCTGAGGTTCAGGTCTGGGCGGAGGCGTTGGGCTTCGGTGCGGAATTTGTCCGTGAGAACCCAGTTTCCAGGCAAGCGAGTACCGCGTTTGGGGTTGGCGCGATTTGGAACTGTGCCTCTCTCTACTGGTTTCTTATTGGTTCTTACTGGTTCTATAGAGAAGGACGTGTTGTCATTTTCACCGGTTGGGTGCACAGATTTCACCGGTTCGTGTTTTATTTTCACCGGTGAAGATTTTTCACCGGTGAACTCATTGCACCGGTTTACGTGTAAAAAGAGGTCATAATTGGTTCTGCGCCCGTTGGATTTTTCGGCACTGAGGTACCCCAGTTCTTCCAACTCTTCGATGGCATTAATCACCGAACGCTTCGTGCATTGCGCAACGTCGGCCAAATAGGCATTACCCGGATCACACTGCCCAGTGTCACTGTTATGGCAATCAGCCAACGCGATTAAAACCAGCTTTGCTGTTGGTGTTCTGGTCCTGCGTTTAATAGCCCATGCCGCGGTTTCAAAGCTCACCACGTACCTCCTGTATAAATTTCCATATAGCGCACTTGATGACTGCCCTGCCCCAAAAGATGCAGAATCACCAAGTCACAACAGAGGGATTTAAAAATGAATGTTCTTCAGGTTTCGCCAAAAAATTCGTGCTTGGTTAGCTTGCCTGCTGGACTTCCAACATCTTTTGCTGATCCACATCGCAAAAAAGCTGTGCCAGCTTCGGGCAAAGATCAACAGCTCTCACTACTCCATCTGCTACAAACTCTGCACACAAAGCCAGTTCAGCAGATGCACCATGCTTTCCATGCAGTAAGTTACTGACTGGGCTGACTCACACATAGCGCCCTAGCTGTAGCCTTTTGCCCCCCGAAGTGCTCTATAAGCTTTCGGGCGACCTTTTCAACTCGATCTAATTTATCCACGCCTCGAGAATATCGGTATGCCTATACTCAGTCAACTGGTATTCCAGTTTTTCATGGTATAGGTAGACCTATAACATACTGCCTACCAAAGTACGCTATGGAATTCACAAGTGACCGAATTGAAGGACAGGCTCAAAGAGGCCCGAAAAGCTGCCGGCAAAACACAGAAGCAGGTCGCAGAGGCTGTGGGCATTACCCAACCCTCTTATTCTGAACTTGAGAATGGAAGGTCCTATGGCACTCGCTACGTTACTCAAATAGCCTTATTTCTTGGCGTTAACCCTAACTGGCTGGCCACTGGCAATGGCTTGATGCGCAATGCCTCAATAGAGGAGATTCGGCGCAAAAATTTAACTCCACTATTTAATGAATTTGGAATGGAGGAGCTAATCCATAAACTCCCGAAACTTGAAAGCCAGCTACGCTTAATTTTTGCTGAAAATCGTGCCATCAATAGTAGAGTAGCCAGAGCGATCGAAGATGGATTGGAACTTCCTATAGGAGCACTAGATCACGATAAATCGGCCGAACAAGCGGGCGCCTTCAGCAGCAACGTAAGCCCAGGCCCTCGTATACAGGGCCGGGTGCCACTGATTAGCTGGGTTCAAGCGGGAGAGTTTTGTGAGTCCGTCGACTTGTTCGAGCCAGGTGATGCAGAAGACTGGATACCCTGCCCCGCCAATCATTCAGACCGTACTTACGCTTTGCGCGTTAATGGCGACAGCATGACCAGTCCTTATCCTGGACAAAAATCCTATCCCGAAGGCACCATTATATTTGTTGATCCGGATAGGACCCTAACCAATGGCTGCCGCGTTATCGCCAAACTCAATGGCGAAGCCACCTTCAAAACCTATGCTGAGGATATGGGCCATATCTATTTACGCCCAATCAATCCGACCTACTCCCCGATGGATGTCACCGGCAAAGACATATCGTTTTGCGGCGTTATCATTGGCTCCTATAGCCCTGAGTAGGGCACAAAAGCCCACAGGCGCGGGCCTTTTAGAACAACAAGAATCACAGCAAGATTTTTTTTACCATCTCAACTTCAATCACACCACGAGAAACGCAGTGTAAAGTGAGATCTTGCGCTGGCTCACCCGGCAAATATTCACCCTGAATATTTGAGCGAACAATCACAATCTTATCATCCACAACCACGTTAAACGCGACTTCTGTCTTGGTGTGATTATCCTCTAAATAATCTTCGCCCCGGGTTGCACCGCAATTGGCCTGCTCCGGCGTTAGCTTCCAGTGTTTTAAGGATGTAGAGATATAACCCGCCTCTAGATCGGTCGACAAAATCTGAAATCCATCCCGCAACAATGCTTGCTTCGCCTTACTCAATACCTCTTGCTTACTCGATAAGTGCTCTAGCGCAAAGTACTCACTAATGATCACCGGCGCTTCATTCGTTGCAGTACAACCTCCCAAGCCAACCACCACCAGCAGAAGGCCCACTACGGCATGTCTTAGTTTTTTCATTCTTATCCTCCGTGATAAGTGTCCCCAGAGAATATCAATAGTTAATTCAATTTCAACCTCATATTAAAAATATATAGGCATACCTATTGACTGACAAAAAGGTAAACCTATATTTGAGGGATCAGCAAGGACAAGACCCCCAAATGGACACGTACAGCCACCTAAGAACACTCGCACCACGCCAGGCCGAAGCACTCACACACCGTGCCCGCGGCCTCTCCAACCGCGAGACCGCCGAAGCCATGCAGTGCTCTGTGGCCAATGTCACCAACCTGTTGGCGGAGTGTTTTTACAAGCTGCACGCCCGTAACAGCACAGACGCGGTGGCCAAAGCGGTTAAACATGGGTTAATTCAGCTCGCCTTAATCGCCTCGATCATTAGCGGCATTGGTGCCGATGCACAGGATCAACTGCGCACCCGCATCCAACGTCGCCCCACTGTTCGAACTATCCGCATCCGCAACAACCGGGAGGGCATCGTATGAACACCACCGTGTTTGTACACTCAACGGCTATGGGAAAAAACAATATCGACCAGCTCAAACGCCGCATCGATATCACCAATGCTGGCCACCACAGCCGCCATGTTCGTTTCGTGCAACCAAAACCCACTGATGTACGGCCAACACATCACAACGATTGGCCACCTTTTGAAGGTGATGCCGCATGAATCCCTTCAGCCCAACCCAAAGTGTGGAAACCCTACTCACCGAGGCCAACCGCCACACCGGCGCCAGTGAAATTGCCGCTCAGGTTTTGCTTTCTGCTTGGAATAGCAGGGATTTTACAGTTCCCGTTGAAAACCTCTCCCTGCTCGATGGCGACAACTACCAGCACGCAATCAATGTGATGGATCTGCGTTACCACGGCAGAGCACCACAAAGCGTGATTGCAAATGGCGATAAAAAATTCCACGCCCTTTGGCGTGACTGGAGCCACCTGGAAACCCAAAGGAAGGAAGCGGCGTGAATACAGAAACACTCTCACCAACGGACTACAGCGCCCCCGCCTTCCTGGAAAAAGGCGCCCAGCATATGCGCGACCGTGCCGAGCAACGCGACAGCGAAGAGGGTGAGCGCTCTATGGCCAAAACCGTAAACGCATTTAACGCGCTTTACGGAACCTATCTCACCGAGGAACAGGGCTGGATGTTTATGGTGCTGCTCAAACAATCCCGCGCAAGCTGTGGCGCATTTGTGGCGGACCACTACGAAGACGGCGCCGCCTATTTTGGCCTGGCCGGCGAGGCCGCCGCAAAAGCTAGGGCCGCCTGATGAGTGAATTTAGCCGAATCTTAGAGCTGTACGAAGCGCTGCCGGTCAAGGTGAAGCTGCAAAGCATTGAAATTGCGAGTATGCGCAAAGAAATCGCCACACTCTCCGCAGCCACCCAAGGCCAAGCCCCACAACAAAAAAACCAGGAGGTCGCGTGAAAAAGGAAAAAATCTTCACCGTCACCCAGGCAAGCCGAACGCTCGAAATGGGCAGGAATAACCTACTGAAACTACTGAGAGATAACGACCTTTTGCACAGCCGCGAACCAATGCGCAATACACCAACTAAGCATGCCGCTTCACAACAACTACTAGTAGCCGAAGCCGCCGAGTATCTACGCGGTCCCGTGAAAGTGCAGTACATCACCGCCAAGGTAACAGCAAAAGGTATGGTCTGGATTCGCGATTTAATCGAAAAACAAATCGCACCCCGGTACATCAGTCAGCGGTAACCGTTAGGGCTGCCGGTACGGGGCCCAATTTTAAAAAATTGGAGAACTCCATGGAAAGATACGCACTACTCACCGGCACCTACAACTTGCTTATGGGTGGTATCAAAGATTTTAAGCGCTCCTACCCTACTGAAAAGGAAGCCTTCAAAGAAGTGCAGCGCATCGCCAAAAATGACCCGTTCACACAGTGGGCGCAAATCGTCGACAAGAAAACCGATACGGCAAAAATTTATCGCATAGCCGATAAAAAGATCATTGAGGACAAATCCGAAGACTGCTGCCACTCAGAACCAAAGCGCAAAGTGGAGCCGCAGTACGCCTAAGCCCAAATTAAAAATAGCCTCCTCAGCCCGCCCAATGCGGGCTTTTTAGGTAGAAGACAACAACGCGAGGGATGTGCGATGGGTAACCTGCTAACCAAGCATGAGATAGCCCGCCTAACCGGTGCTGGCGCCGAAAATGCCGAGGAGCAAAAGCGTATTCTCGATGCCAACCGGATTCCCTATGTGCTGAAAAAGGACCGATCCCCTGCACTCACCTGGGAAATGGTCAATCAAGCCATTCTGGCCCGAGGGACCTCAAAACCCGACTTAGCCGGTGTTAACCTACCCCCAGGCTTTAACCTTGGAGCAGCAAGCTAATGGGCAGAAGGCGCAACCCAGAAAACGCATGGATGCCACCGCATGTTGAGCGCTACAAGAATGGCTTTCGAGTAAACCGAAGGGGCTACCCAACTAAGCACTTAGCTAAACAGGATGCCAGCAAAGCAGAAGTTTGGACGGCATATGAACGCTACCTTGCGGGCCTAGTCGAGAAAGAATTCACTCTTAAAGACCTAATTGAGCTGTACTTCGCATCACCTCAGTACACCAAGCCACAAACTCAAAAAGACTACTACCGCTACAGCCAACGTATATTGACAGTGTTTGGAGAGATGACACCTAATTCAATCACTTCACCACTGGTACAGATGTTTTTGGATGCCCGTGGGGCAGAACACCCTACCGCAGCAAACCGAGAAAAAACTTTTCTAGGCATTGTGATGAAATGGGGTAAGGCAAGAGGGTTTGTAAAAATCGAAGATCCTACAGTAGTAGTTAAAGCACTCAAGGAAAAAGCTGGCGGTCGCTATTTGGAAGACTGGGAGTATGAAGCCTTTTGGGAATGGCTTGGAGAGCGTGGCCACATTATGCATCAATGTGCCATGGAGATCAGTTATCTGTGTGCAGCCCGGCAGCAGGATGTATTGGCCCTCACGCGTGCAGATATGAAAGAAGATGGTCTACTTATTATTCAAAACAAGACCGGAAAAGCACAGATAAAGCTCTGGAGCCCAGCACTAAGGGAAGCTGTGGATCGCGCACTCGCAAGCAATGTTGATGCACAAATTCAAACAGCTCATATTATTCGCAGCCGTATCGGGCGCCCCTTCACCCGCATGGGCTTTAATGCCACCTGGCTAAGAGAGCAGCGAGCTGCGCTTGAAGCGGGAGTTATTAAGGAGCGGTTTCGGTTTCACGATTTGAAAATTAAAGCCGCCAGTGATTTTGACGGTGATGTGCAGAAATTTACCGGACATAAAACCCGCTCGATGGCAGAACGATACAATCGAACAGCGGATAAAGTTGTCAGCCTAGACCGAAAGCACCCAAAGAAAGGCAAATAATTTAGTTTGCCTTTTGCTCAACATCCTCTTTGGTTTCTACAACTTCAATACGAGCACCTCTTTCAAGCTCAAGTCTCAACACAGCTCTCAAGCCTTCAATTGATTCAGGCGATAAAGTGACCTGTTCACCTTTCGCTTTAGATAACTCAACTGCAATTGCGTGAGTCAGGCTGCTTATTGATTCATCAGAGAGAGTGGCTGGTTGTAAGACCACAGGGGAATTTAGATTTACAGAAACATCTTTATTTTGAGAGTAGATCTGCCAACAAAGAGCTAGAGCAGCTACAACAGCCGAGCCAGCAGCAACCCAAACTCCTCTTCTAGTATGTACTGCACCTGAACGTGCAATTTCAGCGCTAGCCTCTGCCGCAGTAGCACTTTTTTGGGCTGCTTTTGTGCTCCCAGCAGCAACCTTTACCCCCTCCCTGGCAACCTCAACGCCAGACTCAGCAGCTTGAGTAGCACGGTTAGAAATTTCTAACTGCTGCTGGGTTACCTGATTACTTCGAAGCCCCTCATAAAAACCTATGTACTGCGTGACAAATGGGAGCAGGGTTAAGTGAGCTTCTTTTTTCTTTCTAGCCTCAAAAAACATCTCATCAAATAAATTTGGATTTGACTGTCGTACTGCCTCTTTATTTGGGAAATCTAGAAATGTCTGATCTATTCGGTCAATCATAAGGCGTAACTCTACCCCCCAGATTTCAAACTCACTTAATGCGGCATCCAAGCCAGAACCATCAGCAAACTTCTCTCTCTTGGCAGCAAATTCTCTCTGTAGCTCTTCGTTGCCTTCGATTTTATCCAGAAGCTCTCTCATCGGACCAAACATAGCCATCTCACTCATACCTAATTCCTTTTTTTCGAATAGCGAGAAGAGAAAACCTCAACATAAATTGAGGCCAAAATTACCACACCAAATTACCACACGGGGACCCAAAACGAAAAAACCCCGCACTAAGCGAGGTTTTAAGCCCTTGATAAACAAGGATAAATATGGGGTGGCCGACGGGGATCGAACCCGCGACCTCAGGAGCCACAATCCTGTGCTCTACCGACTGAGCTACGGCCACCATAGTAGCAATATACTTCAGCACCTTGTGGCAGTACTGAGTACCGGTTATCTCTTGCAGCCAATCTGGCTTCAGACTAAGTCCTTTTTGCCAAACCAGCACCATCTTGCGAAGATGGCACGCCCGGCAGGACTCGAACCTGCGACCATCCGCTTAGAAGGCGGATGCTCTATCCAGCTGAGCTACGGGCGCAAGGTAAACCCGGTGAATTGGTCGGGGCAGAGGGATTCGAACCCCCGACATCCTGCTCCCAAAGCAGGCGCGCTACCAGACTGCGCTATGCCCCGTTTTTCCAATTATTCGCACTTTTTCAATCTTGCTTACCGCCGCAGGGGTGGCTGTTTAGATCGCGTCAGTGACGAAGTGCGCGCATAGTACTGATCCCCCAGGCCTGTGTCAACGCTTCTAAGCTATTATTTTTTAAGAAGTTTATCCTTTTGCCTCTCAAGGCCCCGAAGTGGCGAAATTATTCCCAACCTGTGCGAAAATGGCGCACTTCGCGAATCCGACCGGATAAATAGTAAGCAGCTACACAAAAGCCGCCCGCTTCCGCCCTTTTATATAAGATAGGCGCTGAAGCAGATTCCGGTCTATTAGTACTCGATTTTTTATTGTTAGAGATAGTATCTATGTCTGCACTGGTTCTGGACGGCAAGGCCCTGGCAAAGAAAACAGAAGAGGAACTCTCGGCTCGGGTAGCCATACTAAAGGAGAAGAGTGGTGGCCAAACGCCCATACTGGCGACCATTCTGGTTGGTGATGACCCTGCCTCCGCCACTTACGTAAAGATGAAAGGCAACGCCTGCCGCCGTGTCGGCATGGACTCCCTACAAGTAGAACTCCCCTCCTCCACCACCACAGAGCAGCTGCTCGCCAAAATCGATGAGCTGAACAGCAATCCCAATGTTCACGGTATTCTGCTGCAGCACCCGGTGCCGGCACAGATCGATGAGCGCGCCTGTTTTGACGCCATCAGCCTGGAAAAGGATGTGGATGGTGTAACCTGCCTCGGCTTTGGCCGTATGGCAATGGGTGAAGAAGCCTACGGCTGCGCGACCCCTAAAGGCATTATGCGCCTGCTGGAGGCCTACGATATTGCGCTGGAAGGCAAACACGCCGTAGTTGTGGGCCGCAGCCCTATTCTGGGTAAGCCAATGGCGGCCATGCTCCTGAACGCTAATGCCACCGTAACCATCTGCCATTCCCGCACCCAGGACTTGGCCGAACATATCCGCCGTGCGGATATCGTGGTAGGCGCTGTAGGTAAACCTGAGTTTATTAAAGCTGAGTGGATCAAAGATGGCGCTGTGGTCGTAGATGCTGGTTACCACCCCGGCGGCGTGGGCGATATCGAACTGGGTCCGCTATCCGAGCGCGCTGCCGCTTACACTCCAGTGCCCGGCGGTGTAGGCCCCATGACCATCAACACCCTTATCTATCAGTCTGTCGATTCCGGTGAGCGTAAAATTGGCTAACTTGATTCGTCTGGACAAAGCGGTAAGCCAGGTCACCGACCTCTCCCGATCCGATGTAAAGCGCGCCGCCTGGGCGGGGCGCATTACGGTTAATGGCGAAGTAGTCTCTAGCGCTTCTACAAAAATACAGGCCAGCGATGTCCTCTGCCTGGATGATGAACCCCTGCATGAGCCCGGGCCACGCTATATTATGCTCAACAAACCTTTAGGCTATGTAAGCGCCACCAAAGACGGCGAGCATCCCACGGTACTGGATCTGATCGATGAACCCAATAAGTCCAAGCTGCATATTGCCGGCCGCCTGGATATCGACACCACCGGACTGGTACTCCTCACCGATGATGGCCAGTGGTCACATAAAGTGACCTCACCAAACCATCACTGTGAGAAGACCTACTACGCTCTGCTGGCCGAGAAGATTGAGGAAGATGCGGTGGCAAAGTTTGCCAAAGGCATCTGGCTTAACAATGAGAAGAAGAGAACCAAGCCCGCCAAGCTGGAAATTCTCTTTGCCAACGAGGTGCGCATTACCATCGGTGAGGGCCGCTACCACCAGGTCAAACGCATGTTTGCCGCCCTGGGCAATCAGGTGCTCGAACTGCACCGGGAAAAAATCGGCGATATCTTCCTGGACGACACACTCCCGGAGGGTGAATATCGCCTCTTAACCCCTGAAGAAATCGCTTCGGTACAGTAAATAGCATGTCTTCGCTTCTCCACCAGGCACTCCTCCAGATCCCCAGGGAAACCCTGTGGATCGCCGATGAAAATAGCCGAGTCCTGTTACAGCCAGGCTTTCAGTTCGATGGTGACCTGCTCACCAACCGCTGGGATATCGCCGAGCTCGCCCAGGGAAAAGTTTCCCGCAGCTTCTTTAGTGACTTCCACCTGGAAGAGCTAGACCGTAAATACCGTCGCATTATCTACTCGGTCTCCAAGGAGAAAGCGGTGGTTCATCACGTCATCGATCAGGCTCCTCGCTTTCTTGGCGAGGGCGGGGAACTGGTGCTACTGGGGGAAAAGCAGAGTGGCATCAAAAGTTATGCGGTAAAGGCTGCGGAACACCTCAGTGGTACCAAGCAGCTCCAAAAGCATGGCAATGAATATGTCAGCACTAACCGTGTGGCCCACCCCCGTGCCATAGAGCCCACCGGTGAAGCAGATTACCCGCATCTGCGCAGCCTGCCTGAGCTGGGTAACCTCTTCAGCAAGCCCGGCCTGTTCGGTTGGAACAAGATCGATAAGGGCAGCGCCCTGCTCGCTCAACAGTTCACCACCGAGTTACCCGAAGACGGCGCTCATGTAGTGGACCTCGGCTGTGGTTACGGTTATCTCAGCGCCCAATTAGCACCTTTGGGTAATTTCCACTTTGCCGCCACGGACAACAATGCCGCCGCACTACTGGCCTGCAGGAAGAATTTCCACACTCTCGGTATACCCGGCGTGGTACTTCCCTCTGATGCCGGTGATGAGCTGGAGAGCGGCGCGGCTGACTTGGTGCTGTGCAACCCTCCCTTCCACCAGGGCTTCCAGGTGGAAGGCGACCTGACCGACCGATTCCTACAACACAGCGCGCGAATACTAAAGAGTACCGGTATGGCACTTTTTGTCGTGAATGAGTTCATTCCTTTGGCAAAGAAGGGACCCCGATACTACTCCGAGGTGCAGCTCGTCAATAAAGAAAGGGGCTTTTGCGTATACCGCCTGCGCCCTTAGGGCGCAGGTAAATGGGCAGAGGCTGAGCAGCCGCCTGAAGGTTGGGCTAATAATCGCGTAAATTAAACAGGTTCATAGAGAGGGTGTGCTCCTCAAGTTCCTCCAGTTGCCGCAAGCGCTCAAAAGCTTCGCGGGCTGAGGGAGTCTCCGCGCCCTGGGCCAGGTCCCGATATTGATCGGCCAGGTAGATCTCAATATCCATAGCCAGTTTGGCAATATCGTCCAGATTATCGATATCAATGCTGCGCAGGCGTTGCAGGAACTCCTTCTCCCGCCCCTCCGGGGCAAATTGCACCCAAGTATGTAAGGCGCCTGGAGGCAGATCGGCGTGAAAATTCTCCAGCGAGTGCTTCATGGAGTCTTCCCGTCGTCGAAGCTGATCCAGCAGCAGCTCGACCCGCTTGTTGGTGGCAAGCTGCTCGTATTCCTCATACTGCAGTGACAATTTGGCGTGAAAGTCCCTTCCTTCCTGAATCACTTCCTCAACAGTTTTGTACCGCATCAACCGGCCCCAGAAAAAGTAAGTCACTTGTTCCAGTATAGGCAGCTTGTGACAAAGGGCGCCACTCAATATCATCAATGCGACGACAGTGGCACAAATACCACTACCTTTCCTTGCGTGGAACCCTCTTTAGCGCGCAAATTTCAACGCAAAAGTTTTATATGTGAATAAAGGCGACAAGTAGGGCTGCGCGGATTAATTTTTGCCGGGGCCCGAGCACTTAAATCCGCCATGGATAACGGCTTTCTGCTCACCGCCAGAATATGATTCTCATATTGGGGCATATGCGCCATCCAGGCGCCACGCAGTCGACCGCGCATCGCCTTGTGGCGCCAGGCGCTACTCTGCAATTCCTGGCGGTCGCCAAAGTTGCTCACCAATATCCCATCCCGATGCAATAGGCGCATCAATGAAGAACACCATGCTTTATCCGCAGGTATCGCTCGCTGCGCCACTCCCTGACCGTGCCCAAACAAATCATCGATGATCAGGTCGAAAGTGCCTCTGGACGGGTCGTTGAGCTGCTCGGCCACATACTCTCTGGCATCGGCACACACCAGCTCAGTATTGCGCACAGCAAAGAAACGACGCGCAACATCGAGATGTACCGGGTCCAGGTCCACGCCGACGATACGTTTGACAGAAGTGAATGTCTGTAGCAGGCGGATCAAAGCCCCCCCTCCCACACCGAGCACCAACACGGAGTTCAGGCGGTTTTCGGGAAGGAAAAAGGCCGGCAGCAGAAGCAGCTCCCACAGTGAGCCTTTTAGAGGGTCGCGGGGATTCCATTGGGAGTGGAAAACCCCATTGCTGTACAGGCGCACACTGGCGCCATGATTGCGGACCTGATAACAGGTGTCACCGACCTGCCTCTGCCAAAGCAGCGCCATTAACTTTGCGGCAGCTCAGAGGACTTCAGCAATACCTGGGCAAAGGCCTGCAAGCCCACTTTGTCCTCTTCGGTAAAGCGGGCGACGCTTGGGCTATCGATATCCAACACACCCAGACACTCTCCGCTGGCATTGTAGAGGGGAACCACTACCTCGGAAGCGGAAACCGCATCACAGGCAATATGGCCGGGGAATTCATGCACATCCTCGACCAGCTGCGATTCGCCAGTGGAAACTGCGGTGCCGCAAACACCAGCACCGACAGGAATACGGGTACACGCCGGTTTGCCCTGGAAGGGCCCAAGGCGCAATTCATCGCCGTGCAGGAAATAGAATCCCGCCCAGTTAATATCTTCCAACTCCATAAACAGCAGGGCGCTGGCGTTGGCAGTATTGGCCAGCCAGTCACTCTCAGTCGACAAAAGGCCCTCGAGCTGGCTATTGAGCGATGAATAAAATGGATTTAAAGACATTGGCCGGATCGCCCCTCAAAATCAGTGGCTGTGGACGGTGTTCGCTGCACACAGCAAACCCGCGAAATACCCGGCGCGGGATGCGCCAAGAGACCGGTATTTTGCGGGGTTTCGATCTGGAATCAATAGCAGGGTGCAAATTACTGATAGGGGTCCAGCACTTCCTCCTCCGAGGACTCCCTCTGGTAGGCGTCCGCATCGATCGTTGGGCGCGCCCAATCACTCTCTTCCGAACCCTTATTCCCACCGGATTGAATTGCGGGTCGGGCTGTAGTGACATCGGAAGCAATCAAGGCCCCGCGCTTTTTCTCAAAACGCGCTTCCACCACGGGCTTGGGTGGCATAGGTGCAGCGGCCTCACGGCGAATACGCTTGGCAATCGCACCCAGGTTGGGCCGGCGACGCTCGGCAAGCTTCACGGACTCAAGCTCACTGTTCAACCGATTGACCTCCGCCTGCAGGTCGCCCATCTGTGCCTGCAATTCGGTAATTTGGGTCAGCACGCCTTTTACTTTACGACTTTCCTTCTCGTATAAAACAGCGGCGCCGCCAAAGGCCAAAACAAAAATGACCAAAATGGAAAACTGACGCATAGGAATCTCCAGAAACTTCCCTTGTTATTTTAAAGGGCATTTTTACAGCAATTTTTGTGTGTCTTCCGAGAGATTGCGCATAAAAAACAAGTTCAAAGGCGAAGGGTCAACCACCCCTCCACCCTAGAATCCAATAAAGACGCCGAGCCGCCGAGCGCTCTAGCTCTCGACCAAATCCATAAAGTCCAACGACGCCTGTTGGCGAATGGTACGGCGGTGATTGGCCCAGAGTTCGGCGATGCGCTCTTGGTTGCACACCTTGCGATCCACATACACCCTGGTATTCAGTTGGCCGATAGGCTTGGCGCTCGGGCACTTGCTGAACACAAACTGGTTTGAGATCAGGTCCATAAAGGGCCCAGACTTGCTACTGGGCATAATGAACAGCAGCTGTAATCCCAGGGTTTCCGTAAGGTAGCGAATCACCTCCTTGGAGCGGGACTCATCCATTTTGGAGAAGGCCTCATCCACCAGCACCATCTGCAAATGGCTGCCGCTTTCGCCAAAGCGAAAGGCCGAAGTGACTGCGGCAGAGCGAATAATATAGGCCGGGGTTTCCAACTGGCCACCGGAGCCAGTGCCATACTGGCTGAGGGCGATAGGCTCCTTGCCTTCCGGTTCTTTATAGATCTCGTAACTGCGGTAGTTGCGGTAATCACTGATGCGATCCAGCTCGCGCCGCGCCACCTGTTCATCCTCACTCAACAACATATTGAGCAGGCGATCGCGCACCTTGCGGTGCTTAGGGGCCAGGTCCGTATCGAACAGACTCTGCTCTTCACCCAGATTCGGCAGTTCGATCACCGCCTTAAAGAAATTCCAGTATTCCTTAAATTCCGCTACCCACTGGTAATCAAAGCGGAAACGCTCGCGGTCGGCGCCAAAACGATGATGTTCCAACTCTTTGTTGAGGTCATCCAACACGCGTTTACCATCGTTAATGGACTGGTAAATAGCGTGGCACAAGTGCGTTACAAAAGTGGTGTTAAAGGATTTTTTCAATCCCAGCAGTTGATCGTGACGCTCTACCAACAGGTTATTCTTCAGGCGGTTACGCAGGGTCTCCACCTGATCACCGAGCCCGCGAACCAACTTGAACAGGGCATCTTTGTGACCACCCGTGAGATCGGGCTCAAACACCAGGGTATCGACGCTGGCACAGGTGGCGTTGTACTCCATCACCGCGCGATCCAGCTGGCGACTGTATTTTTCCAACAACCCTTGCCAACTTTCGATATCGGCAGAGAAATCAAAATTGTCTGCCGCGCGCTCCACCTGTTCATCAGCCGTGATTAAGACTTGCTCAGCATCAAAAGCCGGGTCGATGGCGGTAATGCGCCTGACCATCTCCTCACTTTCACTGGCGGCATCATCCAGGGATTCCAGCTCGCTGGACAGGGCGTATAAGAGTTTTTCATTACCCTTTAATTTCGTTTCCAGTGAACCGGTTTTCCGCTGTAGATCCGATAGCTGCTTCTGCTGGGTTTTTAGCTGGGCCTTGAGCTCATCTACTTGCTGTTCGAACTGCTCGAAATCCTTCAGGTCCAGGTTTTCCAGCGCACGCTCGGCGCTGCGCCACTCCCGCTGGGCCGATAGCGCGGAGTCTACAATTGAGAGCAGCTTGAGATTCACCAATCCCCGCACCGCATTGGTCACGCGGCGGTAGAGTTGATGGCGCTCGTTAACCAGCGCGGCCTCCTCAAGCAGTTGCTCCATGGCCCGCTGAAGCGCTGCCAGGGCGCGGGCGCGGGCGCCCTGACCGAATACCAGCTCGGCATCGTCCATATCACAACGCCACATGCTGTAGTTGCCACTGGCCATTCCGTCGGCGGTAAGACCGCGTCGGGTACCGCGCAGCTCGTGCTCATCCTCTACTTGAATCACCGCGCCGTAGGAAGCGCGCAAATAGTGTTCGGCGGTTTTATGGGTGAATTCCATCAATTCGATAATGGAATTGGCCGGGGTATCGAGACGCTCGGCATCCTTGCGGGCTTTATCCCCCTGGATAACGCGGGCGCGATTATTGCGCCCCGGCAGGCTGCGCACGATACGAATCGCCCGCGCCTCATATTCCGGCTCGACAATAATGGAGAAACGCGCGCCGCCCAGGTAGCCCTCTATCGCCATCTGCCAGCGTTCATCCAGAACTTCCACGTAATCACAAAGGACGCGCGGCTCCGCCTCAGGACACTGCTCGCGAATGGCCGTCAATGCCATTTCCACCGCCTGGGGGTAGCGAACACGGTTAGCCTGCAAATGCTGAATGCGACTTTCCTGGGTCCGCAACTGTTTCTGCAGTTGTTGTACTTTTTGCTCCCAGCGGGAAGCTTGGTGGGCGATTTGCTCTTTGGGGGAAGGCGCATCGCTGGCGGCACCCTTGCCACCGCTCTCCAGTAGATCGCAGAGTCGGTTCTGCAGGACTTCACTGCTGGAAGCCCGCTCGCGCAGGGGCTCCAGTGCAGCCAGGTCGATCCAGTCTTTACCCAGTAGTTTGTGCAGATCCGGCAGGTCTTCTTCCCGGGCCACCTGCTTGATCGCCTGAACCAGGGCCTTGTCGGAGAAAGCGGAGATTTCCAATTCGGCAGAAGTCGAATTGAGCAGATTTAACAACTCTTCGGCGGCCTCACGGTTCTCGTGCCAGCGCGCCTCTTCGGCTGAGAGGGGGGGGTGCTGCTGGGAGAGAAGGCTCAGGGCGCTGTTGATGCGCTGCTCCAACTCGTCTTTGTTGCGCAGCGCATCAATCCCCAGACGCTGGGCCTGCAGCTCTACCAGTTGGCCATTAAGCTGCTCCACCCGCTCGGAAGCGATACGCACTTCCCGTTCATTATTTTCCAGGTCGCTGCGCAATCTCTGCTGGTCGTTTTTGCCGCTCAGATAGCTTTTCTGGACCCGCCGCTGGCGTTGGCGTGCACACAAATATTCCTGTACACGCAGCTGTAGCCACTGCTCCCGGTAGAGTTCCACCGACTGGGCAATGGCCTCCAGAGAACTGACCCGCTCTACAATCTGACGGGCTTCCTGCTCCATGCTGTGAATGGTTTTCATCAGCTCGGAAACCGAGCGGATAGCATCGCCTAAATCGCGCTTTTCCAGCACCTCCTGGGCGACAAAATCGTTGATGCTTTTGACCGGTTTGTAGGCCATAAAATTGGCAAAGGTGCGCGCGGCGTGCATGGCCTCGCGATCAGAGACCGCGTCGCGGCGCCCACGCAAGGCACCGTAGAGTCGGCGAAGGTAGGCCTTTTTCTTGTCGTATTGTTCGATTTTTTCGAACTGCTTGCCCAGCACCTGATTGAATTTATCCAGTGGCAACAGGTGTTTGCCATCGGTGTAATCCCGGACAAAATCCCCCAGCACCAATTGTTCGCCAGGGAAGACAAAAAAGCGCAAGTCACTCTGCCGCGCCTGGGCGGGTTTGCTGCTACTGTCCAGGTGCGCGCGAATACCCATCACGGCGGTAAAGGGCTCTGCGCCGTCTTCACCGCTGGTGGGATGGAAAATACCGGCAATATAACAATCGGTGGGTTCCAGACGGGCGTAGCTGCCGTCATCACAGCCGAGTACATAGGAAGCCAGGGTGCGCACCTGCTTGCCGCCACGCCCGCGCTGGGTGGTTTCATCCTGCCCGGGGTTAAAGGTAAACAGGGTATCATGGGCGGCAGTCATCAAGGTCTGGATGGCATCGGCCGCTGTGGTTTTGCCGGAACCGTTGCCACCGGAAAACAGGTTGATAGGGCCAAAGTCATACTCCAACTGCGGAATATTGCCCCAGTTAATCAGGATCAGTTTTTTCAGGAACATAATCTTTTAAAAGCACCGTCTTTTCGCAGGCAGGAACCCGACAACCCTCTCCAAGGCTCCTGGATGCCGTTCGCGCAACTCAGGTGGTCGAATATTTTTTGATGATTCCTGGCTACTAACTTGTGGCTAGTGGCTAGTGGCCAGGAATTTTTTCTTTTTTAAGAGGAAGCTTCGCTCTCAAACAGGCTGTGGTCTTCGCTGTTCGGTGTTATCCGCTCGGAGGCCTGCGGGTCTTTCACTTCAACCTCTTCAGGTATATCAGACACCCCGGCGTCGGCGACATCACTCTCGCCCAAGGATACCGTTTCACCGTCCACCAACTGGCGTAATACCGATTCGCTGACAAAGTGGGCAATCGTCGGACGCACTCGCAACCAAACTTCCGCGCTGGTTTCCACTTCTTCACTGCTAAACTGCACTAGGCGCAACTGACGCAATTTTTTCAGCAGGTTTTTGCGCTCCGCATGCTTATCTGGCAGAGACATTTTCAGCAGGTTACGCATCCCCAGCTCCAGGGCTTCCAGGGAGAGTGCCGCGCACCCGTTTTCATCCACCTGCCCTTCCCGCAGTGCTTTGTCGTACTCAACCCGCAGGGCGAGAATCGCGGCTACTTCCTGCTGACCGAGCCGCGCACGGAATCCGCCGTGATGGGGTTCCTCCTGATCCGGCAGGCCGGGTACTTCGGCACCGGGCGGATACACGCGGATAAACTGGAAACGGCTATCGTGCTGTAAGCGCAACCCCAAGGGCGCCAGCCACTCGCGTACCAACGGCTCACAGCGCTGAAAGCGATCGTAAAGCGCGGTCTCAATCATGCTTTCATCCCGGCAGATCACGCCGTAATCCAATAGGCGTACTAGCAGTTCGGAAAACTCACTGCGGTTCAGGCGGCACTGCGCCAGCGCCTCATCCAAAGCCTCTTCAATCACTGCTTTTCAGCTCCAGAATATATTCGTCAAACTCGGTGAAATAATCGTTGCTGGCGATTTCACCGGTAAAGGTCACCTGCAGGTCTGCGGCACCACTCTGGTTAACCGCCGCCGCTTCGATCACATGGCTCATAGCGAGCAGGTCTCGCGCATCCCGCAGCGGCAGGTTGCGGCTATTGATCTGGCGGCCGCTACCGAGGGCACCCTGCAAATACTCCCGCAAGTGACTGTTATTGAAGTTAAACGCCTGATCGAGCAACTGTTGCAACTCGATCTCACGGCGATTCTCCTCACCGATAGGGGACTCTTCCTCGACCCGGGTATTCACCGGCTGGCGGCGGTTGCGCTGCCACAGCTGCGTTTGCTTGGGGTCAAACAAACGCAGCTGGAAACCACCCAACTCCTCGCCCAGCCGTTCGAGAAGTTGTGTTTTTTGCTGGCTATCGCCGAGACGCTGGCACAGGTCGGCAAACTCGCCCTCGGCCTGGCTGTGCAGGTAACTGAGCTGGCGGATAATAATATCGGCACGCTTGGTAAAGCCCTGCAAGGCGCGGCGCAACGCGGGCAACTTTACCTCGCAGGCGCGGCGCATGCGGTCCTCGATGGTATCGAGCATCAGCCACAATAGGGAAGAACCCTGCTGCACGAGTTCCGGCAGCAGTTGGCGCAGGCGCTTCTCCCACGCCGCTTTCTGCACATCCTCTTTGTGGCGAATACGCTCAATCACCCGGTTGATGGAGTCCCGGTGTTTTTCCACGCTGTCTGCCGAGAGGCGGATGGCCAAGTCTGGCTGAAAGCGGCTCTCCATAAAGGAGAAGAACTGGTCGGTAGCCTGTTGCACTAACAGCTGGGCTTCCACCTCGCGCACCATTTCCCGCTTGCGCTCTTCCAGCTCGGCGATCATATCGGTGAAATCTGCCACGATACGCTCGGAGTATTCCCAGGCATCGATCAAATCGTGGACTTCTCCACGGCTGGCAAAAGCTTCGAGGGCATTCAAGGTGTTGCGCGTATTGCGGTGGCGGGTGCGCACACGGGTGCCGTTCACTTCCACCAGAGGCTGGGTGAACAAACGGCCGCGACGGCTGAAAGGGAAAGTGGCCGTGAGCGTGGCGCTGTCCACCTGCTTTTCCAGCCAGCCGAATTCCACCAGGCTGTTTAATACCCAAACGGCTTGATCGCGCAGGTTGCGAAAGCGCCCTTCCGGGTCTTGTACACCCTCCTCGCTATCGAGCTGCGGTGCTCGGGTCAGGGCCTCGGCAAAAATTTCAAGAATCTGTTCGCGCAGCAAAGACTCACCGTAGTCAGCCTTGGCGGTGTACAGACGCTCATACAAAAGACGCAGACACTCCACCACCTGCTCGCGGTACTTACCGGTCAGCGGGCGGAAAAAGTGTTGATGGGGATCAACGAAGAACAACGACTGGATGCCTGCTTATTCTTCTTCTGGCTTTTGGTTGAAGACGCAATATTTGGTGTAATCACCCGTATCATCAAGCGTCCACTGCCCCTTGGGCACTTTATCCATTTTCTCACACCAGGCATCGGAGCCGCGTTTGGGCTCACAGGCAGTGAGAGCGACAAGGGCTACCGCGGAACTGATCAGGACGAGTACTTTTTTCATAGTCTGCTTCTACCAATGAAATTCGAATGGCACTTTCTCCCCGGTAGCCACAAAGCGACAAACCCGGGAGAAACCTTTAGGCAAATTTTGGGCGCTCTATGATTCCCGGCGCCACTTGGTACCCTCGCGGCTGTCCTCGAGAACCACACCCTTGGATTTTAACTCCTCACGAATTCCATCGGCGCGGGCAAAGTCACGATTTTTCTTGCTCTGCACTCGCTCTTCGATCAGGGCTTCGATTTCTTCCGCGGAAATCAATTCCTCGCCTCCGCGGGCCTGCTTAAACCAGGCTTCCGGGTCCTGTTGAAGGATGCCCAGCATATCGCCGGCAGCCAGTAGCAAACCTTTCAGACGCGGCTTATCGGCATCTTCTGCCTTATTCAGGTCGCGGGCAATCTGGTGCAGCTCACTGATGGCGATAGGCGTATTCAGGTCATCTTCCAGCGCCTTGATAAAAGCACTGCCGCTCAAGTCCGCGGTTTCGGCCTCAACCGCTTCGGTTTCACGCAGGGCGCCGTAGAGGGTATCCAGGGTGCGCCAAGCCTGATCCAGCAGGTCCGCACTAAAATTCAGCTCGGAGCGGTAGTGGGCCGACAGCAGTGCGAAACGCAATACCTCACCGGGGAATTGGCCCAGCAGATCTTTGACCATGCGGAAGTTGCCCAGGGACTTGGACATCTTTTCGCCATCAATATTCACGTAGCCGTTATGCATCCAGTAGCGCACAAAATCCACACCATTGGCGCAGCAACTCTGAGCGCGCTCGTTTTCGTGGTGTGGGAAGGTCAGATCGCGACCACCGCCGTGAATGTCGATGGTGTCGCCCAGGTGCTTCTTGATCATCGCCGAGCACTCCAGGTGCCAACCCGGACGACCGCGGCCCCAGGGGCTGTCCCAGCCCGGCTCCGCCTCTGAGGAGGGCTTCCACAGTACGAAATCACCGGCGTATTTCTTGTAAGGTGCCACTTCGACCCGCGCACCGGCGAGCATATCGTCAAGGGAGCGCCTGGACAGCTGGCCATATTCTTCCATGGATTCCACCGCGAACAGCACATGGCCCTCAGCGGCGTAGGCATGGCCCTTTTCCAGCAGGCTTTCGATCATGGCGATCATTTCCGGCAAGTGCTGGGTGGCGTAGGGGACAATATCTGGCTCCAGGTTGTTGAGCGCGGCCATATCCTCATAGTAAGCCTGCGCATAACGCGCCGATAGTACGCCGATTTCCTCACCGTTATCCCGTGCGGTCTTCATGATCTTGTCGTCAATATCGGTAATATTGCGCGCGTAAATCACATCGCTGAAATTTCGCTTCAGCATCCGGTAAAGGGTATCGAACACCACTACAGGGCGGGCATTGCCGATATGCACGCGGTTGTACACGGTGGGACCACACACATACATGCGCACCTGATCTTCCACCAGTGGTACAAAGGGTTCTTTCTTCCCGGTAAACGTGTTGTAGACCTGTAGAGGCATTTCTTCTCTCGAATTCTTTTACTGTCTGGGACGGGCCAATCATTGGCCCGCCCGCCAAAACTGCCACTCGGGCAATGAAGTGTTTGGTTACTTATTTTGTTCTTTGGCCCAGCTGTCGCGCAGACCAATGGTGCGGTTAAACACCGGCACCTCTGCACTGCCATATTTGCTGTCGCGACAGAAGTAACCATTGCGCTCAAACTGGTAACCCTGCTCCGGCGCGGCCTTGGCCAGACCGATTTCCGCCTTACAACCTTTGAGGATCTGCAGGTTGTCCGGGTTAACACAATCGAGGAAATTTTTACCGCCGGCATCTGGAGCGGAATCATTGAACAGGCGATCGTAAAGGCGCACTTCACACTCCACGTTGTTCACCGCAGATACCCAGTGGATCACGCCTTTCGGTTTGACGCCGTCGGCCGGGTCTTTACCCAGACTGTCGAGATCTACCGAGCAGATCACCTCGACAATCTCACCGGCATCATTTTTGACCACTTCTTCGGCAAAAATCACATAGGCGTTGCGCAGTCGAACTTTCTTGCCCAGCACCAGGCGCTTGTACTTCTTGTTGGCCTCTTCGCGGAAATCCTCTTTCTCAATATAGAGAGTGCGGCCAAAGGGAAGTTCACGGGCCGGCAGATCGTCGCGTACCGGGTGGCCCGGTGCGGACAGCATTTCTTCCCGACCTTCCGGGTAATTCTTCAGGGTGACCTTCAAAGGCTCCATCACACACATAGCGCGCGGTGCATTCTTGTCCAGGTCATCGCGAATGCTGTATTCCAGCATACCGACGTCCACTACGGAGTCGGATCGTGTTACACCGATCATCTCGCAGAAGTTGCGAATAGAAGTCGGCGTAAAGCCGCGGCGGCGCATACCCGACAACGTCGGCATACGGGGATCGTCCCAACCATCCACATGCCCCTCATCCACCAGCTGCTTCAGCTTGCGCTTGGACACCACGGTGTAGTTGAGGTGCAGGCGGGCAAATTCGTACTGGCGTGGACGCGAAGGCACCGGCAGGTTCTCGATCAACCAGTCGTACAGCGGCTTGTGATCCTCGAACTCCAGGGTACAAATGGAGTGGCTGATACCTTCAATCGCATCGCACTGGCCGTGGGCGAAATCGTAGCTGGGGTAGATACACCACTTGTCACCAGTCTGGTGGTGCGCCATTTTCTTAATGCGGTAAATAATCGGGTCGCGCAGGTTGATATTGGGCGCGGCCATATCGATCTTGGCGCGCAAGCTGCACTGACCCTCTTCCATCTCGCCATTGCGCATTTTCTCAAACAGCGCCAGGTTCTCTTCTACGGAGCGATCGCGGTACGGGCTGTTTTTGCCCGGTTCTTTCAACGTGCCGCGATAGTGGCGAGCCTCTTCGGCGGATAGATCGCAGACGTAGGCCTTGCCGGCTTTAATCAGGTGCAGGGCCCACTGGTACAATTGGTCAAAGTTATCCGAGGAGTATTTGGCTTCGCCATTCCACTCAAAACCCAGCCAGGAGACGTCGCGCTTAATCGCATCGACAAACTCTTCTTCTTCCTTGGCCGGGTTGGTGTCATCAAAGCGTAAATTACAGGTGCCGCCAAATTCCTGTGCCAGACCAAAATTGAGGCAGATGGATTTGGCGTGGCCAATATGCAGATATCCATTCGGCTCCGGTGGAAAACGCGTTGCCACCTGGGATACCCGGCCCTCTGCCAGGTCTTCGCGAATAAGGTTCTGTAAAAAGTGAGCGGGCTTGCTCTCGGATGTCATAGGATTCTCTTATTTACAGCTGTGCGAACTTAAACGGCGAATTATACCCTAGTTGAGCCACAGAATATCCTCTTTAACAAAGCGCCAAACCGGGAAATTCGCCGATGGCGCACACTTTTTAGACAATCCATTATGATATCGCGACTCGGCGTTTTACACCTCCTGACGAAAAGGTATCATGCCGGCCAAAATCAACCCCCATAGGACATTTTATGATCACCTTGCACACTACCCACGGAGATATCACTATCGAACTGGATTTCGACAAGGCCCCCAAGACTGCAGCCAATTTCCTGCAGTACTGTCGTGATGATTTTTACACTGGGACCATTTTCCACCGGGTGATCGATAACTTTATGGTTCAGGGCGGCGGCATGACCCCCGACATGGAACAAAAAGCCTCCCGCGATTCCATTGAAAACGAAGCCGACAACGGTCTGAAGAATGACACCGGTACCCTGGCTATGGCGCGCACCATGGATCCGCACTCTGCCAGCTCTCAGTTTTTCATCAATGTGAAGGACAACGACTTCCTGAACTTCCGCAGCAAAGACACCCAGGGCTGGGGCTACTGTGTATTCGGCAAAGTGGCCGAGGGCATGGACGTGGTCAACAAGATCAAAAGCGTAAAAACTGGCAGCAAGGGTTTTCATCAGGACGTCCCACTGGAAAGCATCGAAATCACCAGCATCAGCATCTCTGACGATTACGCAGACAAGTAATTTTACGAGTCCACACAGACTCTAAGGCGGGAACATTGTCTATTTATTTTATTTCCGATCTGCACCTCGACGAGAGCCGTCCGGAGATCACTCGGGCCCTGTTTGATTTTCTGCGCGGCCCGGCCGCCGGCGCCGAAGCACTATATATACTCGGTGATTTCTTCGAGGCCTGGATCGGCGATGACGACGATACCCCCTTGATCGATGAGGTTGTGCGGGAGCTGGACCGTTACAGTGGCACCGGGACAAAACTGTACCTGATGCACGGCAATCGAGACTTCCTGCTCGGTAACGACTTCGCCCAGCGCGCGGGGGCGGAGTTATTGCAAGATCCAACCCGCCTCACGCTTGCGGGCCACCGGGTATTGCTGATGCACGGCGATAGCCTGTGCACCCGCGACGAGGAATACATGACTTTCCGGCGCCAGGCACGAGACCCCGCCTGGCAGCAGGGATTATTAGTCAAACCGCTACAGGAACGCCGCGCTATCGCCGCACAAATCCGCGCCGCCTCAAAGGCCATGAACAGCCGCAAGGCAGAAGACATCATGGATGTCACCCCTGAGGAAGTGGAGCGAGTGATGGCTGAACAGGACGTGGACATAATAATCCATGGCCACACCCACAGGCCCGGTCGCCACCCATTCACCCTCAACGGCTCTCCGGCGGAGCGCATCGTACTGGGGGATTGGGAGAGTAATGCCTGGTGCCTGAAGGCGAGTGAAAATTCACTGGAATTAATGCACTGGCCGATCGGCTGATCCCCGCAGTGCCAACCCCTGCACTATTGGTAGAGCCGCCGCTCCAGCTGCACGGCTTCTGCCAGTAGACGCAGGCTATGGTGCAGGCGCTCCGTTCCACCAAAGTGAAACCCCTTGCCCTGTAAATAGGCGCAGTCCATTGCCGCTGGTGGCTCTCCCTCGGCTTCAGGCGGGAGGGGACTGCGTTTCCCCATCATAGACTGAAGAATCTCCGCCACCTCACGATACGTCACCAGGCGATCGCTACAATTTACCGCCTGCCCCTTGGCATCCTCCTCAGAAAGCACCAGCTCCACTGCCCTGGCAACATCCTCACCGTGCACTTCAGTCGCTGCCCTGGCCTTCGTATAGGGTTTGCCGCTGACAACCGCACGGGCAATGTCATACCACTTGCTGCGCTCCAGGGGATTCACCACGCCGTACACGCCGGTGAGGCGCAGAGATACCGCATGCCATTGGCGCTGCTGAGCCCAGGCGGACACCATCGCCTCCACCGCAGACTTATAGGCCCCATAAAAAGTCTCCGGGCGCGCCGCCTGATGCTCGTAGAGGCTGCCGCGCAAATGCCCGGTGGCATACACCGCCCTGCTGGAAATAAAAACAAACTTATCCACGGCCGCTGAATGCGCTTCCTGCATCAGTCCCAATGTGCTGTTCAGGTTGGACTCGAGATATCTTGAGAGATCTTTCCCCTCTCCACCGCGATAGCGGCCCGGTATGTGATCATAGGCGCAGTGCACCACGGCATTCAGCCCACGCACAAACTTCGATGAAACATGGCGATCGGCCATATCCCCCGCAACCCACTCAAAGCCACTACTCGTTGCGCAGGGAAATAAACCGGACTTGCGCCCCGTGCGCGAAAGCGCCCGCACTCGGTAACCGTGATCGAGAAAATAACGGACAATGAATTGCCCCACATAGCCACTGGCGCCGGTGATACCAATCATCACAAAACACCACCCGCTGACTGGCGCTGCTCACGGGCGAGCTGATCGATTCTTGCGCTGATATCACGGCCCTGATTCACCGCCCACCACAACTCGACCAGCGGCTTAAGCCGCTGGGTTTTGGCATGCGGTGCTTGCCAGGGTTTTTCATACTGGTAGTGGATGACATGAATACTGCTCCACAACCACAATTGCGGCAGATTCAGATAGAGATACTGCAAAGCGTTGTAGATATATGGCAGGCCGTGCCAACGGGGGAAGAATACCTGTAGAAACGTCTGATCCGTACGCCGCCAGAAAACGCCTGGCCTGTCCAACAATGCGAGCATTTTACGGTAAGTCGTCTCACTGGGCACGGCGGTAAACAGACCGGAATTCATGCGCGCGAACCCATCCAAACCCTCATACACGTTGGGCGCCGCACAAAATTGCGGATACTCCATCAGATGGTCAATATTGCGCAGTACTAAAATATCCGCATCCAGAAACACAACTTTGTCATATTCCGCCAGGCGCCAAAGCGCTAACTTACAAAAATTATTGAGCGGAATATGGAATTGGGGTTTAGTTCCACAATCGAATGGAGCCCGCTGATGGAGCCCTTCGCGCCCGTGACGCTGGATAAAGCCCGCAGAAAAATTCGGAGCTTGGACTTCCCGCACCAGACACCCGGACTGCTCAAGTGGCGCCGTGTCGACACTGCCCGCAACCACCATGGAAACCAAAGGGAAAATACTTGCCACCCGCTCCAGGGAACGCTTCAAGGCAACAGCACCGATCACATAGTCCTGACTATTAACGAGGGTAACAAAAGCACATCGAGGCATGGACACTACTACAAATTTATAGGATTTTAGTGGCTGAGACCTGGCGAGGCCCACAAGAGTGCCTCTTACAAGGAGGGCATTTTCTCCCCCGAGCCGTTGATCAAACGCATGCGCCAACGATTCACTATGCTCTCCACCAGTTCGCCGCTGAAGCAGTTCACATTATAGATAAAGCTCGCGCGCAGCTGACCGCCAAACACCGCCAATGAGAGGTAAATACCGTAAGGGGTCAGGCGAGTAGGCAAAGGCGTCGTGCGTATTTTTAACTGATCATTTACCGTCACCCAATCCGATATTTCACCCGTATACACTGCAGTGAACCCTTCCTGATGCTCTTCTGCCTGAAGAAAAGTAATCAGGAAGCAATTGGAAGCATTTAGTCCGTGTCCAATGCTGCCGTGGGGGCCAATGGAGTCGGCAGCGTAAGCACTGCGAATTGCCCGCCTAATCTCTACTGAAAGGCGATTCAGTTTTTCCTCCCAGGTTTCATTCCGGCAAACCGCTAAATTGGCGTAGCGGAACATGGGACCCAAAATAAACCGGTGTTCGCGCTTCAACCGCAGCGACAGATTGGTATTCATCCAAAAGTCGTGATGTAAAAATTCGCACAAGGTGAGCTGGTAGGCGGCGCATAAGTAGGCAAAAAGGCTCACCTGAGCGGCGCTAGCATTGGCCTGTATTTGTGCAAACTCCCCCCCCTCAATTTTGTGATTCACCTCAGCGCAAATGATCGAGGCTATTTCTTCGTCGGAGGCCTTCTCCACCGCCTCCCGTTGCAACTCCAACTTATTTCGCCAGTAATAATATGCCTTTTGCCCGCGTGTTGACTCCAGGTACATCTCCTCAAAATTGACATAGTCGGAAAAATCCGTGATTTGCACTTGGGATTCATAAACCTTGCCCGCCGACATACTCAGATAGGCCGTCAGGCATTCAGCCCAAAGCAATGACAGACTAATACCATCAGTAATAATGTGATGGCACTTGGTGAGGAAAATATATTCATCTTCACCGGTACGAAAAAGGCTTAGCCCAATTAATTGGTCCGAGCCCAAATCCATGGGGGAACTACTGAACTGTCGTAGAAAGCTGGTAATGTGGGCCACACTCATGTGGCGAATATCCATATAGTCCAGCTCTACATCGCCAAGACTGCGAACAACCGGTTCACCTTTGTAACGACAGCGAAAAATAGGATACGTATTTACAATCCCTGGCACGGCTTTTTCAAACAGTTCGACATCCAGGTCGCCTTTAATCTGCATGGCGCGTGCAATCAAATCCGCCAAGGACTTGCGGTGATTCAAGTTATAGATACCCTGCTCAGTTATCGACAGGGGTACCTTCGAAGAATCCTCCCAGCCCGCCATGTCTTTCTCCAGTTAGCCGCGAAGTTCTAGCCATCCGCAGGCCGAATTAAACCTGGGGGCCCCGCTAATACCCGACATAGATGAGGGGTCCGCGCTGTGCCAGCACCTTCCTGGGGGGCATTACCGGTACGCCAATAGGAGCGGCAGGGTATCAACTCTGGATTGCAGCGATAGGCATACTTTTCCGCAACTTCGGAGATTTCCTCCATCAACCCCTGAGCGAGATAGGTCGGCTTCAATCCCAGTTTGCACAGGCGGGCATTCTCCACAAACAATTCATTTTCCGCAGCCTCATTGCGAGGATTATCGACAAACGCCACCGGGGCTCCACTGGCATCCGCAATCATTCTGGCGAGATCGCGCACCCGATAAGTTTCGGTCATTTGATTCATGATACGCACCCGCTCACCGGGATCGGGCGGGGAGCTTATCGCCAGGTGGATACAACGCACGGTATCGGAAATATGAATAAAAGCACGGGTTTGCCCACCAGTGCCATGTACCGTTAATTCATGCCCGGTAGCCGCTTGCATCAGGAAGCGGTTTAACACCGTGCCGTAATCGCCATCGTAGTCAAAGCGGTTGATCAAACGTTCATCCAGGGAGGTTTCCACCGTTTGGGTACCCCACACGATGCCCTGGTGTAAGTCTGTAATTCGCATACCATCGTTCTTGTTGTAGTAGGCAAAGAGCAGCTGATCCTGGGATTTGGTCAGGTGGTAAATACTGCCCGGATTACTCGGGTAAAGAATCTGCTGGGAAATCCGCTGGCCATTATCCAGTGGAATTTCTACATCCAGGTAACCCTCGGGGATTTTCATACCCGCAGAGCCATACCCATAGACCCCCATAGTGCCGAGATGAACAATATGACTATCGACGCCAGCATCCACCACGGCAGCGAGTATATTATTGGTGGCATTGATATTGTTGGAAACGGTATAGCGCTTGTGGCGCGAGGATTTCATTGAGTATGGAGCGGCGCGCTGCTCAGCGAAATGGACAATAGCGGCGGGCCTGGTCTCAGCAATCAATTCAACCAAAGGCTCAAAGTCACAGGCTAAATCCAGCTTGAGGAGATCAATCGTTAATCCGGTCATCTCCCACCAGCACTGCAAACGCTGCCCCATACTCTCGATCGGTGTCAGCGACTCCACCCCCAACTCTTCATCGATACGGCGCCGGGAAAAGTTATCCACGATAGTGACGGCATAACCCTTGCGCGATAAATACAAAGCTGTAGGCCAGCCGCAGAAGCCATCACCACCCAACACTAAAATGCGGGAGTTACCATTTTGCCGCATATTTGCCTCCCCTGAGAAAAGTCTGCGCCAAACACTGAAAGACATGTATAAATAATATACACCCCCCCCCAGCTTAGCCGCTGACAGTGCCACTTATTAGAGGCAGCCATCCATTCCGTGGCGCGGCCAATGGCGGCGAAAGAAGAAAAAATAGCCTTTTTCACAACCTTTTGATGAATAAGTGCTGCTCACAAATTCTCAAAAAAAGCGTGATCGCCCCGCGCTTATGCATCACACATCAAGGAATATGCTCTTTTAGGCTGGGCGTCTTGACTGTACCCAATGAATCACAGCGACGACCTGATCGGCTGACCGCTGAAATCAAGATTCGCTTGATTTACGCCATCCCCTCATTGCATGATCCCCTCTGACCTCAGGGGAGAGGAGAGCGACCCAGGTGATTAACAACCTGAACAAACGCGTATTGATACTTGGCGGCTACGGAAACTTTGGGGCATGCATCGCGCATATGTTGCGTTCCGAACCCAATATCCAGCTGATTATTGCCGGCCGTAATAAGACCTTGGCGGACCAATGTGCCGAACACCTTGGTGAGCCCGCCGAGGGATTGCGCCTGGAGCGTGATGCCATCAACCTCTCTGCGCAACTCAAAGCGCTGCATCTGGATCTTTTAATCCACTGCGCCGGGCCTTTTCAAAGCGAAAGTGATTATCGGGTTGCCAAAGCCTGTATTGAATCCCGCACTCCCTATATTGACATCTCCGATGGACGCCGTTTTGTCTGCGATTTCCACCGCCTGTCTCCGGCCGCAGAGGCAGCGGGAATCGCCATGGTCTCCGGTGCCAGCAGCCTGCCCGGCCTGAGCTCCGCCGCACTCGCTGAAATCCAGCGGGAGTTGCCCGTGATCCATTCGGTGGACATTGCTATAGCGCCAGCACACCGCATCGACCGTGGCCTGGCTACCGTGCGCGCAGGTTTTGAATCCCTCGGTCACGGTTTCCCCCAGTTGCAACGCGGCTACTGGCGGGAATCTCACGCGGGAAATAATCTCCGTCCCATCACCCTGGCTCACCCGGTGGGCAAACGCTGGCTATGCGACTTTGACGTGCCCGACCTTGAACTCTGCCCAAAGCACTTTCCGGAATTACACAGCGCCCGCTTTGCCACAGGTCTGGAGCCACTCCCCCTGCAAGTCGGCCTGTCTGCCTGCGCCAAACTGGCGCGTCTTCACTTACCAGCAACCAGTGCGCGTCTCGCCCAACTGGGCCACAAGATCACTGACCGCTGGCCTAGGGGCACCCCCCATGGCGGTATGATCGTCCGTGCCGAGGGCGAAAACGATCATGGGGAAACCGCTACACGCTGCTGGCAAGTGCTCGGGTTGAATGGTGATGGCCCCTGGATTGCGGCGGCGCCTACTGCCGCCCTCGCAAGAAAGTTTCTCCACGACAAAGCCATTAAGGCCGGAGCAAGAGCCTGCTGGCAACTTCTCAGTCTGGATGAAATCCTCCTTGAACTGAATGACTATGCCGTTGTCACCGCAATAGAGACCCACTCGCGCGAACGTATGCCGGCCATCGCCAGCTAGGTGAGAGACGATGAACGTTCAGCCCTACCCAGGCAAACTGTTCGGCCAATTACGGGCGCACAGTAAGTCATTCAGCCCAACGGCTTGAAACGCGCCCTAATACCCCCCTCACTAAAATACAGCGCCAGCGGTCACTACGTTTTTGCGTGGTACCTCAGCTAAAGCCGAGAGCGTTGTAGAGAAAATTGCGGTGAAGCATTCCACCATAAGCCGCCATGGACAAATAAAGGCCATAAGGGGTAATTCCGGTGGGCAGATTGATCGAGCGTATTTGGGTGATTGACTGTTTTTGGGTAAATCAACCGCGACTCTATGCCTAAGGCGTTTTCCCACGCGCAGGCAGCCACATCAACAGTGTGAGACCCGCCACTGCGGAAAAAACGGATGCGAGGACGATTCCCAACTTAGCGCTGTCAATTAGACTCTTACCGAAAGCCATATTCGCTATGAAGAGCGCCATGGTGAAGCCGATTCCGGCGAGCAAGCTGCCGCCTATTAGCAACCGCCAGCTGAGTTCTGGTGGACGAATCGCAATGTGCGAGCGTATAGCCAGCCAACTAAACAACAGAATACCAACAGGCTTACCAAGTACGAAACCTAAGAAAATGGCCACTGTGACCGAATTACCAAGGCCGTTAAAAGTCAGCGGCAACCCGGCGTTGGCAAATGCGAAGAGCGGCATGATGGCAAAACCCACCCATGGATGTAGCCATATCTCCAGGCGCTCTAGTGGAGACAGCGTTTCACGTACGGCAACCTCGGCTATCTGCAATGTCTCTCGATCTTTAGTGTCTGCACTGCTTTCGTGAACGCCTGGATGCGCAATCACCTGATCCAGTATCTCGTACAATCGATTGTCGCTGACCCATCGGCGCGCAGGAGTCATCAACCCAAGTATCACGCCAGTGATGGTGGCGTGGATGCCGGACGCATCCACGGCAAGCCAGATGAGCCCGCCCACCAGGAAATAGAGCGGAAAACCGCGAAATCCGAGTATTGCCAAGGCACGTAAAACTACTAAGCCAAGTGCAGCCAGCGCCAAAGCACCCCAGACAATGTTGCCGCTGTAACCGATGGCTACGACAAGAATGGCACCGATATCGTCAACGATCGCTAAAGACAGCATAAAGACGCGTAAGCTTTGCGGTATGCGCGAGCCAAGCAGAGCTAGGCAACCGATAACAAACGCCGTGTCAGTTGCCATGACAGTGCCCCACCCATTTTGGCCGGGTTGACCTGATTGCAGCGCAAGATATATCAAAGCGGGGGCGATCATACCGCCCAAGGCGGCTGATATTGATAGAGCAGCCATACGAGGGTTGTTTAACTCTCCGAGAACCAGCTCGCGCTTGAGTTCCAATGCGACAAGAAAGAAAAACAGCGTCATCAGGCCATCATTAATCCACTCTCGCAGTGAGCGTGCAAACTCTAACGAGCTAACCCGGAAACCTATGGGTGTCTCCCAGACATGTTCGAACGAGTCGGCCCAAGGTGAGTTGGACAAAACGAGAGCGGCAACAGTGAACAATAGGAGAACAGCCCCTCCGGCTGACGCAATGTGCAAGAATCGTACAAAGGGTCTCTTCAGCCGATCAACCAGCTCCTTTGGCAATCGAGTGGTTTCTGGATTTTCTTTTTGATCTTTAATCATTAAAAGCTAATGAACTCCACTCAACGTCAATTGCTAAAGGATTAAAATTTGGAGTTTTAACTTGGAGTGAGCGACAGCCGTTAGAATTAGGTTGGCCATAACGCAGCCCATCGAATACCCAACCACCCAGTTGAGCGCTTAAAGCTTATTGTCCGTCCGCCCCATCAGGCAAACGTACCGGTACTGGCTCGGGTTGATTTCTTTGCCGTTTTACGTCATCCGACTCGAACGCTAGCTGCGCTGCGCCTAAATGAACTCGATCCTAATGTCGAAGTGGGCGTCCGTACCCATGGTGAAGGTCACCCTCTGCGATGCTTTAATCATAGACGGCGAGTATTCGATCGCCACCATCGTGCCCGGTGCCATAGGTGATATCGTGACCACGCAACTATCGATTGGTGTCATGGAAACCGCGCGAGAAGCGGTCTCAAATGCCAATTGTTCTGCGGCAGTTACGACAGCGAAAATCATTCAGTACAACGGTTTCAGACATTACAGCTTGGGCCCTTAACTCACTTGGTTATCCCAATAAACCTCATTCAACACGCTTAACATCTGCGTGACCACCCCAGCCAGATCACTGCTTGTGTCGCCAGTAATCTGCGGCAGTGCCGCCGGACGGTTGGCCACCTGCCAGCCGCTACTACCGTTGATATACAGCAGGCCGTCCGCTTTAATCAGGGCCACTTTTGCCGGGAAAAATTGCCAGTAGCCGGGGTCTGCCACATAGCGGGCCAGCTGGCCGTCTTTGCCAGCCCAGGTGCCGGTGCCTGTAGCAACCAGGCAGCGGTCACCGTCGTTGGCGGAGGCTGGAGGATCGTTCTGTATGGCTTGCACTTCCAGCTGTAGCAGCGCGTCTACTGTATCCAGGGCCTGGTTGAGGCTGGCGGCGGGGTCTAGGGTGCCCTCTTGTGCGTAGGGAATGCCGTTGTTCGGTGTGTTGCTCATGGTGTTTGTTTCCTGCTTATACGCTGATCTGTGCGGCCGGGCCTGGGCCGGTGATGCTGTTTAGCTGACTGACGGTGATCGTCGCGGTGCCTGGATCTGCGAGGTTGAGTGTGGTTGCGGTGGTGTCCGTGCTTTGGCTGTTGACCGTTACCCGGTAGCCGCTAAAAAACTGGCTTTGATCGTAGGCGGCGCGGCCGCCGAGGCGCCCTACTCCGAGCCATTGAATTACCAGCTGGCCATTTGTACGGTGCGCGCTGAGATTGGCCGGTGCGGATTCGGTATGGCTGGCGCCTGTAAAAGAGCAGCTGGTGAGGGTCTCTTTATCGCTGCCAATACTGGTGGCGCGGAAGGTGAGCGACTGGCCGAGGTTGTAGCGCTCGGTGGGAATGTAATTGAGCGTGTTGCGTTCCAGCAATACAAAGCGCGTGCCGGCTGGGTGGTTGGCTGACGTAGTGCCGAGGCGCCCACGTAGGAAATAACCCAATTCCCACACGCTGGGGCTGACTTCTTCGGCCTCGCCAAAACTGACAATTTCATTGCCAATCAGCGCCCTATTCTGGCGGTTGAGCAGATCCGCGAGGGTGCGGTTATCCAGTGCGTCGCCGCTATCGTAGAGGCGCAGTTGCACGCGGTAGGGACAAAACCACAATAAAAACAACATGTTAGTTAATATCTTCCGATTAATTGCCCCCCAAACAGTCAAGCACCCGTATTTGTCTTCTTTCGTTTATGACGATCCACCCCGAGGACGCATCGTTATAGATCGCCTGCAACCCCTCGTGCTGTACCTCCGTATTCAGGAAATCAACCCGTAGGTGCAAGGGGGTGGAAAATTATGCCGATGCTCCCATGGAGCCAGTTGAATCTGCAGCGTATGCCCTTCGTACGACAAACAGTATTTCCCTATATAGGCACTGTAATTTTTCCGCTCAAGTTTCCTCACCAATCAGGGGCAGATTTTCCTGAAGAACATGGGACCCAACACCTGCCCGTGCTTGCTTTCCCCCAGTGACAAGCGGATTCCATCGGTAATAATATGTCGGCATTTGGCCAAGAAACTGTATTTATCCACGCCCAGACTGAACTCCAGTAGTTGGTCCAACGCCAGCACAATTGGCGCATTACTCTATTGAGTCAAAAAATTGTTTTATCCGAGCATCGGTCATGCCATAGACATCAAATATATCCAACTTGATCTCTGCATAAATCCACCGAGTAGACCCCCTTGTGTTGCGACAGCGAAAGCATGATTCTCTCCAATGAACGCCCAATCCATCTTTTTTCTGCCAGTATTTTGCCAGGTAACGCTCACCGAGTATTACAGTCCTACCGTGTTCAGAAATAAACAGCGAACTGCACTTATCACGGGTAAACAACCCGAGAGCATAATTTACATGCCCATAAGGAAAGATTTAACAAGATTCAAACCTGGAGAGGCCTGTTTTGCGGCAGATCGAGGAGCGATAGCAGCAAAGGCGCGCTCGATGATCTAGGTTCATTATCGGAACTCCATGTAATGAGCTCACTATGATCATCTCCACGGCCTGGCGCGCCTACGCCAGTAGAAACGGCATCAAACGCGCGATCATTCCGGTGACCGCCCTAGTTCTCACTCCGATATTTCTAATACTCACCATCGCAGTCGATGCCTGGTGGGTAATCGCACTTCTCCTCAGCTTGTATCTCGTACTACTGGGAATTTATGACATGCTCCAACCCCGCTGGAGCCTGACGCGCAATTTTCCCGTGGCCGGGCGCATTCGCTGGATATTTATGAATCTTCGCCCCTATTTTCGCGCCTATATGGTGGAGGGAGACGAAGAGGGCAAGCCGTTTAGCTATGAGGCTCGGCGGCTTGTGTATGCTCGTGCCGAGGGCTATCCGGATATGCACCCGTTTGGCACCGAGCTGGATGTGCAGAGCCAGGAGTATATGTGGCTCACACACTCCATTAATCCCGCCAAGAATGCCGATGTAAAATCCCGTATCGAAGTGGGTTCCGGCCGCTGTGCCCAACCTTATTCGGCCACACTATTAAATATTTCCGCCATGAGTTTTGGCGCCCTTTCCGCCGCAGCGATCGAAGCTCTGAACAAAGGCGCCGCGATTGGGGGCTTCTATCACGATACCGGAGAGGGCGGCATCAGCCCTTACCACCGCAAGCACGGCGGTGATCTGGTGTGGGAATTGGGGAGTGGCTACTTCGGGACCCGCCGGGAGGACGGCAGTTTTGATCCCGACCTTTTTCGCGAAGCCTGCGATGACCAGGTAAAAATGACGGAGATTAAGCTGAGCCAGGGCGCCAAACCCGGCCATGGCGGTGTATTACCCGGAGCAAAAGTCACCCAGGAAATCGCCTCAACCCGCAAGGTGCAACCGGGGGTGGACTGCGTCTCTCCGCGCGCCCATTCAATGTTTTCAACGCCCATTGAAATGCTCGAGTTCGCCGATCAAATGCGCACCCTCTCCGGCGGGAAACCGGTAGGTATCAAGCTGTGTGTGGGCCAGGTTTTTGAGGTCCTGGCCATTATGAAAGCGATGCTCGAAACCGAGAAGTATCTCGACTTTATCGTTGTAGATGGCGCGGAAGGGGGCACCGGCGCAGCCCCTTTGGAGCTGTCCAACCATGTGGGTATGCCGCTTTTACCGGGGTTAATCGTGGTGCGCAATGCCCTGGTGGGCACCGGGTTGCGAGATAAAGTGCGCCTGGCCGCCAGCGGCAAAATCTACTCGGCCTCAGAATTGGCCGCCTGCCTGGCGATTGGGGCCGACTGGTGCAACGCCGCCCGCCCCTTTATGTTTTCTATCGGCTGTATCCAGTCACGACGCTGTCATACCGACACCTGCCCCACTGGCGTGACCACTCAGGACCCCCAGCGCCAGCGCGGGCTGGTCGTGGATGTTCAGAGTCAGCGCGCCGCAGCATTCCAGGCAAAAACCCTGGAGGCCCTGGGGGATATTATCGCTGCCGCCGGTTTAACCGAGCCGCGGGATTTACAGCCCTACCATCTTTACCACCGTATCAACGGCACCGAGTCTTACCCGATCGATCGCATCTGGCATTTTCTTGAAGAGAAAGCCCTGATAGATGCGCCCAAGGAGACGTCCTATGGGCACTGGTGGCGCGCCGCGCAGGCCAACTCATTCCTGCCCGCCGTAAAACTGGCCCATGACGACCACACCGCCTTGCGTCGTTTGTAGACACCCGCCTAATTTTGGAGAGTTCCATGGAGACCGTTTCGGAGATTATTGTCGATACCCTGGTCAAGGCCGGCGCAAAGCGCTGCTACGGCATCGTCGGCGATACCATCAACCATTTCACCTCTGCCGTGCGCCAGTCCAAGCTGGAGTGGGTACACGTACGCCACGAGGAGGTGGGCGCCCTCGCCGCCGGTGGTGAGTCCTATCTGAGCGGTGAGCTGAGTGTCTGTGCTGGTACCGCCGGTCCCGGTAGTCTGCATTTTCTCAATGGTATCTTCGAGAGTCATCGCAATGGCGCACCGGTGTTGTTGATTGCCTCCCGTATCGACCGCGCGGAACAGGGGTTGGGTTTTCCGCAGGATGTCGATCAAATCAAGCTCTATGAGCAGTGCTCAGTGTACTGCGAAACCCTTTCCGACCCGGAACAGGCTCGCCGTATTATTAGCCTGGCGGCCCAGGCAGCGCTCAACCAACGCGGCGTTGCGGTTGTAGAGATCAGCGGTGACATTTTCAAAACCAAGATCAAAGATTCCCTTCCTTGGTCGGTGCACCGCCCTAAATGGTTGACGCGCCCAGCGGACGGAGAGCTCGACACACTGGCGGACAAACTGAACCAGGCAAAAAATATTGTTATTTACGGCGGTATCGGCTGCCGATTTGCCCACGATGCGGTAGTAAAACTGGGCCAGCACTTGGCCGCCCCAATCGTTCATACCACGCGCTCCAAAGAGTTTCTGGAGTACGACAACCCCTGCAATGTGGGTATGAACGGCATTCTCGGCAATCCCGCCGGTTATCGTGCCATCCAGACCTGTGACCTGCTGCTGTGTCTGGGCAACGATTTCGCATATACCCAGTTTTACCCGGAAAAAGCGACCATTATCCAAGTAGATATCCAAGCCTCTCACCTGGGGCGCCGCACCCCGATCCACATGGGCCTAGTGGGGGATGTGGGTGCGACCGTAGAAGCACTGATGCCGAAACTAAAAGAGCGGAGCGATAAAAAATTCCTGGAGGATCTGCTCGAACGCTATCAAAAAGACCTGGAGCAATTGCAGGAGCGCGGCCACGAACCCGACCCCAAATTGATTCACCCCCAATTTGTCGCCCAAACCCTGGACAAGCTGGCGAGCGAAGAAGCCGTTTTCACTGCCGATGGGGGGTCGCCCATGGTATGGCTGCTGCGTCACTTACGCGCCAATGGCAAACGCTCCTTTCTCACCAGTTTGTCCCACGGCACCATGGCCAATGCCTACCCACAGGGCCTGGGTATGGCCAAGGCCAATCCGGGGCGTCAAACAATCGCCATGTGTGGCGACGGCGGCATGACCATGTTAATGGGCGATTTGCTGACCCTGGTTCAAGAAAAAATCCCCCTAAAGCTGCTGGTATTCAACAACCATTCCCTTGGCTTCGTGGAAATGGAGCAGCGTATCGAGGGATTGTTGGATAGCTACACTGGGCTGAAGAACCCCGACTTCGGCCGTTTGGCGGAACTGATTGGTATTCAAGGAGAGCAGGTTGAGAAAGCCGGGGACCTCGAAAGCGCCATGAAACGCTGGCTCGAGGCTGAGGGACCGGCTCTGTTGGACGTTACCGTCAATCGGCTGGAACTGGTCATGCCCCCCGAAGTAACCGCGCAACAGGTCTCCTCTACGGCACTATTTGGGCTCAAAGCCATACTCAACGGGCGCGCAGATGAAGTAATCGATTTACTGAAAGACAACTTCCTGCGATAAAACGGCCGCCCTGACGCGCCCGAGACTTAAACCAAGCGGGAAGCCCATGCAGCAGCTCGGAAAACCAGTGTCCAGTACCATGCTGGCCCTGCTCGCCAGCGGCGAAATCGTCAGCAACAGTGCACCGGGTCGCGCCGCCGCACGCCTGCAAGAGGAGCTGGCCCAGCGTCGCATCGACCTCATCACCACGGTCTCCAGCGACGACGCCGGTGCCATGCTGCGCGCCAACTCGGCGATCCAGTGCCTGCTACTCAATTGGGACCTGCCCGGCTGCGGTAATCCTCCTGCACTCAATGTGCTGGAACAGCTCAGGGCCCGCAATCTGCAGTTACCGGTCTTCCTGCTCACCGACCGTGAAACCGTCAGCAATATGCCGCGCCGCGCTCTGGAGCTGGCCAACGACTTCATCTGGATACTGGAGGACACCCCCACTTTTATCGGTGGACGTATTCAGGGCGCGATCGAGCGCTACAGCCATGCCGTCTTACCACCGATGTTTGCCGCCCTCACCCACTTCGCCCGTGTGCATGAATACTCCTGGCATACTCCCGGCCACACCGGCGGCACCGCGTTTTTAAAATCGCCAGCGGGCCGCGCCTTCTATGATTTCTACGGCGAAAACATGTTGCGCTCTGACCTGTCTATATCTGTGACAGAACTGGGTTCACTGCTCGATCATACCGGGCCCATCGCCGCCGGGGAGCGCTATGCGGCAAAGGTTTTTGGCGCCGACCGCACTTACTATGTCACCAACGGCTCATCCACCTCCAACCGCGTGATTGTGATGGCCTCAGTGACCCGCGGACAACTGGCCCTATGCGATCGCAACTGCCACAAATCGGTAGAGCACGCCATTACCATGTCCGGTGCCATCCCCACTTATTTGGTCCCGCTACGCAATCACTACGGCCTGATCGGCCCGATTCCCCCAGATCAGCTGACGGAGGCCGCGGTAGCGCAAGCCATTCAGCGCAACCCCCTGGCGAGCACTGCCGACAGCCAGCGTGCCGTGCATGCGGTGATCACCAATTCCACCTATGACGGCCTCTGCTACAACGTACGCCGGGTCGAGGAGTTACTGGGCGAGTCCGTTGACCGGCTGCATTTTGATGAAGCCTGGTACGCCTATGCGCGCTTTAACCCCATTTATCGGGACCGCTTCGCCATGTACGACAGCGACGCTCCGAAGTCCCACAATGGCCCGACAAAATTCGCCACGCAGTCCACCCATAAATTGCTGGCAGCTTTATCACAGGCCTCCATGATCCATATTCGTGACGGGCGCAGCCCCATTGAGCACGGCCGCTTTAACGAAGCGTTCATGCTGCACGCCTCCACCTCCCCGCTGTATTCCATCATGGCCTCCAACGATGTGAGTGCGGCAATGATGGACGGGCCCGGAGGCACTGCACTCACCGGCGAGTCCATCGTCGAAGCGGTGGCCTTTCGCCAGGTATTGGCGCGGCTCAAGCGAGAGTACAACGACAAAGGGGAGTGGTTTTTTGACGGCTGGCAACCGGACCGGGTGATAGATCCATCAAATGGGCACAAACACGCCTTTCACAGCGCACCTGCAGAACTCCTCTGCAATGAAGCCAGTTGCTGGCTGTTAAATCCCGGCGATTCCTGGCACGGCTTTGGCCAGCTGGAAAAAAACTACTGTATGCTCGACCCCATCAAGGTCTCTATTACTACACCCGGTATGCAGCGCAATGGCCAGCTGGCAGACCGGGGCATTCCCGCCAGCATCATTAGTAAATACCTGGACAACCTCGGGATCATTGTGGAAAAAACGACGGATTTCACCATCCTGTTCTTATTTTCCATTGGTATTACCAAGGGCAAATGGGGCACCCTGATCAACGCCCTGCTTGCCTTCAAACGCGATTACGATGCCAACCAGTCCCTCAGCCAATGTCTTCCAAACCTCCTGGCCAAGTACCCCATGTATGCCGAATTGGGTCTGCGCGACCTCGCCCAAAAAATGTTTGCCCGTATGAAAGAATTGCGCAGTACCGCGAAGATGTCCGCCGGCTTTTCCGCCCTGCCCGACGTAGATTGCAGCCCAGTGCAAGCCTATGAGGCCCTGGTGCGCGACCATGTGGAAGTGCTTCCCCTCAACCTACTCGCTGGGCGCACTGCGGCAACGGGTGTTATTCCCTACCCGCCCGGCATTCCCCTACTGATGCCAGGGGAAAAATTCGGCCAAGCGGGCAGCCCCGCGCTGGAGTACCTACAAGTTCTGGAATCTTTCGATCGGGAATTTCCCGGCTTTGGCCATGACAACCATGGTGTCGAGGTGCGCGATGGGCGTTACCACATTTATGCCCTGCGCCGGGAGGCCGCGCCATAGCCCCCTGTAACCCCGAGAGCGCTAAGATTGGTCTGCTACCGGCTACCCTGATGGTGGCCGGTAATATGATGGGCTCCGGAGTCTTTATGCTGCCGGCCAATCTGGCGAATGTGGGCAGCATCTCCCTGATCGGCTGGCTGATCACTATTGTCGGCGCCGTCGCACTGGCATTGGTTTTTGCCCGACTCGCCGCCTTGGACCCCGCCGCGGGAGGCCCCTATGCCTATGCGCGCAAAGCCTTTGGCGACTATATTGGCTACCAGACCAACCTGGTGTACTGGCTCGCCAATGTGATTGGTAACGTCGCGCTGATTACTGCCGGATTAGGCTACATCACCCATTTCTTCCCACCCTTGAAAGACCCCCTTACCTTTGCCCTGGCTCAAATAGCGCTCATCTGGCTGCTCACCTATGCAAATATCCTCGGGCCCCGCACTGTTGGACGTATTCAGTCGCTCACCACCAGCCTGGTGCTGATCCCAATTCTCGGCACCGCACTCTTCGGCTGGTTTTGGTTCGACAGCCAGACATTCAGCGCGGGCTGGAATGTCTCCGGAAAGAACGATACCAGCGCGGTCATGGCCACGCTCACCTTTACCTTGTGGGCATTTATCGGCGTGGAGACGGCCTCGGTATCCGCCGCTGTAGTGAAAAACCCTAGCCGCAATGTACCTATTGCCACCGTGGGCGGTGTGCTGCTGGCATCGGTGGCCTATGTGCTCAGTTCCTCAGTCATTATGGGCATGCTGCCCAACAAAGCGCTGATCGCTTCTTCCGCGCCCTTTGCCGATGCCGCGCGGTTGGCACTGGGCAATACCGCGGCAAATATTGTCGCCATTTGCGCGGCCATTGGTTGTATCGGCTCACTGGGCGGCTGGATTCTATTGGTGGGTCAGTCTGCCAAGGCCGCAGCGGATGACGGTCTGTTCTCCAGTCTCTTTGCAAGGACCAACCGCAAAGGAGTACCCTCCACGGGTTTAACGCTGGTGGCAATCCTGATGTCCCTGCTGGTGCTCGCCACGATATCCCCCAGTGCCAGCCAACAATTTGGCAAAATTGCCTCGGTGGCGGTCATCATGACCTTGCTTCCCTATATTTACTCGGCCGTGGCGCTTAGGATACTCGCCTACGGAAAAATGCCTCGGCATCAATACACGCTATTTACCGTTATTCTGCTGATCGCCGCGATTTACTGTCTGGTGGCCCTGGTGGGATCAGATGGCCAGCAAACACGCTGGTCACTGATTTTTGTTATTACCACCGTCATTTTCTATGCGCTGGTATTAAACCGTCGGCGCAGCGTCGAAGAGGGGCACCTGCTGCCCGGTGGCCCTGAGCCCAAGTGGGTACACTACTTTACCCTCGGCACAACAATTATCGCACTCTGTGTATTCTTCTGGTTTTCCGTTGGGCAATATACTGATTTATCGCTTCGTCCCCGTGCCCCACAGCCACTTGAACACTCTAATAACCGCTAAAAATCCGCTGAATAATCTCCGCCATCCTCTGGGGTATCCCTACGAATTTGATTCTCGACGAGCGACTACATTTAATACTTCGGGTTTAATGACATCGCTAAAATTCCAACTTTTCTCGCAGAGCGCTTCTTTGAATTCAACGACAAGAAAAGACTTGCGCATCATCCGGCATCACTGGATCGTGAAATCAGTACCGTCACTGTAGGGGTTACTGGCTTGCTGGGTGGTGCAATAGGTATGGCTGATGATCAATCCAGCCTGAATACAACGGGCTTCCGGACCCACTTCTAACCGTTTTTTTTATGACTACGGGTTCTCTACTTACAGTATCCATTGCTACGTCAGACCAGCACAGAGAATAACAACAATAAAATACAAAATTATGCGTGCTTGGTGTCTTTTAGCGGCGCTGGCTTTCCCTCTGACAGTTACTATCGTTTCCCGACGGTCTCCAAGCCCGCTTTCTAGCCGCAGATACCGCTCTGCTAAGACCGGTCAAATAGGGAGGAGGCTAGGAGCGGAGTGTCTCAACGCCCTCCCCTTAGAGTTTTATAACTCGCTCTTTGGCCGAGATCCTTCCACTGCCGTTTAAAATCATCCAGCACAACACCAACGATAATCTCGGCGTACTCCTCAGAGTTTTTACTCAAGCGCTTTAGTGCCTCTTTTTTACAGAGAGGGATAATGAGGGCGGATTTTTCACGCTTATCACACTTGAGTAAACGACTGCGAATCTGCTCGGCCTCACCACCGGTACAGCTAGCATCGGTCAGCACAAAAATGTTGATATCACTGTCGAGATTCGAAGCAATGGTGTGCCAATTCGTATCAAACTGCCGGAATACTACCCCGCGAAAACGCCCTACCCCAACCTCATTTCCGGTAATAAAGGGCCAAGCATGAGCCAAAGTCCAAAGATAGGATTTGCTTAGAACATACTGTAAATGCTGGTTGCGCACCAACCCCAACTGACACTGTCTTTTGAAGGTCTCATCATCCAGTTTTGCTTTGCTGCAGATCGACTTGGGAATGAGTTCCCCCTTGTAGCTTGTGGTTGGAATCACCACGACAAAATCTTCCACCACTTTCTTTTTCTCTAACGTTTTTTCGATCGCCGCCTGTAAATGCAAAACAAATTCCTCTGTCGTGATTACGTCACGAGGAAAACTTGTTCTGACACGCCCCAGGTTCATATAGAGAGACTCATTGCGATAGGCTTTAATAATCGGCTCTAACTCTTCTTTACTAAACAACAATTGTTTGCCCAGAACTGTTTTTTTATTGATTTTTCTTGCGTAACAATCCAATAACAATTGGTCCGCTCGATAAATACCCACATTCTCAGAGGCGACACAACGTGAATATTCAATATCCTGCAAACCGAGAAAGCGCTCAACAACAGTTCGGCTGATATCACGCCCAAAAAGCTCGTATAAAACGTCCTCCTCCCTAGGTAAAAAACAGTCGCCAGCGGGAGGTAACTTTTGTGATTTCTTATCAGCCATCAGCGCAGACGATTTTCAGACTGCGAGGAAAAACCTTGAAACGGAAGGAAGTTATCCAGAAACCCAAACAAGCTGTATCTCCATCAACTCAGAGGACACTACATACTTCGTCAAATTCAAAGCGCGGGTTGCGTGGGTGAAGTTTGGCATCTACGCCATAGCCCAGGTTACACAAAAAATTAGATTTTATATGGCCCCCAGGGCAATGCTCTTGCATAAACCCCGGTGCAGAGGACGGATCACTGAAAAATTCCTGATCAACAAGGGCGTTATCAAACCCCGACATGGGGCCACAATCGAGCCCCAGGGCTCTGGCCGCCAAAATAAAATACCCCCCTTGAAGCGAGCCATTGCGAAATGCCGTCTCTTCTGTAAGTTCGGGATTACCGACAAACCAGTCCCGCACCGCTGCATGGGGAAACAACTTGGGAAGATGTTCGTAAAATCGCATATCGTAAGCAATGATCGCTGTCACCGGAGCCGACAGGGTTTTCTCAATATTTCCCTCGTTCAACGCCGGCTTGAGCCGCGCCTTCCCCTCCTTGCTCACAATAAAAACAATCCGCATCGGGCAACAATTCGCACTGGTGGGTGCCATTCTGACCAAGGCATACAATTTCTTCAGGAGCCCTTGCGGCACAGGCCTATCCTGCCAATAACTATAGGTTCTGGCCTCAAAAAATAACTGGTTGAGTGCTGGGGTGGTTATTGGCTCCATTCCTGGTATTCCTATGTTTATTTTCTGGTAAAAGTCTAGTTCCCGCCCCATTACTGGGAGAATAAACAGACCGCGAAGACAAACCGTGTTAAAGCAGCACAATCATGCCGAGATGACAGCCAATAACGAGATAGGTGACGATACCCCGTGTGCGGAAATACTGCTCGCGGCCGGGTAGGTTCGGGTTCAGGCGCGCCTCCATCCAGGCCACAAAGGCAAAGCCCACCGCGAGAATAGGCAGTCCCCAGACGGTCTGGTAAAGCAGCAGTGCAACCCACCCGGCCAAGGCCACCAGATTGCTCAGGAATACCAAAGCCATCCGGTGTGGATGCCCTGGGCGGTTAAGTGCACCCCCCCACCAAATACCGCACAAAAAACTGAGAATCACCGCGCTGTAGGCGCTAAAGAAAAGACGGCCACCAATTCCCAGGAAAGATACTCCCACAAGCTCTATGAGCAAGCCGATCACAAATGGGCATAGCCCCAGATATGCCAGAGCATCGAACAGGCGGGTATCCACCACCGACGGCTGATAGCCACTACTATCCATCTTGTCTAAGCTTCCATTGCTATGCGGGTGAAAAATTCCGATAACAGAACAACAAGTCTAGAGGCGTGGGGAGAAAGATATGGAAGAGGAGCACAAAGTAGACGTCAAACAGGCACTGCGGGTATTTGACCGTGCCACCCGCGAGGGGCGCAAGGAGGCCGATGGCTGGCACTATCAGGGGCTGACGGTCAGCACCGACTTTGACGGCTATACCGTCTTTATCAACTCAGCCAAAGTACGACTGACCGTATTTTTCCACAATAAATTTGCCGTGGACTATTCGAGCGACAAAGATCTCCAGGATTTTATCCGCCTACTCGCCAGCCTGGACCAGAGCTAACTCGCCCTTATCCTTTTCCCGGTACACCGCTATGAAAACGGAACTCGCCATCGGCGCTCTGCACAAGCTCCCGTTCCAGCTGTAACAGGGCGGTGACACGCGGTTCTATATTTTCATCAGCCGCCTTTTGAGCGAGATGCAGGTAGTCGCGGAAGTGGCGGGCCTCCGACTTCAGCAGCGATAGATAAAATTTCTGCAACTCGTCATCCAGGTGGGGCGCGATACGCGCGAAACGTTCACAGGAGCGCGCCTCGATAATTGCGCCACAAATCAGAGTATCCACCAAACGCCCCGGCTCTGCCGTGCGTACTTCTGCGCGCAGCCCGGCTGCATAGCGGGAAGCGCTCACATGGGGATAGACAATGCCGCGCTTTTCCATAATGGCCAGTACCTGCTCGAAGTGGCGCAACTCCTCGCGTGCCAGGCGCGACATCTTGTGCAACAGCTCAAAATCCCCCAGATAGCGGAACATCAGATTGAGCGCGGTGCCCGCCGCTTTTTTCTCGCAGTTGGCGTGATCTACCAGCATCATTTCCGGCTCGGCCAGCGCGGCCTCAATCCAGGCGTCAGGGGTGGCACACAGCAGAAACGCGTGAATCTCGGATAAATCGGGAACTTGGGCACTCATGGGATAGGTATTTCATCTGGGATAAATCAATAGGCGCGGGATTATAGCCGCACAGCGGGAGAAAGGCAGGTTCCGAACGGAAATAGGCCAACTTCCCACAGCCCCGGCATACCCTCCCACCACTGTGCCCGGCTCCCAAGATACACACTGGTAACCCACTCTGCCCGAGTTCCCCCTCGGGGTGATAGGTTTTCAACCCAAGATTGATAACGATTTATTAAGTGGATTAAAATAAACATACTAAACTGTGGAAGAAAGCGATGACAGACTACCGGGAACTGGCGAGGACCATACCTCCGCTGCTGGAACAGCTTCACAGGGGCGCCTCAGATCTGCGCGACGCCCTTGAGCAGCTGCAGGATGCCGGAAAGCCCTGGCAGCACTATCTGCTGCAACCACCATTCGCTCAGGAAGCTGCCCAGACACTGCAAGCGAGCTTCGAACGCCCCTTTTCATTGGCCGCTGCCCTCTATGCGCAACTGGATTATGCCGAACCTCTCGGTTCGGGTGCGGACGCCCGCGCAACCCTGCAAATTCCCGGACTGCTCGCTGTACCGGAAAAGACGCTGAACCTTGCCAGGCAACTCAACAACCACAAAGAGGCCTTTGCCAATGCCATCGCCGAGTACAGGTCGGCTCTAGAGGCCCGCCCGATGGCGGAACGCGACCGCAATGTGCGTGAGATACTGGCCGGGGCCGGCTACCCCCGCGCCCACCTGCGCCAGTGCTACCGCTTGGTTTTACTCTGCCGTGAGCGGCCCGACGCCCTCACTCTGTCTTGGATAAAAGCGCGTAAATCGATACGCAAAGTGACCGTTGAATGGTGTGAGAAAAAGCTGGTCCAATTGGACCCAACGGGCGCAGACCCCGGCATCCAATATCAGCGACAACTGCTCGCCGGAGTACCTAAGAGCCAACAGGAGGATCTGCGCCAGGTACAAGTGCAAAGCCGCCCCAACCTTCAGGTTGCGGAAATTTTCTTTAGCCAGGAGGTGGATGAAGAGGAGCGATACCATCAGGTGGGTTACTCCTCCATGCCGGTACTAGTGTCCGCCAATGAAGCCGGGCAGCTGCCGGAATTTACCCGAGTCGATCATCAGCCCAGCGCGAGCCGGCGCCGGCAGAGGCGGGACCTGGCTATCGCCAACGAGCCTTTCCTGCCTGCCCTAAGAGTTTTTTTGCGCCAGCCGCGTTAAGGCGGATTCGCCAGGGAGGATCACTGTAGCCGCTTTTCAAGCCATGACAGTGATTTCTCAAGATGACTGCGGCACTCTTCCTTGAGACCCGAGTGGGCTTTTTCCAGGGCGCCCAACACCTCATACCCCATATAGTCCAGCAGCGCACGATCGGCATCGAGGCGCTGCTGATAGACTTCCCTGGTCTTATCCTCGGCCAGCAATGGCCCAAGCTTCTGCAAAAATTGCTCGCCAGCTTTGAGATCCGGGTCCGGCTCCGAGGGTAAACCGCCTTCAGCGCGAATCGCCTGTTCCACCCGTCGCGCAAGCGCGTGTCGTTGAGAGGCTATTGCGCACAGAAAATCGGCCGCGGCCTTCTCTTCGAGTTGCTCGGCGGCAGCCCGGTAGTCATCCTCACTGCGCGCAAAAGCAACGAACAGATCGTTGAGCGCGGCCTGGGATTCAGTGCGAATCAGTGTCATTGTCTTTCTCCCTATCACTGAGGAGTTCATCTGAGTTGCGCGGGACCAGGATTTGCAGTGCCGCAGGGATCACCTTAAAAGTTGCCGGAGTCTCCGTAACCGGTTCGCCATCGGCATGGATCTCCAGGCCCGGCTTGGTCTCGATTTCGATCCGCTCGGCGCTGGCACTAAAAATTCTTTTCGCCAGATGGTGTTTGCCGTTGCGTACCAACAATGCCATACCCAGTAATTCCATCAGACCGCGCGGGCGCAGGCAGTAAAGATCGAGCTTGGCATCGTTTATACGCGCCTCCTCCGCCACGAGGTTACCGCCACCGTAGTAGCGGCCATTGCCCACGGCCAGCTGTATTGAGCCCATGCGGTAACGCTTGTCGTCCAGCGTCAAATCCACGCGAAATTTCTGCGCGCGCCCCAGAGCAATAAAAAAAGCCCTCAGGTAGCTGAACACTCCCCAGCGTTTTTTAATGTCGGAATCCTGGGCCTCGGTAACTTTGACCCCCAGCCCCATATTGGCCACATTGAAAAAGTAGTGGCCATTGACCACACCGAGGTCAATGGCCTGCCGGTGGTTATCGATGATGACATCAAAAGCCTGTCCCAGATCGACAATACCGAGGGACCGGGCCAGATCATTCGCGGTACCCAGCGGCAAAACAGCCAACGGCAACTGACTCTCTATGAGTACCCGGGCAGTAGAGCTGACGGTGCCGTCTCCACCGCCGACAATCACTAAGTCCAAGGATTTGTGCTGCTGCCGGATTGCCGCCTCGGTTTCCTGGGGCCCTTGGGAGCATAGGGTTTTCACCGCAATCCCAGCTGCCTCTAAACGCGCCAGACCACTGTCAAGGTCTGCCTCGGCACCATTTCGACTGTTCGGATTGAGCACCAGCAGCGCCCGCCGGGAAATTTCATGATTTGAGCTGATAGCCGGCTCTCCATTACCGGGGAAGGAGCGTAATTCTAAAGGGATAAGCTGCCTCAGGAAAACAGCAGCTGTGTTATGCCGTGAAAATGCGGGTGGCGCATCAGTCCCTAAATAGGCCTGGGGCGATATAGCGCTGGTAATAGGCCACTGACAGAGCGTAGAAATCTTCATCAATACGCCGGCGGATTTCCACCAAACTGACGCCCTTCGCCAGAGGGGTTGGACAAAGCCCGTAAGCACTCAAATCCTCAATCTGGCTGGCCCCCGCACGCAGGAGTTCAAACACCCAACAGTAGGCATTCTGACTGTCATCAAAGCGTATCTGCTGGTGGCGCAGCTGCGTGAGCAGCAGCGGCTGATCCACAATTTCCAGCTGACTGCGCACCGCATTGATTAAATAACCCTCTCGCCTTGCGGCAATGATGCGACGCTGCTCCTCGGTATAGGCATTCCAGTCGATCACCTCGTGGGCGAAACGCTTACAGCCACGACAGACATCATCACCAATACCTGTCGAGCAGACACCAATACAGGGGGTACGAACCTTTTTGTACATCAATCAACCAGATTTAGCCGTTCAGGCAGCGAAGGCCTGGATTAAAATTGCGCGTAGACTATTTTGTTTCAGCCACTAAGAAAAGAGGCAGGATAGCTGTTGTCAGCACACTAAAATTCGCCCTGCAAATAGTCGAAATTCACTTAAATTATTGATTTTTCGATAAACTTAACAGCTCTAGGGCTTTCCTGTAGTATTCGCCACCCCGCCTTCAGCGGCCTCGAAAAAAAAATCCCGGCAGAAGTACAAAGATCGGGAATTACACCCGCTGTTGGTGCCACCCCACACACCAAGAGGGACTTATCCGTGCTTGAAGCCTATCGCAAACACGTCGCAGAACGCGCCGAACAAGGCATCCCACCGAAGCCGCTCGACGCAGAGCAAGTAGCCGGCCTGGTTGAGCTGCTGAAAAATCCGCCAAAAGGCGAAGAGCAGGAATTGGTTGACCTGCTCACCCACCGTGTACCCCCGGGTGTTGACGAAGCCGCTTACGTGAAAGCCGGCTTTCTGTCCGCCATTATCAAAGGTGAAGCGGAATCCCCGCTGATCGACCGCAAGCACGCGGTAGAGCTGCTGGGTCAAATGCTGGGCGGCTATAACATTCACACCCTGGTTGAAATGCTGGACGACAAAGAGCTGGCTGAGCTGGCCGCAGAGCAGCTGAAAGGCACCCTGCTAATGTTTGACGCCTTCCACGATGTGGAAGAAAAAGCCAAAGCCGGCAACGAATTCGCCAAAGCCGTCATTCAATCCTGGGCAGACGCCGAATGGTTTACCAAGCGCAACAAAGTGCCCGAGAGCATCAAAGTTGCCGTGTTCAAAGTCACTGGCGAAACCAACACCGACGACCTGTCCCCGGCTCCCGATGCCTGGTCCCGCCCGGACATCCCCCTGCACGCGCTGGCCATGTATAAGATGAAGCGCGACGGTCTGGAGCCAGAAGAAGCCGGCGTTACCGGCCCACTGAAGCAGATCGAAGAAGTTAAAGCCAAAGGTCTCCCCGTTGCTTTCGTTGGCGATGTAGTCGGCACCGGCTCTTCGCGCAAATCCGCCACCAACTCTGTGCTGTGGTACTTCGGTGAAGAGATGCCGGGCGTACCCAATAAGAAGGGTGGCGGTATTTGTATCGGCGGTAAAGTTGCCCCTATCTTCTACAACACCATGGAAGATGCCGGCGCACTGGTATTCGAAGCCCCCGTTGATGACCTGGGCATGGGCGACATTATCGAAATCCGCCCTTACGACGGTAAGATCCTGGCCGAAGACGGCAAGGTCCTGTCTGAATTCGAACTGAAGTCCGACGTACTGCTGGACGAAGTTCAAGCTGGCGGACGTATCAATCTGATTATCGGTCGCGGCCTGACCACCAAAGCGCGTGAGTCCCTCGGCCTGCCCGTTTCGGATCTGTTCCGCAAGCCCGATCAGCCAGTAGATACCGGCAAGGGCTACACCCTGGCGCAGAAGATGGTCGGTAAAGCCTGTGGCGTTGAAGGTATCCGTCCAGGCACCTACTGCGAACCGAAAATGACCACCGTGGGCTCCCAAGACACCACTGGCCCCATGACCCGCGATGAGCTGAAAGATCTGGCTTGCCTGGGCTTCTCTGCGGATCTAGTGATGCAGTCTTTCTGTCACACCGCCGCTTATCCAAAGCCGGTGGACATCGACACCCAGCACAAACTGCCAGACTTCATTATGAACCGCGGCGGCGTTTCCCTGCGCCCGGCGGACGGCATCATCCACAGCTGGCTAAACCGTATGCTGCTGCCGGACACTGTGGGTACCGGTGGTGACTCCCACACCCGCTTCCCTATGGGTATCTCCTTCCCGGCGGGTTCCGGCCTGGTAGCCTTCGCCGCTGCCACCGGCGTTATGCCACTGGATATGCCTGAGTCGGTATTGGTACGCTTCAAGGGCGAGATGCAGCCCGGTATCACCCTGCGTGACCTGGTACACGCCATTCCACTTTACGCGATCAAGCAGGGACTGTTGACTGTAGAGAAGAAGGGCAAAAAGAATATCTTCTCTGGCCGCATCCTCGAGATCGAAGGTCTGCAGGATCTAACCGTTGAGCAGGCATTCGAGCTGTCCGATGCCTCTGCTGAACGCTCTGCAGCCGGCTGTACCATCAAGCTGTCTGAAGAGACCATGTCCGAGTACCTGCGCTCCAACATCACCCTGTTGCGCTGGATGATTGCCGAGGGCTATGGCTCCAAGCGCACCCTGGAGCGCCGTGCGCGCGCCATGGAGGAGTGGCTGGCCAACCCGAAACTGATGGAAGCCGACGCCGACGCCGAGTACCTCGAAGTCATCGAAATCGACCTGGCCGAAATCAAAGAGCCTATCGTCTGTGCACCGAACGACCCGGACGACGCACGCCTGCTCTCCGACGTCGCTGGCGACAAGGTAGACGAGGTATTCATCGGCTCCTGCATGACCAACATCGGCCACTTCCGTGCCGCCGGTAAGCTGCTGCAAGAACACAAAGGCGGCATCTCTACCCGTATGTGGATTGCTCCTCCCACCAAGATGGATGAGCACCAACTGATGGAAGAGGGTTACTACAACATCTACGGCGCAGCCGGTGCCCGCACCGAAATGCCCGGATGCTCCCTGTGTATGGGTAACCAGGCGCGCGTGGCCCCGAACAGCACTGTGCTGTCCACCTCTACTCGCAACTTCCCCAACCGCCTGGGCGACGGTGCCAATGTGTACCTGACCTCCGCTGAGCTGGCTTCTGTAGGCGCCATCCTGGGTAAACTGCCGACTCCGGCTGAATATCAGGAATACGCCAAGAACCTGGATTCCATGTCCAGCGAGATCTACCGCTACCTGAACTTCGATCAGATTGAAGACTTCCAGAAGTCTGCCGAAGAAGGCAAGCGCATTGCCGCCACCGAGATCCAGGAAGTTGTTGTTTAAGCAATAACCTTATCTCACTAAAAAGCCCCGCTATCTAGCGGGGCTTTTTTATTTCTATTCCCACATTATTCTCAAGAGAAAATTCCCTACCCAGCGGTAAAGTACTCCGAATGAAACCCCCTCCCAAATGTTCAATGGAGTAATCTAATGCAATCCAGATCCAAAAAATATTTTCTTTCTTATCGAAACTGATGCTCTACCTTTACCCTAAACTACGCCTTGATTTTTTTAACCCTAGCAACTTACTCGCTCCTGGGAGAGGCTTTAAATAGCCTGACGCCTTTCCAATGTGCCGCACCCACCATTAAACTATAATTCTTCGCGTTGCTTCGCACCTGTGCGACAAGAATCACCTTACATTCTCCCCTCTTCACTATGCAGCAATGATCCGTCGCAGTAATATCATGATAGTTATTGGCTTCTGTATCGATACCATCAGTCAGTCCGAGAGTGCCATCTATTCCGGTATGCACTCTCATTCCAAAGCGCCAGTGATTACCCTTTTAGTCTGATACCTTTAAGGTTTTCATGCCTTTTCATATTCCTGATGGAATTTTAAGCTGAGACAATAATCGCATCCACCATGGTGCCCTCACACAGCACATTGCTGTTTCATCTGAATATTAATTGACTTGCTCAGACAGACCCGCGCCCAGATAACTCACTTCCAAAAGGTAACAAAAGTTAAAAATAGTTAACTAGCTTGGGATCTAATCGCTCGTATTCAATCAGAAAATTTACGGGTAGTTTTAATCTCAAATAGCACACCTTCCACAGCAATATCGCAGAGACTATAAAAAACTGCATGCAATCAATGCGAAGAATGACGCCGTATAAATACGACTAAAGGCTACAGCTTCCCTGCAGACAGCAAAAGGCTATCCAAGCTTCCAGATGAGGCCATAAAGTGAGTATATCTGCCTGGAAAAGGAGCTGTTCTCGACGGGTTTTACGGCGCTTCAGAAAACACTCTGTTTTAGAAAAGGTGAAATGGAACATGATGCATCACAGTTTTTACAGATTGCAGAATAGAATCTATAGTGCAACAGACATCACCCCGATAACTATCGCACCAATCTGCCCGCCTGAAGAGGTTGTTCGCACCATCACAACCGACAATAGAAAAGAAATCATGGAGCATAGAAAATTAGTGCAATTTCAACCCGAAATCTATTTTGCTCCGCCTTAAAATTTATAGGGACGCGGGAAAATTGAAAGCACTAACCGTTTGCCACTTTAAGACTCCCTGAAAATGCAGACATTAAGAAAGCATCACCGAGCGGGACAAGAGGACAGCAAGAAGGTAGCCACCGTACCCAAGAAAAATATTGGATACAAAACACCAAATCAGTTAATGAGCTGTCAGAAGGCGGAGTTATCTAGCTGGACTGTAATTCTCCTCAAATACGAAAACAAGCCGCTCACTTTCCACCAGTTAACTGGTGAAAATCCATACGGAATAATTTAATCGAACAAATTTGCGACCCCGTCGCCCAGATCCACTTTTACCAATAAAACATATAGGCACAAAATTAATAAAATCTGGCCATTTTCATTTTGGGCCTCATAGAAAGTAGCAGCGCTATTGGTTTCTTGTAACTGGCACCATAGATTTTACAAATCTGGCTCTAAACAGAGCCGGCTCTATCTTGCTAAAATCATGTAGCTACAAACAGTTAGCCGATCAAATTTTACAATTATTCAGATAGGATCTAAGCACTATGAGCTTTCTTAGGAAGATTGGACTGTTCACAGGGATTGCCCTCGCAATATCCCACCAATCTAGTAATGCGACCGAGCTAACCGGGGCCTGCTATGATTACGCTACAAGAGAGGCCAAATCGGCTGTGGCATACGATAGCCAGGCAGTAGGGATTCTTCTCGCAAATAATGTTGTATCAACGGCACTGGGGGCTTCAGGTTCTTTTTCACTACTCGCAGGCTTGTATCCTTTTGTTTATAGCGCAACAAACGGTGGGATATTTGAAGAGACGACAGATGGTGCAGACCCACAAATCGTAGGCTGCCTAGCACAGCTTGATAATAGAATTTCGAATTTGGAAGCTGCTTTTCTTGAGCAAGATCTAATCGAACTTAAATCTATTCTGTCTCTTGCAAAATCAAACATTATAGACTTAGGAAATTTAGCATATCACAAAACGACTGCGGATAAATTTCAAGCCCTAGCAGTAATAATCGGCGAGAGAATATCGACAGAACTGGATAAGATCAATAGTGAAACTGCGGCGAAAACTAAAGCTTCTTATGACTCCATAATATTTAATGTCGCACCGGCTTACCTCTCTATTATCCAGATGGAATTACTGCACAGAAAAGAGTTTAATCGTTTCTGCTACAGTCAGGCCAACTATCCGACCTGGGCTGGCATAGATAGCGATCAACTCATTAATCCTATAGTTTTAAAAGCTATATTAGCTGAGGATTCATTATCAATTGATGATTTCTTAATAACACCTGATGGATCCCCGACGGGATGCAATGCAGACTATAACACCTATTTGACATTCAATCGGATCGTGGGTGAAGAATTCGACTCCTATAAAAATATAATAGAAAAACTGGGTATAACAATTGTAGAAAATGATAGTTTTCCCGGGCTAATCTCGACATCAGTCAATATAGGAAGTTCGGACTTAAATGCATATAGGGAAACCTTTATAACCGAATGTAACGGCAATAAATATACAGACAATTATTACAATAAAACGTATGATGCCGGCTCCAACTCTCTCTGCAATCAATGGCGCGACACATATCTAGAAAGAATTCGTGATGGAAATGTGTTTGATCTTGAAGCTGAAAGAAATCTCATTATTGAAAATCTAGCATCTATTGTGGATTCATGGGATTGGTATAACCACGTTTTACCTGAGTTTGTCGCACAGATTGAGGAAGATACAGCAGAACTTTACGAAGCATTTGCGGTTGAAACATATAGCGGGGTAAGACTGAAGCATAGACCCACAAATAAGTGCGTGGGATTAGATGGCAAAGTACAATACATTTGTAATTCAAGCCAAAACCACTTTATGATTCAACCTTACCTAGATGGATTTAGGATTGCTAGAGTCACTGATAATCGCAATTTCAAAGATAAAGGTGCAGATTCAGACGGTTTTGTTATACGCTCTAGTCTAGGGACAGATGCGGTTTGGAAACTACCTAAGACTACATTATTCGATGCGTATTCTCCCATAGCCAATGAGAATACGGGAAGATGCTTGATTGTTGGTGAAAATACAGAGCTCACAATGGGTGATTGTGCTACCGCTGATCCTGATGCCTGGGAGATTAATGGAGTAGATATTCCCACCCATGGGCCGTATGTTCGCCTGCGCCACACTGGAGAAAATGTCTGCATAGCTAGTCACGGAACAATAAATTGTGATGACAATGCTCTTATTTATCAGCTGCACCCATATAACAATGGTTATCGTGTAGCGCTTGGATCAAAGAACATGAAAGATAAGGGCGATGGAATACGCTTTTTAGATGGATTGGGAGACGTAGCCACCTGGGATCTTTTTGACCTAGATACCGATGGCAACTTTAGCTTGAGAAATCGACAGACCCAAGATTGTCTAGCTTATGAAGAAAATATAGGTTTTGTTGCAGGTACCTGTGAGTTTCTCCCATCATTAGGAGAGTTATTTGCTATTGAAACAGTAGATTTACCTACCGCTGAGAATGCAAGAACCATTAAGATTCTAGCAAGTGGATTTGGGGCCGGCAATCAATGCTTAAGTAACTTAAGTGGCACAGCAGGACAATCTACTGCATTTAGAATAGGTCACTGTGGATTAAGTAGAATCTCAGCCTCTCCATATAATGGTGGTTATTTAATCATTGACCTAGAAAATGATAGCTATATCGAAGATACAGATAATGGCTTTAGTTATACAAGCTTAGCGATGAGTGAGAGTACAATCAATTCTACCACTTGGGATTTTATTGGCCCATTCCAGCACTCTGATGGCAGTAGTTTTTTTCAAATAAAAAATAGAGCTACTGGACATTGCTTAGCACCTGAACTCAATGGATCAGTCTCTTTACTTGGAAAAACTGATTGCTCTAATGACACATCAAAAATTTGGACTTATTATAATGATCAAGAATAGAGTTAGATAAAACCGCAACAACTGAAAGGCGTTCGCTCTCGTGAGCGCCTTTCAGTTACCATTAAAGGATTTATACTTAAATTATTTTTCTGTGTAAATCAACAACTTCCCAACAGATCGTTATATTTAACATTGAGAACACATTTATCAGCTAACATTTTTCTTTCAAAGGGTTTCCGCCGAGTTGACTATTTCACACTCTCTCCCTAAACATCAGTATCAATCTTTTGATACCTGCCAGTCGCTCAATATCCCTTTGCCATCATTTGAAATGGCTTACGCACACCCACAAAAAACACTTCCCGCACACCAAGTCATTGCAATCTCCAACGTAAGCGGTACATAAACTACATTATTCAACTTGCTCTGACGAGCTGCCATGATACCCACTCTATCAATTTCGGAGGGAAGCCCCATGAATCAGCAGCAGTGGCAAAGTCATGTCAGGGCCTACGAGAAAAGCTCTCAATCCAAGCGCGCCTATACTCATAAGCACAACCTAAACTACAGCCAGCGCCTCTACTGGTACCGCAAACTAACTGAACAAACTTCGGTGTCTGATACCCCTGACTTTGTTTCGTGGATATCAAGTCCCTTATGGTCACAACGGGAAACCTGAGTGTATTAGCGTTCCCTAATGGCATAAGGCTGGTGATCAATAGCCCGGTGTTGTTGGCGCAAATTCCTGGCCTTATGGACCTGTAAATGCGATGTGGCTACCATTTAATACCAAAATCTGGTTTTACCATCAGCCGATCGATTTTCGAAAACAGATTGATAGTATCTGTGCTTTTGGTGGCTGATACGTTATACAAAGATTCAACATCCGGTCAGCTCTTTGTCTTTCGCAATAAAAAGGCCGATAAAATTCGTATGCTCTACTGGGAAGAGAGTGGATTCTGGCTCGTTTATAAGCGAAATGAGAAGTCGAGATTTATCTTTCCTGGCATTTCGAATGATGCCATAGAGTTGTCGGTTTCACAGTTTCAGCGGGTGCTTTCCGAGTTGGATTTTATTCAGCAAGAAGAACCAGAAAAACTCTATTTTTCACGCTTTTATTGATACGTATAGAGCCTGAAAAATAGTTACCCATGACATTATCCACACATAAATTGTCATCGGAAAGCCCAATGACTACCGATGATACGCTACAGTGCCAGGTTGAACCGCTTTCATGTAAACTTAAACGCTCACGCCAACGGAGTGAGCAGTTTGAAAAAGCTTACAGTCCGCTATTGTTTCTATTCAAACAACGGCAACGTTTTCTCTATGAAAGTTCCTTAGAGGAAAACGAGGCTGATAACAACAAAGACCAGGATGATGTGCTTAGTATTGCAGCACACAAGCATCTTAAAAAATAAAGAAGATCTTTGCCGAGCACTTACCAAGAAAAGAGGTGGTAATTCCTGTCTCAGAACAGGATAAAACCTGTGCATGTGGCTGCCAAAAGAATCTCGTTGATTATGAACGTCATGAGCGCTTGAACTACAGGCCCCCGGTATATGAAGTGATTGTCGAGTGGCGGGAGAAGGTTGAACGCCTCAAAGGCTGTGCAGGCCAAATAGTTATTGCTTCCAAACCAAAGCATATCCTGCCCAAGGATAAGATTACCGAATCCGTTCTAGCCCACCTCATAGCCAGCAAGCTTGATGATCGACAGCCGTTCTATCAACTGGAAGAACAGTTTGAGACCCCGCCGGCTTTAGCTTTCCTCGTCAAACCATAGCTCGTACTGTTATCGATTGTGCCACTCCCCAACAACCACTGATCAATTTTCTAAAAGACGGCGTCATTGGCTACGATATTGGGGCTTTGGATGCCACGTCATTCCAAGTTCTTAATGAACCTGGCCAGCCAGCAAGCCGAAAATCTTATGTCTACTACTGTTTCCGAGGTGGCCCTCCGGGAAAGGAAGCGATCCTCTATGAATATAATGCCCTTGATCACAAAAATTTTGTGAATGACTGGTTTGCCGGCTTTAAAGGCACACTACATTGCGATGCTGACCCATTTTTTGAATTGTTGCTTGAGCAGACAGCTGTAAGCCCAAATCATTGCAATGCACATGCCCGGCAAAAATTCGAACCCATAGCGAGAGCGGCGCAAGGGGATGGGCTGGCAAAACGGGCAATGCGCTTTTATAAGAAGCACTACCGGGTTGAGAGGAGGGCCAAAGAGAATCAGCTGACCGCAAAGCAGCGACACGATCTGCGAGAAGAGAAGTCCAGGCCGATTATGACGGCCTTTAAGTGCTGGCAGGATGAGCACTATCCGCAAGGCTACCCAAATCCCCGCTGGGCAAGGCAATGAAGTACTGCCTGAAGTATTGGAATGGGCTATGTGTATTCCTCAACGATGGCCGCTTAGAAATCGGCAACAATTTGACTGAACAGGAAATCAAACCCTTTGTCATGGCTCGAAAGAACTTCCTACTTGCATCTTCGGTCAATGGCGCTAAAGCATTATGCCTGCGCTTCAGTTTGATTCGCACTGCCAAGATTCACGCCCTTGACCCCTACAGGTATTATGTGGAGATACTTGAGCAGATTCCTCACTGCCAATCCGTTGGGGATTATGGGGCACTGCTACCCTGGCATATCCAGCTTGAGAAAGTTGGGATGGCCGCAGCCGCATGATATAGCGATGCTGCCCGCAAGAAGGCGAGCGTCTGTTGAATAGCCGTATTTGTCTGTTGAAGAAACGGCCCTTTAAGCCTTCCATGAATTGGCATTCTGCGATGCCATCCCAGTACTTTAAATACAACCCTTACCTACGATCTGGTGAGATCGCTTGCAAAGAACAGGACACACCGATTCGATCACTTCTGGTACCTCCCACCCAGGCACCACCTGGTACGTTGTCTCTTTCTGGGGGGAGGAGACCCCACGTAATCATAGTTCAATCAGCAGGGGCGCCACTGAATAAGCGCCCAGCATGGGCTCCTGCGACCATGACCTGGGAATGGCCAAAAAAGATCGACCAGTGGGCCATTGCAAGTGCGATTTAAGCACACCGGGTGCGCCATTGATTGGTCCAATTCAGATAAAGCATCGGGTTGCTGGAAGAAATATTCCTCCCACAGGTCTTTTATTCGCCTTACACTTCCGAACAGCTACCCGGTAATCACAATCCAACACTGGTGAGTCGCCAATATGCTCGGCATTCATCATATGAGCGACACGCTGCAGTGCGTCGATCATCATCGTCTGTTCTCATTCATGCGGATCGCCGAACTGTCGCGCGAAATGATCCTTGAGCGGAATGGGGGCGTCACTCAATACCTCAAACCTGGTGTTGTTTCCAACAGTAAATTGCAATCCCCCGGCTCTTTCTCTATCTCTCTCTACCAGGGGCGAATTCCATCTGCCAGTGATCTAAACCGGTCAGCATGCCGGGTGGGATTTCTCACAGCCGCCACCGGCCGCCAGGCAATCAGCCGATGCCTGGACCACAACGAGCGAGTGTTCAGATAAGGAGGGAGGTGGCCCGCACGAACGCAACCGTAGCGGACCGGTGGCCGATACAACTCCGCTCCGACTGTGGATTAACCGGCGAGGAATACGTTACCCAACAAGCCTGGCGAGATACAAGCTTGACATGCTGCCCACTGCATCCCAAAGGCGGCTGTGGTTTTGCCCGTCACGGCACCCATGCACAGGTGAGAATTACACCACATAGTCCAGGTTCGGCAAGCCCCGTCGATAGAAACCAGTAAGGGGCGCCACTCGGAACAGGCCGTTTATAGGCTCTATACATGAATTCTGGAGTGAGGAGCTAGAAGAATGAGGAAGCAAAAAAAAATTCAATATTTGCCACGCTTAAGCTTTGATGACTACAGCAAGTGGATGGTACGTAACCATCAAAAATTCTCCACGGCTGTTTGGTTTGATCATCGAGATTTGAAGCTCTTACTGGAGGACCTGCTGTCCATGAGCAATGAGTTTGAAGGCAATGATGACACAGGACGAGGTGAGTCTTACCGTGAGTCCCAAAAAAATATTGCGGCTCGGGTGAAGGGCATAAAGAGTTTATTTGAAATTATTTTTTCTTCTCAAGATCCAAAGTCTCTTCCAGAAAATTTTATTGTTCTTGATGTTTTGGGTGGAAATGGAACTCTCTTTAGAGCTTTTGAATTGATCTATGGGACTGAAATTCAAAACCCTATGTTTACCAGTGATATGGCCGGGGAGATGATACAAAGTGCCTATGGATTTGGAATTCCCTGTATTCGTCAAAAGGCGCAGAATCTCCTTTTGAAAGACCAATCAATGGATGGAGTAATTTTAGCTTACGGAACTCATCACATCCCAAAAAAAGAACGCCTACAAGCTGTGCAAGAGGCTCACCGAGTTTTGAAAAATCTTGGCAATTTGCTGATTCACGACTTTGAAATTGGTTCAGCTATGGATCACTGGTTCAAAGAAGTGGTTCACCGCTACTCACCCACAGGTCATGACTACCCGCATTTTAGTAAGGCGGAGATGAACTCGTACTTTATCGAAGCGGGCTTTCGTAATCATGAAATTATTGAGCTGTACGATCCTTTTTGTGTCAGCGCAACCAGCGAAGAATTGGCTATTGATGCCTTATTAGATTATGTCGGAAATATGTATGGCTTGCACAAGCTGGTGGGAGAAAAACCTTTTCAGTCAGAAAAAAAATTTCAATTACTCAAATTGATTGAAAAATATTTTCGCTACTCAAATTTTGATTCGGTACTCGGCGCTGGCGAGAGTGCGACGAGGGAATTGAGCATTAAAAAAACGGGGGATCAATTCATCGCAGAAATACCAAGGGTCGCCTTGGTCGGGCTGGCTAAAAAAGATTAGTTTTCAGTTATGGATCGCCTGAGGACTTCTCGAAAGGAGTCTTGGGCAGCTTGAGGTATTTCCTAAGGTGATTCTCCACTCGGGAAAATTCCGATTTAGGCATAATAATGGTCACCAGCCCGAGGTCTTCGTTGCCAAGCGCTTCTAGTTCGGATTTATTTAAGTTACTTTTGTAGGCCCTACTCGAAGGCATTTGGTATTGCTCCAGGGAGTCCACAATATCGAAGAGTCGATAAGCCATTTTAAGACTAGGTTTGTTGTTGGCCTTGATCGTAAAAAGGACTCCTTCTGCTCCAGGGACTTGAGAAACCATCTGCAACAATGCTAAGCCAGCTGCCTTTATTCCCAACCCCCTCCCTAGGGAGTTGGGTCCCATAAAAATACTCAACTCCAGCCAGTTTTCCAACGAGCTTATGATTTGAGGAGGGTGATCTCCATGGAGCTTTCCTAAAAATTCTGGCCTCGATTTTCGAATGGAAAAAAAACCGATCAATTGCTGACTATCAGTATAGATTCCATAGATTTTTTCTTTGTTGGAATGACCAATGGGATCTTCTTTTTCAGCCTGTGTTAAATTTAAAGCACGGCTTTTAAACTTCTTGGCAGCTAGACTTTCACTGTTACCAATGTTGGTACAAAAACGCCTTACCATTGGATGAGTAAAGATACTAATGAAGGCTTCTTGATCTTCATTTGGAATTTCTTGTATCTTAAAAGGAAAATTGTGTCGGTTTTCCAATAACATTGATAGCCCATTTCAGAGTTTCTTTAAGAGTAATTATAGGGCGGCCCCAGTTCTTTGTCTGGTGACAATTACGGTGACCGGTCCACGACAACTATCTTAGCCGGTTGATTGACACAATCCCGCACCTGATATTCGCAGTCGGAGTTATCCATCACTCGACGACAAGAGGCGTTATACATGCAGCCTCGTAAACAAGGGCACACCCAGGCCTTCGCCGCCGCCTTGGTCGCCAACCTGATCGACAGCGGCATCCGCGTCAAACTCTTCTCTGCCACGGCCCTGGTGCAACTGCTGCAGCTGGCCAAACGGGAGTTGGATCTACTGGTGGCCATGGCGCACCTGGAAAACTACTGGGTATTGGTGATCGACGATATCAGCAACGTGTAGAAGACCGAGGCTGATACCCCCGTACTGTTCGAGCTGATCGCCCACGACCCAACTTGAATGCCTCGAACAGAATCCTCACCTGTGTCCTAGTAAAATTGCTTACACCCCAACAAAATTAGAAGTTGTACTGTCGAATTAACATGCCCGACCCTGTGCTTGATGTTAGATTCATCATAATCGGATTATGTAGATTGCCTTACTTAAAAATTAAGTTTTATATCAAATCGGTAAATCTTAAAAATAGATCCAAGCCATATACGTTAAGCTTGACGATGCTTAAGGTTGCCAAAACTTAGCAACAAAAGTAAAATCCCAGGTTGCACTATGACATTAGATTTTTAACCACCAAGAAAAGTAATTTTTAGTGAAAAAACTCTTAAAGAAGCGGGCACAGCCACTCCCGCCAGAGCCAACAACTCCTGCAGAGCCACCTCACCCGCCAAAGATTTACTTCTGTCATGTTCCTAAGTGTGCGGGGTCGTCACTAAATTCAGCCCTCAAACAACAACTCTCAAACCCAAATGAAACTGCTCATTTCGATATTAAATTACGTGAAAGTAACCGTGCCGCTAAAATTTTAGACACGTCGATGATGTCTGTCAGGGAAACCATACTCGCCTACAACCTATCTATAAAATCTAATTTTTACGGTCGCGGGCATAGCTACTGCCGTCCGGATCTCGTAAGCAAGTTCTCTGATGAGTGGGATTTTTTGACGATATTAAGAGACCCCATTGAAAGATGGATATCACTTTATACCTACAACACCTTCAAAGAGAGTGAATGGGCAAAAAACACACTCCCCCTGAATGACTATATGAAGTCTCAAAAAGGAATTTCTGCCGGCCAAAGCTTCATTCACTATTTCTCAGACTTTAGCCTTTCCCCAAACTCAAACCCCTCAAACTATATTGATCAAGCCATTCAAAACCTACAACAATTTTCCATTGTTGGAATAACTCAACATCTTGACCTGCTGGCCCAACAAATCAATAAAGACTATAAAATAGAATTAGAGATTCCTAAAAACAACGTAAGCCCCAATCACACACTTGCCCAACAGATCCAGGAAGAATCTAAAACAATCAAACAAATTGAGCAAATTTGCGCACATGATATAGAGATTTACAAAAGATTTACCGGAGAGTTTGGGCCTATTTTTTCAAGAAAATCTCAAAATACCGCCTAGCACCCCAAGAAAGCCAACTTCACTCTGGCTGATCCGATCAACATTGACACCCCGAATACCAACTTAGAGATTAAGCCCCCTAGTTGGCCCCGACCATATTCAGTTCCGTTTTTTTCCATTGATAAAGAATGCACTAACCACCATCCCCAGCAAGGCAAGATGGGCATTCATTAGAAAGGCACGACCGATACCCGTTGCTAAGTCCGGAGCCAAGGCCACAATCGTGGTGTTCAGACCCAAACCTATAGCACCCCCGATAATCTGGAACATATAAATCGTAGCCGCGGCGAGACTCGCACGATCATAGCGAAGGATTAGAATTGCCGCCGTAGTAATTGTGGGATAAAACAACCCCATGCCAACCCCCATCAGCACCAATCCTGGTATGAAAATTACCGGCTGGAGCTGTACAGTGAGCTTAGAAAGCACCAACATACCAGCCCACATGCACAGCGCCCCCATACAGGCCAATAACTTAGCACCCAATCTTTCGTACAAATACCCCGATACAAAAGAAATTACCCCAAAAAATAACATCATTGGGAGCAATGCGAATCCAGACTGTAAAGCCGAGAAATCCCAAACCTTATTGAGAAACTGGGGAACAAACATGAGCGCGCCAATAAAGGCTACGGAAACCAATAAAGTCGCCACCCCCTCCGCAAGGAACCTTTTATTTTTCACCACATCCTTAGGAATGAGAGCCTCTCTTGATGTGTGATAATCCAACCAAATAAACACTAAGAGAGAAAAAGCAAACCCCAGGAATAACAGGAGCACCTGATAGCTCCCGAACCCCTTATCGATCGCTAAATCCAAACCAATGAGCAAGGCTAATAAAGATAAGGAAAGGAAGAATAAACCTGCTATATCGACATGCTCGCCAGCGGTCGTCGGGCGGTCACTACGGACCAACCTCCAACAAACCAACATCGCTACCATCGTCACAGGAAGGTTCAGAAAGAGTATCCAGCGCCAACCCAAGGTATCTGTTAAGATCCCACCAATGATTGGCCCCAGGGCGTTCGCGGCTCCGCACCCAAGCATCAGTAAGCCCCCCGCTACACCGGCATGCCTGTTTTCCAATAGGTGATAGGTCATTCCTATTACAGAAGGCCACATCATAGCGCCGCCAATGCTTAATAGGACGCGACACCCCATCAACATCCAGATAGTGGATGAAAAACCACCCAGCAATGAAAATAGAGAAAAAAGCGACGCTCCTATAAAGAAGGTTCGCCGTCGGCCCAGCATATCCGCTAAGCGCCCACAAGAAATGACAGAAACCCCAAAAGCGAGCGCATATGCATTAACCAACCACATCGTTGTAGTGATATCTACGCCGAATTCTTTTTGGATGGCCGGCAGGGCAACGGAGAAGGCCGTATAGTCATAACCAATAAGAAAAATTGCGGAGATTAACGCCGCCAGGCCCAGGCTTCTCGCTTCAACTATATTCAACGCTCCCAAGTGCATTGCTATCACTCATCACAGGGGGACTAACGCAAAACCCCATAGAATTTATATTCAGGAATTACTGAGTGAACCGCTAGACTGATATTCGAGGTTCTCACAGCTGCCCTATAGGCTCCATCGCTACCAAGCCATACCATATGCGAACCCCAAAAGATACTGGAAAACCTATAGCGGGGGACAAAGTGCAACAAAATATTGATTCGCTCACCAATTCAGAACAATCCTCCCCAACCATCCCCAACCATCCCCAACCATCCCCAACCATCCCCAACCATCCCCAACCATCCATAAGACTACACGAAATATGGAATCCTATTATTTCTTCTACATACTCTGGCCGGCCATCATTTATACTAGCAAACTCCTGAGACACTTAGGCACACCCACAATTAAACATACCTTCCGCTTATAATCGCCCTCTGATAGAACCACCCCAAAAGTAAAAAACTGAACTGTTCACTCGAAAAGATATAAAATATATTATTTAAAGCAACACAGTCTAGATTCAAGTAATAATGGCTAACCACAGCAAATAGCATTCCAAGAATACGAGAACAAGCAGTACTTTCCCGGCAAGGAGAGATGATGTCTATACAGAAGATTCACCCTATGGTTTTAGCGTTGGTCAGAAATCAGCAAAATACCAGAGAATATTTTTTAAAACATAAAGAAAACCTGGGCAACCCATTTGTTAGTGTGTAAAGCTATTATAAAACCCGCGCATTTAGACCAACCTCTATCTCCCCCTCAGATTCCCCCATTACCATTCGGTCGCCAGGCCCTATTGGGGCAATTTAAATCTTACATCCCACATTCTATCGAGTGCCGGCTAACGGCCACTCAAGATTTCTTTACTTATTTATAACAGATTAGTAAAGTAACGGGTTTAGTAATGATCGCCAAATGAAGATAAAAATGTTAACGCTGAGACACCTCCTCCTAGTAGCCTCTTTCATGTTCACACAAAATGCACTTTCCGGGCAGATTTATAAATTTAAAGATGAAAATGGCAACTGGACTTTTTCTGACAAAAAACCAACTAGCGAACTTGAGTTGGAAATCATAGAAAGAAGGCCGGCCATGGTTAAAAATAGAAAACCTAAAATTTATTTATCCGAAGGATCTAATAAACACACAATCTCCGCTATCAATCCCTATCATGCACCCATTGAAGTTGAAATAAAAATTATTTCAGAAAAAAGCGAAGAAATAACCTTCAGAAAAGTTATGCCCCCCTCCTCCAAAATCAGTCTCTACGATAGCAAGGACGTAGTTGACCGTTTTTTATACTCCTGGGTCTTGGGATCCCCGCAAACCACCGAAAGTAGTTATATCTACCACTTACCAATATCTTCTTTACAGGAACATAGAATCAGTCAATCTTTTAATGGAAATTTCTCGCATCACAAACCCTCAAATAAATATGCTGTAGATATTGCCATGCCAATAGGGACCTATATCAGTGCAGCCAGGGGGGGAACTGTTATCTGGGTAAAAGATGATTACCATATGGGCGGAGCAAAGAAATATTTCTTAGATAAAGCCAACTATGTATCGGTTTTACACAGTGATGGAAGCTATGCAACTTATGCGCACATACTACAAGAAACCGCCATGGTAAAACCCGGTGATAAAGTAAAGGCTGGAGACATTCTAGCGAGGTCAGGTTCATCAGGCTTCTCAACCGGCCCACACCTCCACTTCGTTATCCGAAAAAATATTGGTTTCTCTGCAGTATCCGTACCATTTAAGTTTTTAAATGAGGATGGTGAATCATTTGTACCACAGAAAGGGATGATGGTTTTCAACCATATGGCTCCAATTCAAGAAATCGAAACCTTATAAGGAAACATAAAATTAAGCTCTGTATGTCTATATAAGTTAGTTCAGGAGATCCTCTGGAAGGAATATTTGACGGAAAACCATAGAAGCCTATGAGCCGGGTCATGCTATGGCTGTGCACCTCAACACACCACTAGGAATCCCGTTGATAAGTGCTATAAATGCGCCTTCTTTATCCTGTTTATGTGCATGCCCAACAATACTCAGTGGCAGGCTCATGTTATCAATACCACATATGTAACTTTTCTTTAACTTACTGACTCCTAGATACGTCATTTAATTTAGGCCGCGATAAAAACAGAGCAGCATCAAGCCTATCTATCAAAGATAATGCTTGACGGCTTAAATATGCGTGTGTTTTTATCAGCCTGTTGGCTATTGGCTATTGGCTATTGGCAGCAATATGCCAAGAAGTACTCCGGAGAATTACATCTCATCATCTATTAAGCCATTGTAGGTTTATCCACGTTTTTACACAGAATTCAACCTATTGACACAATAATGCTTTCCCTCATCATTGGCCGCTAGTCTTTCCGTTTTTTTGTGCTTTCCTTTTATGAATAAAGATGCTGATCCAAGGCACGAGAAACTACAAACTTATGATTATCAGCCTTCTCCTTATTTTCGGTATAGTGACTGGGTATATCTCAATTATGGCTGCAGGCGGGGGCTCGCTGCTATTGGTGCCAGTGGTGAGCTTCCTAGTTGGACCGCATCTTGTTGCCCCAATCTTGACCACTGGAAACGCTATTGCATCACCCTTTGGGCTTTATTTCTTTTGGCCCTATATAAACTGGAAAGTAGCCCTATGGCTACTGCCCGGCATTATCCCCGGTGCCATTCTTGGTGCCTATGTTTACACACAGATGCACCCTTTATTAATAGAGTTCCTTGTCGGGCTATTCTTACTGTCGACCATTTTTCAGTATGGTTTTGGCCATAAAGAAAAATCGTTTGTTATGCGTATTCCGTATTTTCCTATATTAGGATTTGTCACCACACTCTTCTCGTCAATTATTGGCGCTGTCGGACCCGTGCAAAATCCTTTCTTTTTAAATTATGGGCTTAATAAAGAAAGCTTAGTCGCCACGAGAGGCGTTAGCTCTCTAATGATGCATTCCACGAAACTCGTTGCCTACTTTCATTTTGGCGCCCTAAATCCAGAGTTGATTATTTTTGGCGTTGCAATTGGCCTAGGAATAACGTCTGGAATGTTTATTGCGAAACATTACCTACAAATAATAAGCACCCAGAGATTCAAAAATTACACCCTTTCAATTATGTTTTTCTCAGGATTAATATTGATTTTTCGTGTTGGCGCGCAATTGCTGGAGACGGTTTCAGAATACCTCTAGCGTGATCAGTATCACACCCTAAAAACAATAGAAAGAAGGAATAACAGCGATCAATCGAAATTAAGCCACGCCCCCACCAACAAACAAATTTTTCCCGGCTGACCAGCCTTATCGAGAGGCTCTCAAGTAACTGAAGGCATCGTAATATTTTTTAACCCTACGTAGATCCGACTCCCCAAGCAGCTTCAACCTGGTTACATCTAGATTATCCTGAAGATCACACATCTTAATTTTAGCAGCAAGATTATTTCCTTTAATTTTTTCAATGTAATCCATATAACTCTCCCCATCTTGCTTGGTTAGACAAGCTAAAGCATCGACAACCCTGCGGGAAAAACCATAGCTTTTAAGATCCTCAACACCCGTACTGCTATCTTCTAATACATCGTGTAGCACAGCAACAATCTGTTCCTCTTGAGAAGACATTTTTAGTGCCAAGCGTAATGGGTGCAGTATATATGGCTTACCGGATTTATCTTTCTGACCAAAATGGGCTTTATTAGCAATCATAATTGCTGTATCTAAATCAGACATCAATTTCCCTCCCCTTTACCCTTTAAGTAAAGCTCCCTAGAGATCGCCTCCCCATATAACAGTGCATCATTGAATAAACGGTTATCATGCGGAACAAAATCTAAAGACTCACTTTCACCATAAAACTTTCTAAATATTTTTCTTTTTTTACCCCCCCTTCGAAACATAACAGACTCGTATGGATAGTCAATATAAATATCCTTAGCGTCTAAGTTACTACTCTTTTCAAATGGCATTACTATAGGCCTGATTTTGTTATAGTAATTTTTACTTTCAGATTCTATTTCTTTTCTGCGTGGATCATCCACCTCTAAAGACCGCCACCTTTCATAATATATATGTCCTTTTCCTCCTTTTACAGGGGCCCACTCTTCTATCGAATCATATGTAACTTCCCCCAACAAGATCCTTGCTATTTCTGGTGCTTCTTTTGCGTAGATCATCTCGGGTGAATTCACTTGTATTTCTCCGGTTAAACCAATCCTTGTTTCGATTTTTGAATTGATGCCACTGTAACCCAATGGATCTCGGGCTCCATCTATAACCTTTACACTGGCACCTTTAGATCGAAGCAGTGCAGCCACTGTTGGAATTTTATCCTGAGAAACGATAATTGTATTCCTCGCCAGATCACTTATACGCGTTGGATCACCACCATAGTCATTAATTATTTTATTTTGGGCTCTCTCTAGCGACTTAATTGGCACTTTAGCAACTAGGCCATTCGTCCTGGCGGCTATTTCATCCGCTAAAATATCAATTTCCATTTTTGCCGCTGGTGCCTTTGCATATATCTCATCAAAACCCTCAATCCCATTACAATCTAACCCCGGTGGATGAGCACAAGTAACCAGATTAGACATAGAGCGACTTTTATTTTCCCTATCCCATAACCTATTCAGATGCGGCTGGCTACTCCCTCCGTATTGTCGGCTATAGTACTTGGGTTGTTTATAATACAGCCTGACTTCTTCATCGGACCACAGACTCTGAAAGGGAGCAGGCTGGTCCACTCGAATACTATCGAACGCGATAATATTGTCATAAGGCTTATAATCATGGCGCCATGACGATTGTGCTTCCTGGCTGGTGAGGTTTTTACATCTATCACCACGGCAGGTAAGGAAACCGACTTTTACATAGGTGGCATGTTCCCCTTGCTTGAAATCAGCTGTGGAAACGAATGAAGTACGAGCATTGAAGGCGGGAGGGGATACAAATGGTTTGGCATTACGACCCTCTACCTGAGTCAACTGATCATAGATACCGTAATTGGCACTATTAATCACTTTGCAGTGCCCGGTGAAATTTTTTCTGGTGATATTAAAAGTTAAGAGGATGCTGGGCTGTACACCAACGCGCAACCACCGTTTTGCCCCATCAACATCAAGGGCTCTTGGTAATGCCTGAGACGGTAAATGCCACGCACCTATAACCAGTCGGTTTTGTGAGCCTCCAGACTCAGCAACAGCATGTGACGGTACCAATAGGGCTTGGATTGAATAAATGACAAGTAGAAATACTCGGCAATAGAATACTGAACAGGTTCGCATTTACCAACTCCGCCAGCTAAAACTAAGTTTGTTTATAGTTTAGCTGGGCAGAGAATTGCACTGCTTGAAATATCCAGAATTACAATCACATAAAGCGTTTAACAAATTAAAGAATCGACATATTACGTCGACTAGTAGTAGCTAGTCAGTCAGATGGCCAAATCCGGCCGGAAAGGTTGATTGCGATAGCTACTCACCCAGAAATGTTAGACAAGGGATATATCAACAATGGCGCCTCATAATAACCAGTCAATTGACGCAATGTTTAAACGGACAATCCGGTTGTGCCGATAGCTCTAGAAGTACCAGAGGTGTCAAACATAAGACACACAAAAACTATGCATAGTCAAGATGGCAGTGTAAGAGCTTCTCGATCATATTAATCACCTCCAGAGCACAGACTGTAACTTGTATTTAGCATGAGGTAAGCTGTCAGTCTTTTTTTGAGTATTCGGAGTTAAGAGAAAGATATTTCCTCCGAAATTAAACAGCGAAGTCATTGAACTGCAGATAACCACTACTCATAGATTCTGGCAGCATAGATAATTTCAGCAAAAATTTTCCAAGGGACATCCTGAGGAACATCTCTACCTAGATTTATATAATAACCATCCATATCTTTGGACCAGGCTGCCATCGCCTCAAGAAAGCTTTCTAAATCCGTATTCTCCCAATTTGAAGCATTTTCTTTATAATCATCAAGGATATCCATGACAAATTCAGAAAAATCGCTTTTTGATCCAATCTTTTGAAGGCTTTCATCTAAATTGAATTCTTTCATAAATCATCCTCTCGTATATGAATGGATGTACCATCATTGCGACTCGTAAATTTAAATGATCGTGTTGCAATCTCTAATGGTGTGGCAGGCCTTACGCGTATCGGACTTCCAGCTTCCTGGAAAGCTTTGAGCCTTCGGTTATCTAAAGAGTAAATTTTCCCAGCACGGATCAACACCCGTATCGGAGGTACATCATCTGCTGTTAATTTTCCACTTTTAAGATCATATGATAAGTCTCTAACTTTCTGGCCATTTTTAAAGGTTGACTTAATGCTATCCTGAGTAAATCTGATCGCCTTAGGGTTCATCAATCCCTCTCGAATTACTCCAACTCTTGTAGTTGTTACCCAGTCGCTATAGACCCTAGAATTATTGCTTTTGAAGTAGGCTCGGATACGATATTGGTAAGAACCACTTGCCAATGGTGTACCCCCCTCACCTGTCAGGGTTATTGGGCCAACACTTGTTCCCGAATAAATGCTGGTCCAAGTTGAGCAGTCATCTTTACATTGCTCAATTTCATACCCTGTAACTTTTTCAGCAGAATTGGGAGTATCCCACCGAAGACTGATAGTCCCCTCTGATTGCGAATTGTCAGTGGGCGTGATTAAGGTTAAAGGTATTGGTTGCAGAAGCGGCAATACTATTTGCTCTCGCTCCTCCCCTCCTCCATAGGCGATAACATTAATTGGTGCGGGAGGAGAGTTTATTTCATTATTTTGCCTACCCTTTGAGCAGCCACCACAACCAGAGCTACTAATGAACGCAGCTTTAGAACCCAAAAATTCTATAGATTGCCTTTTATAATAAGGCAAGCGCTGCGAAATTTTAATGGATCTCAACCAAGAGTTAGCAAGTCCTCCTGCTTGGCTTATTGTTGTAGCACTTGCGGCACTTGGATCCCCTAAAATAGAGAAGCATATTGTCACTGACTTAGTATCGATCTTGTCGAAGATCGTATTGAGATGTCTATAGCAACACCGGCTTATATCGATTGTGTATATATAAATCGCACTGTTAGTAAGATAACCGGCCCTTAAACAAGTACTATCTTTGCTGCCTTGTGCCTCCCTCCTAAGAGCATCAATACCACCCCCTACATCTAGTGCATGGGCAGACACTTTAATCTCATATTCACCTGATTTTGAGATTATAAATTCAGAGTGGCTGCTGGCAAAGACTAGAGAAGAATGAAGAAAAAAGAATAAACACAGAATAAAACGTAAACTTAAAGACACAACAACCACCAAAAATTCTGCATTAGTGAAGGTGTATGGTTGAGAAACGCTCTTAAGCTACCCAAAGCCTATTTTCTAAACGGGAATTATAGGTTAAACCGGAAGGGAAATAGTGAAGCAGAAGGAATATACAGTCAGATTCCAAACAGGCTTATTTATAGACCATGCAGCTCGATCCACATGAATTATGATTAACAAACTGAAAAGTGCGTATTTTTCACTCTATGCAAAAGCTGAATAGTAATAACGGTGTTATTGCGGAATGATAATTGAAGGCGTAGCCAGGGGAAGAGTGTAGCAGGCTCCCCATTTTAAATAGAGAGCCTTAACGTTATGCGATGGAAAATAATTCGTGAAAGTCATTTCGATTTTTCGAAAACTAAAATGGGAAAGCCCGGCTTCCGCCGGGCCCCATCATCACAACTTCCCTACAATATTCACAAACACCCCCTGGCTGTCGTAATCCAGCTGGGTGAGATCATCAGAGAAGTCGGTAAAGTTATAGCCCACCCCCAGCTTGAGGTGATCGCCGATATGGCGATATAGGCCAATTAATGCACCGCTCTTACTATCCTGGGCATCGGGTAAGTCGAGCAAGCGGCCTTCAATTAAGAGGTCCCAGCGTTTTACAAAATGCCAGTCGGCACGCAGCACGTAGAGGCTGGCACGGCTGTCGAAGAACTCTGGATCTTCTCGGTCGAGGCTGAGCTGGCCGAGGCGATAGGCGTACTTGGCACCCAGAGTCCAGCGGTGGGTAAGATCATAGCTGGCGTCTGCGGAGAAAATATGGCTCTTTTGGATAAACTCCGCCGAGGTGTTCTCTACCGTAACCTGATCTTGTGTGGGTACGTTATAGAAATAGGTGTATTTCAATAGCGTATTGAGGCGGTCGTGATTGACCGGGCGGTAGGCATAGCCCATAACGGCTTCGGTAAACTTGCCATCGTAAAACTCGCCCTGGGAACTTTTACTATCGGAGTAATTGAATTTTCCGACCAAACGCCAGTCGGGATTGAGTTGATAACTCAGGGTATTTTTCAGCAGCCAGGTATCACGCTCAGATTCCAACACGGTGTTTTCGTCCAGTGCGGTTTCCATGGCATCGGTGCGGTATTCCACAGCAGAGGCGAGACGGATTTCGTCCAGACTGTAGCCCATATTAAAGCCAAGGGCGTTGCGCTCGGTTTCAGCACCGGTACGCGGGTCTTCCAAGGTGCCCGCTTCTACCGTGGTGCCGTAGGTCCAGCGGTCGTTGGGCGCCAGGTCCATACCCAGGGCGTGGGTCAGACCAGTGGATACGTCACCGTGGCTGTAGCGCTCTTCGCCGTACATGCTCAGTGTATCGGAGTAGCGGCTGCGGAAACCGGTACTCATATTACCCTTGCGCGCGCGTACGCCGGTATCACTGCGCTCGTTATCGAGAGTGTAATTCATGTAAAGACTGGTTCGGTCACTCACCAGGAAATCCGTTCCCAGGCGCGCGGCCATGCCGGTATCGCCACTGGAGACTTCGCTATCCATGGTGAGACGATCGCTCACCCGGTAGGCGCCACCCAATCCCACACGATTATTTTCCTCACGGGTGCCCGTCACCTCCATGGTGCCCTGCACAAAACCGAAGGCGCTCCAGTTTTCACCAGAATCGTAACTGGCCTCCACGGCCATATCCGTGCGGTCACCCTGAGTTTGCGTAGCGGCAACCACCGTGGAATAGTCCTCGCGACTGTCGGTGCGCACCCCGGAGCTGAGTCGCCAGTGGTCATTGAGGCGATAGCCGAGCATCAGGTCTGTGGCACTGGTGTGCAGCCCAAATTCCTCTTCTTTGTTATCCGCCTTGAGTCCTACATCAAAGCTTTCACCGAGAGGCAGGTTAAAACCCGCTCCGAACTGAGTAGTTTCGCCCTGGGCGAATTGACCGGGGCCGGAAAATCCCGCTTCGCGCAGCTGGTGATAGAAATTACCGGAACCACGCAGGCTTTCGAAAAAGTCACTGAGCTGAAAACTGCCTTCTACCTTGCTTGCCCCCGCTGAGGCCTCAGGGTCGAAGATTTGACCATTGTCAAAAGTGAAGCCGCCATCCAGAGAGCTTGTGCTATCGAGGTTGCCGCCTTCGCTGTTGGCCACTTCAACTTTTAGCCAGCTGCCGGCGGTTTTGCGCAGGGTCAGATCAAAGCCCTGCAGAGCGGTTTCGCTGTCATCCTCATCCTGTTGCGTACCGCTGATACCCAGTTTTACATGGTCACCAAACCAGTAGTGGGCGCGCCCACCAAAGGCCAAGGTGTCCATATCCTCAAAACCGGGCGTGTATTCGTAGCGGGCCACCAGGTATTGGGGGTTGCCGTTATAGGAGCCATCCTGAATCAACAAATTATCGTTAGCCAGGGCGGACAGAGGCTTGTTCAGCAGTACCCGGCCTTGAATATAATCAACATCGTAATCAATTACCGGGGAGAGATTTTTTACGGCCAGTACCAGGCCGGAGTCTTTATCCCGCACTTCAACACGCAGACGCTCGGAGCCGTTGAGAATATCCTGGTGGCGCAGGAAATACAGCGAGCCGCCAGTTCCACGGTATTCATCGCGACCGGCAATGGTACCGGGCTCAGCGCCGAAGGCATCCACCTGCAAACGCTTTTCTCCGAAGCTGGTCATGGCATCACTTTCGAAGTGGCCGTTGGCTCCATAGAGCGCACGGTCTATCTGCGCCAGTTCATTATCGGCATAGGTGGCTTTGAAGTTACCCCATAGACCGTAGTCATCGTACTTGGACAACTTTACATAAAACTTGCCAGAGGTGGGGGCGTCTTCAACGACGGTGGAGTCATCGCCGAAAGTGGGGTAGTAGAGGTCGCTGTCTAATCGACGGAAAAGTGCCTCAGGGGACTTTTCCATAAAGTTGGAAAAAAGATCATCGACCGGCCCCTCTTCGGTATCGGCACTGGCGGCAAGACGCCAACCCTCACCGAAACCACCACTGGTGTAAAACGCCAGGCGGCCATCGTAGCTTACGGAATTGTCGTAGTGGGTTTCATCGCCGGTCACCAAGGCTGCGGGGCCATTGGTTTTATCGTAGCCGATTGTGAGGTCGGCAATACCCACGGTGAACCAGTCGTTTTTGGCAAATTCCAAATCGCGCAGGAACAATTCACCGTTGCCCTCGTCATCCAGAATGGCCACTTCAACAGTGTGCACACCGGGGTCAAAAATCTGCTCGGCCACAAATTGCCCCTGGTCATTGACCGGCACCGGATTACCCGCCAGCCATACCGTATGGTTCGACGGCACCTGAGCGCCGTTGACCAGCACACTGTTGCCATCCAGGGGAATATTTCGACGCGCTAAGCGATTCTCGCCGTAGCCCACCAAAAGCTCTTCGGCAACATCCACGTCCTCAGGGGATTTCTCTACATTGTCCACCAGCCACAAAGTCTGCTCGGCGGTTTCATCAAAGCGGCCTTTTTTATCGTATACGCGCAACACGTAGTGCAGTTTTTTCAGCGGAGCTTGAAATTCGGTAAATTCCGCAAACCACTCTCCTTCTCCGTGCTGATCCAGAGGCACCACGGCAACAGGGGTATCGCGCAGGGATTGCCCATCCTCGAACAGGCGCACCTCGGCCCAACCAATAAAGGAGGGGTAATTGGTATAGCTGCGAAATACTACGCGGTTATCGGCCACCTCGGTGTTCGGGTTATCCGCATAGCGTATGGTGTTGGGCCAGGCGGTAATATTCAGGCGCGGCTGCATTTTTTTGTTATCGAAGCGGAACTGGATATTGGCATTATCCAGGGCCACATCGGTACAGCGCTGTAGGTCGGCGGAATTTTTATAGGGATCGTATTCCGGGCTGCCATCCACGGTGATACGCATTAAATTGAGTGCGTAGGGATTATTGGCGATGGCCTCGCGGTTAATGCGCTCAATTTCCAGGCGGTCGCTCTCTGCCAGGATCGCCAGCTCATCGTAGAGCACCTGCACTTCCACTCGCGCGCCTTCATCCAGGGTAAAGCCGTTGGCCACTACATCGTCGGATTGCACATAGCCGCGCCCCTCGAATTCCACCTGGGCATCTTCGAGATCGAGAAGGTCTTTTACTTGCTCCATTGCGCGACGGGCGCGAGCGCCGGACAGGCCGACATCATCGCCGTAGACCATGGCCTCGCGGCGTTCCATACGCTTGTTTTCGCTGTAGCCGATAAAGCTCAAACGCACATTGGTCTTGCTGGCAATTTCCCCCATAGCGGCACGGATTTGGGTTAACTGTGCCTGGGTAATAATCGGATCGCCGTTATCAAAACGGATCGGAGCAATATCTCCACGCAAAGATTCATGCGCGATGGTAATGGTTTCCGCAGCCGCCGCCTCCGGGCAGGCCTGCACGCCATCTACCGCCACCTCAAGTGGATCGTCGTACCAGAATTCCACTTCCACACGGCGGTTAAGAGCGCGGCCCTTGGGGGTATCATTGGCGGCAATAGGCTGGCTGGCCCCCTTGCCGCTGCTCGTAAGCATGACATCCGGCAGGGCCAAAGCATCGCGCACCGCCAGAGCCACACGGCGGGCTTCGCGGTGGGATTTTTCCAGATAAGTATTGTGCTGCGCTTCAGAGCTTTCGCCTACCTGCAGCGGCAACGCATCGGTATGACCGACAAAGTGCACAACCAGATTATTTTTGTTCGCCAAATTGGCACGCACTTCGCGGATGCGCCGTATAAACGCTTCCGGCAGTTGCGCCTGCCCCGCCTGCCAGCGCAGGGGTGTCACCAGGTTTTTTAGGCGCGCACGCTGCTCGCTGCCGGCGGTATAGTTGAGCCGGCACACCGTTTCCTGACGGCACACTTTCACGCGGTTGAGTGCCAATGCCTCGACGCGGGCGCGAGCGGCCATGGCCGCTTCATCCAGCGCATCGTAGATCACCTGCACCTGCACTCGACGGTTCAACGCTCGCCCGGTTGTGGTGATATTGTCGACCATCGGCTCTACATCGCCACGGCCCTCCACCGCAATCATGTCCTCTGGAAGATCCAGGGCCTGCTGAAAAAAGTCCGCCACCCACTGAGCGCGCGCCCGAGTAAAGTCTTCTTTACTCTCAAAGCCCTCCATAAGCTCTTTTTTTATCGGGTCGGAATCGGTATGGCCGATAAAGTGCAACTTGAAATTGGGCGTTTCACCCAGCTCGTTCAGTTTCTCCCGCAATACTTCAATGGCTTCCGGGGACACTTCATCATCCACAGCGGAAAACTGCAGTGGTTCGATAAAATCTTCCACCACAATCGGGTCTAGCGGGGCAATAAAAGACCCCGCATCCTGTAACCACTGTTTTGCAGGCGTACCCAGTAACATGGTTTCTGTGTTACTACCGATGGGCATTTCTTCAAATCCCGCCTGGGGCTCCTCCACTTCTGGAGACAAACCGGGAATTTTTTGCCACACCTGCCACCAGCTGGTTTCCGGGGGCTCGCCAATATCCGCATCGGCTTGCTGCTGCGCCTGAACGGGCAGCGTCAGGGCCAGAGCGATCGCTGTGGCGAGACAGCGATCGCGACGGCGAAAAATACGGACCATTTTTTCCATTGAAGTCATGGAGCCATTGGTGTCGGATCTGCGTGCATCAGGCCGACCCAATGTATTGCGCTCTTTCTTGCACTCTGCAAAGGACATTACTCCCAGCCTCCTTTGCTGGGCGGCGCTCCGCGCCGCCAGAACACTTCAGTTTCAATAGTCAATTCGTAGTCGCCATAACTGCGCGCCCACTGCTCGGCAATATCGGCCTTAATTGTCTGCAAACGCTCTTCCACCAAATCCGGGTCTTCATTTTCCGCGAGGTAAGACAGGCGCAATACCGAGGGAGCCTCACTGAGTTTCTCCAACAACAGCTCTACACGGGACTGCCACTGGGGACGCATCTCGGTAGTGCCCGGCTCGAATACCGCCTCGGCCATATCCAGGCGCACCACCCGATGCAGGCTGGCCCCAAAGTTAAACTTCACCATCTTGCCTCGGGTCGCACGCACAACACGCGGGTTTTCTGTGGTGAGACGATAGCCGCTGGGCAGGCTGCGGTCGTCGAGCTTGAGCACAAAATTGGAACCGCGATCCGCATTCGGCACCACCGCACAGGTAATGTGGAAGCGACCGTGGGCGTCGGCGGTGGCATTCAGGCCGGTTGCGCTAACCACTCGCGCACCGGGTAGGCCGCCTTCACCGGCATCCTGGTAGCCGTTCATATTTTTATCGTCGAAGACTTTGCCGATCACATCGGTACAGTCGAAAGTGGGATCCGGCACCACACGCACAGTAGCCGAGGCTTCACCGGAAGCCACCTGGCCGGAGAGCTGGTTATACATGCGCGCGCGGTTAACATATTTGCCCTCGCCCACACCGGAGCCCACCACCAACAGCAGTTTCAGCTCGCGGGTCTGATCGGCTTCCACGCGCAGGTCAGACCAGATCAACTGCAGCCCATTCATCACCGGCTCCACCGGTTCACCATCGAGGCGTGCCGAGCCAGCCACGTACTTAAAGCCCGCGGGGAAGAAATCCACCAGCTGCAAATCCGTGAGTGGTATCGGCAGGGTGTTGCCAAAGGTGATGGTATAGGGCACCAGCTGGCTGCGTGTCACATTCAGCATGGCCGCAGTTTTGGTAATAGAGAGCGCACCTTCGATGTGCGGGTCCATAGCGATATGGTTATTGAACAGCTGGCTGTCTCCCGGAATCTGCTGATCATCCAGGGTCAAGCGCAGGTAGTAGTCCGTAGCCGCATCGCGTGCTTCAATATCCAGCGGTGGGTGCCAGGGGGACTGCTGCACTTCACAGTGCTGCGCGGTGCCCGGCACCATGTCGGCATTACTACCCAAACAGGCGCCCACATCGAAACCTGCCGTTTCTTTATTGGTCTGTGCCGGAATAATCAGAGATTCCCCGCCGACAAAATTGTCATCGGCGATTTCCACCTGAATCAGGTAATCGGCGTTGGCCGGACAAGCCGCATCATCGAAATTGATATCGAACTTGTAGTAGCCGCCGGCACGGGTCACCTGGCCTTGCTGTTTTTCGTCATCAAAACAGCGAGCTGGCAATTCCTGACCAGAGCTGGCTCGCAGCATCGTCAGAGCGGCGCCGCTCATGGCTTCACGCAGTACCGAGTTATACACTACGCCGTTGGGGGTAAGCGGCAGATTGAGGTTCTGCGGATTGGCTCCAGAGCCCACAAAGATCTCGCGGATACGCTGCGGACCATTGCTGAAGTCGGAAACCGGGTTACCCAAAGAAGCGCTGGTTTCCGTGGCGTCCGGTGCGGTGTAGCGCATCTCATAACTGGAACCGCCGGTACCATTGGGCATAAGCCCCTGGAACTGGAAGTAACCTTTTTCATCGGTTTGAATGGTTTCCAGCAGCGCATCGTTGAAATACAGATCCACGGCCCAGTTCAACAACAGGCGTTCGTCCGTATCCGCCCGATTATTGAAATTCACATCGTGCCACAGGTAACCCGCCAAATTGGCGATACCCGGCGTGCCCCCCACATCGATGGCAACACTGGCTTTCTCACTGGAGAAAGGTGTACCCCACTGTACTTCGGCGGTGTTCACCACTGTGTGGCCGATGGCCAGATCTTTGTTGAGCGTGGCGTGGAAGCGCAGAGTGACGGCGGCTCCCGGTGCTAAATCGCCATATTGGTCAGAATACGCCGCTTTGAGTTCAGTGCCGTTAACGGCAACGCCCTGGGGGCGGCCATTGAGCAGAGCGGAGCTGTCCACATAGCGGAGGGCCGTGCCGGCAGTGGCCAGGTCATCGATGATAAGGACATCGGATGCGGGTACCGCACCGATGTTTTCCACGGTGACCAGATACTCCAGCTGTGTGCCGGCCTCGGCGGCACCGCCACCGACGACCGCGACTTCCTTCACGATCGACAGCAACTGTGCATCCCCAACAACCACCTGGGTGGGCTGAGTACCATTGGTCGGGTTGCCATCGGCATCGGTTAGGGTCAGCGGTAAATCTTCTGCGGCAACGCTGCCCTGGTTGCTGATTACGGTACCGCGCGCTGTACCGGCATCCACCTGTACATCGAAAGTCACGGTAGCGGTGCGCCCAGTGGTAATCACCCCTTTATTCGCTGCAGGCAGGGGTGGCGTCAGGTCACTGGAGGAAACTGCCAGACCAGCGGATAGCGGTGAGCTGCCATCGGCGAGGTCTGTCAACACAATACCGTTCAACTTGGTACTGCCAGCCACATAAGTGGTGTTCGCCGGCACCTGATCGGTCAGTGCTACCTGCAGAGCATCGACACCGCCCGCGTTGCTGATAGCAATGGTGTAACGCAACACATCACCGGGATCGACCAGCCCGGCCGAGGTGTTGTCCACGGCGATCGCCACGGTTTTGTGCGCGTTCAATAGCGGCACATCGCCGACGATATCGATCGTGGGATCGTTGGCGGCCGGGGTTGCCGGATCATCCGAAGGTGCCTCTGCGGCGGGACCGCTACCGGCACCATCGGCATTGACGAAGCCCTGGTTGGAAATCACCGTGCCGTCTTTGACGTTATTGATGGTCACGTCAAACGTGACTTCGAGGGCTGCGGCGCCGGCACCGACAAAACCAGCGGCTTCACCGGCGGTATTAATCTCCATACCGGCGGCCAGGGGCGAAGCACCAGCCACATCGGCAATAGCTGTACCATTCAAGGTGGTAGAGCCGGCTACATAAGTGGTGTTGGCCGGCAGCTGGTCACGCAGGGTTGCGTTAACCATGTTTTCGTTACCGGTATTTTCCACCCGCAGGGTGTAGCGCAGGATGTCCCCAGCCATCAGCAGGTCGGCATCACCGGTTCTATCGGCAGAGGTTTTCTGTACCAACAGTACAGGCTCAGATTCGATCACAATCTGGGTGGGATCTTCATCGCCACTCACATCGGCATCATCAACACCGTTGATATTGGGATCGTCACTATCCTGCAAGAGCTGCCCCGGCAGTTGCGCCTGGGCCTGGTTTAGCACCGCCGTGCCGCTATCGATCACCTCGGCCAGAGTGACTTCGTACACCAGCTGTATCGCGTCACCAGCATTGCCATTGGCGGCCAGATCCAGATTCTTCACCTGCAGCAGGCCACTGCCGTGTGTGCCGGCCGAGGCATTGGTGCCACTGCTGTCACTGCCCGCCGGCGCCGTCACCAATTGCAGTGAGCCCGATTGGAACAGCGGCAAGTTGTTGAGGCGACCCAGATCATCAGTAATTTCTATACCGCTGACATCCACACCACTGATATTTTTCAGCGTGAGGGTGTAGCGCAGCACTTCTGCCGGGCTGGCCGCAGTGGCCGGGTTCTGTCCACGGCTTATATTTTCCACGGTTTTGTAGAAAGTTACCTTGGGCACGGAGGCATTTACACTGAACACATCCTCGTGATCCAGCACGGCCGGAGTGCCATCGGTGGGCGCCGGGCGTGTGTACTGGCGCGCTTGCGGTGCACTGCTATCCCAGCTGTGCCAGAGCTCTACCCCAGCGATATTAGTGAGCGTGTCACCATCGCGGGTATCCGCATCCAAAGTGGCATCGTAGCTCAGCCGTAGGTGATGGTCCGCAGCCAGCATTGCCCCAGCACCCATAGAGGTCAGGCTGAGGGTACAGTTGGTCCCATCAAAGGTCGCATTAAAGTCGGTGCCTTCGGTCAGCGTGGCCACCGCGGTACCCGCCCCATCAATAATTTGCGCGGCGAAATTATTGGGTGGCGTTTCACACATACCACCGGGATTATTGTCCGGCAGAATATCGGTCACCGTAATATCCCAGGCCGGACCCGTACCAATATTGTGTAAATCCAAGGTGAAGGTACCGGGCAAACCAGACTGCACACTGGCGGGACCGGTTTTGCTCAGAGTGATTGCCGTGGGTTCCACCACCTGCATATCCAGAGTGGTATTCCCGGCACCGGCACCCTGCCCCTGGGCCGGGTTGTCATTGTCGTAGTTGTAGCTGTAACTGGCGCTGTTACTAAACGTCAGGCCATCCACATTGGGCGGGTTGCTGTCGCGCAGACGCAGGGTGACATCAATCACCACCTGCTCACCCGCCGGTACATCAATACCGTTAGAGCTATCGGCAATAACTAATGCCGTCGCAGAGCCTGTATTTTGCGGAGTAAACGCATTTTTCCCGGACACTTTATCCGCGCGGATAAATTCCAGCTCCGCCGCCGAAGCACTCAGATCGAGCAGCACACTGACATCGTGCAAAGCCGCTGGCTGTGGCGTTTCTGGGATGGTGATGCGGTAATTAAACGGCTCGCCAATGGAGGCCGTTGTCTGAGCATTTTCAATCAACAGCGGAGCGGCGTTGGGGGTATTGAACCGCACACCCACTGGCGCCGTGGGGCCATAGTCCTCACGCATATCCACGCTAACCGCAGTCGCGCCCATAGATGGCAAATTATCGTTATCCAGGGAGTAATAGGTTTCGATATAGGCGGCATTTTGCAGATTGAGACCCGCCCCCAGATTGGCGTCCGCCTGTACGCGGTACACCATCTGCAGAGTTTGGCCGGGATTAATGGCATAACCCGAGCCGGCAGAGAAATCCCAAACCGCCGCGCCGGTGCCACTATCGAAAGTCAGCCCTGGTGCAGCGACCGCGGCACCGTTCACACTAATGGACTGTACGCTGACACCGCCCTGGCGCAGGCCGAGGGGAATCAAATCTTTCAAGACCGAATCGTAGGCCGGCGCTGAGCCATTGTTCGTAATGGTAATGGTGTAATCGACAAGATCCCCGGCAGACAAGGTGGTACCGCCGACGGGATTAGCCGTAATCGCGACCGCGAGATCCGGCTGTAACAGGTCCAGGGTTTCATTGTCATTGCGCGTTTCAACACCCGTAGCGGCATCGAAACTAAAAGCCACAGCGTTCGTCAGCGCCGTATTATTGGCCGGCCAGGGGTGTACATCGCGGTTTAAGACCCGCGCGCGGTAGCGCAGTACAAATTCATCGTTAGCCGCATTGTTGTCTCCCGTATTGAGCAGGCTGGCGATATTCCAGCTGAGCGTGGTCGGGCCCACGGCGGGATCACCTGCCTGAACCGGCTCGGCGACATCGCTGTGTACAAAGGGCGCTGAAGCTGCGAAAGGTGCGCTGGTATCGCCATTCATCGACAGAGTGCCCGCGAATACCATGCCCTGCGGCAGGGTATCGACGAACTGTGCATTCGGGGCTGTCCCTTCGGGGAGCGATAAACGCAGCTCGTATTCCACCAAATCACCGACACGCAACTGCGCATCCCCACTGCCGTAACTGTCGTCGACACGGGTTTTGCTCAGGGTACTGTCATTGGCAGCATTCAACTGTGCAGCGATATTTTCCAGCACATAATCATTTAAACCACCGACACCATCAGCACCGTTGCGCTCGTGAGGACTGCTGTTGTCTTCATCTAGGCTGGTCCACTCGATACGGGCATCGGCGGATAGCGTGGCCGCGGCCAACACCTCGTCCAGAACCACGGCATCAAAGACCAGCAGGCTGTTGTTACCGGCAGCGATATCCAGGTCGCTATTGACTCGATCCCAGACCAGGGTCTGCGCGGTATTGATCCCGTCGCCAGTCACCGCCGGATCGGCTTGGGCGGCACCGGCAACAGTCACGCTGCCGGGCACAAATTGCAGACCGAGAGAGAGTTGCTCACTGATAGCCAAATCGAAAGCCGCGGAATTCTGCGGGTTGCCCGCAGCGGCGAGATCCAGCGTAAAGCGCAGAATATCCCCCGCATCCGGATCGTTTCCGGGGTTGGTTTGGTTGGCCACCGTATTGGTCGCGGACAACTCCGGCTCGACAATGGTCAGGGTTGCTGCGCTACCGACACCGCCGGCCTGTGCAGCTCCACCTTTGGTTGCGGCATAGGTATAACTCGCTTCATTGTCGAAGTTATGGCCCGCTTGAGCGGTGGCATTATTCGCCACCCGCGCACGCACTTCAAAAATGGCGACGTCGCCGGCCGGAATCATATCCAAGCTCAGGGCGATATTGTTATTACTGGTGTTATCGGTAAATACGCGACCGTTAATTTCCTGTAACTGCACCAATGTCAGGCTGGGGTCCAGCACATCAGTGATGGCTACATCGTGAATTGCCGCAGTGGTCGCACTGCCAGGTACTTGGATGCGATAGACCACTTCTTCGCCTACGGCGGCCGTTTGTGCCGTCTGCAAGGTTTTCTGTGGCGGAGTGACCGCAGTGGCAACGGTGCCCATCGGATAAGGCGTAGGCAGGGGAACCGCCGCGTACTGCTCGGCGCTTTTTGCCGGAAGCGACCAAAATTCATTGAGCGTAAAGGTGTTGACCCAGTTTTCACCGCCGCCGATATCTGTGTAAAAACCAATATCGTAATGAATATCCAAACAGGCGCCCGCTTCGATCGGCACCTGCAAAACAAACTGCATAGCGTCACCGCGATTGGCCGGCGCGGTATAACCGTAGTCGGTGCCCTGGATCAGCGCTGTCCCATCCAGGGAAACCCGCAAATTGGCGATGGAGCCCTCATCCATCTGGGTAGCCAAAGCATCGGTCAGAGACAGATCGTAGGCTGGGGCCAAACCGGAGTTGCAGGCGTGCAGGGTAAACTGCATAACGTCATTGGCCGGGTCCACATTCATATGGGAGCTGGGCCAGGTAGCATCACTTTTCTGGAGGCTGTCAATTACCGGCTGCAACACGGTAATGCTGGCGCTGTCCTGCAGTGTACTGGCAGCACCGGTGTAATTGAGTTCAGCGGTATTGGTCAGGGTTGCGGTGGGTGCGGCAATACCCGCTCCAGCAACAACCTTGGCCGTGTACTCGATGACAAAGTGATTGAGATTGCCGAAATTACTGCGGATATCCCCCAGATTCCAAGTCACCGTGCCGGTGTCTCCCGCCGCCGGTATCGCAATCGCCGAGTAAGAATAATCGTTGAGGTTATCATCGTAGGGCGCAGCGGTATCGCCATTCACGCTGACAATAGAGTCGAACGCCAAGCCGCTCGGCAGCGTATCGGTAACCGCCACTGCGGGCGTGGTGCCCGCCTGCAGGTTTAGCGTCAATTGATAGGTGACCGTATCACCTACACGCAGTGTGCCCACCGGCGTGGCGGTATCGGAATCCGCGATCACCGTTTTACTCAGGTTGGTGTTATCCACCGTATCGATACTGGCGTTGGCAGGGCCCACACAGTAATCATCTGGTGCCGAAGTCGCCGGACAACCGGCGCCATCGCGCTCGTAGGCCCGATCATTAATGCTGCTGTTGTCGAGGGAGGTCCAATCCAGCATCACGCTGTTGCTGATGGGGGAACCGAAGACCCCATTTACCTGGGTGCGATAGGTGATTACCAGGGTTTCACCCAGTTGCAGATCCAGGCTGTTATCACCGTTATCGCGGCCCCATACCAGCGGACCGTTGGGCGCTGCCGCCGGTGTGGCGACAAAGCCCGGTACCCCAGCACCGTTAATTTGTGCGGTTGGAGTAAAGCCGGTATCCAACTGCAGCTCCGGCGGCAGTGTATCAACCAGGTTCAAATCAAACGCGGCGGCACTGGAGGCCCGATCGTGGGCCACGGTAATTTCGTATTCCAACACGTCGCCACCCACAGGCAGATTGCCGGGGTTGGTTGCATTGCTGACGGCCTTACTTACCGTCAGCAGCGGTTCCACGACCGTAACCGCTGCGGTGTTGTCATTGAGGTTTTCTGCCGCTCCGGTTTCACCATTGCTGTACGCCACCCCTGCACTGTTACGACGGGAATCACCGTCATTGGTGGCTAGGTCATTGGCAATACGGGCGAAATAGGTAATTCGAATCCGCGGTTCCAGAGTACCGCCGGCGCTGTCATTTTCACTGGCGGTATCCACGCTGCCGATATCCCAGCTGGCATTGCCGGCAGTATTATCGGCGGGGAAGCTTTTAAACGACGCTTCACTGGGCGCACTGCCATTAATCGTTTCAATACCGACAAAATCGTAGGTGATATCGTAGTCACTATTGTGGCTAAGCACATAGCCTTCGGGACTGCCCAGTTGGTCGGTTACCACTACATTCTGGCTGATACCTTCCGGCAGACGAATTTCCAACTGGAATTTCTTGTGGGCGCCAATGGTATTCACCACAGCCGGCTGCAAATCGGTTTTATTAAATTGCAGCGGCAACACCTCTGTCTGGGCGCTGGCATTGGTTTCGTAATCGTTGATTGCGTCGCCGCCATTGGGCAATACGCCGATACGCATACCGTCGGCGGCACCATCGTTGCCAATGGTATTGCTGCTGTTGAGTGCAACATCTTTACCCGGCAGGGACTGCCAGCGAGCCTGGATAGTGTTATCCAGAATTTCATGGGGCTCTACGCCCGGCTCTACGCGTACATCAAAGGTAAACGTCTTGGTATCGCCCACGGCAATCGTGTAATCCGCATTGTTGCGATTCCAGCTAAAAATCGGTGCATTGGCACCCACAGAAGTGACATCGACATTTTGCGGCGGATCATTACCACCGACATTGCGCACGTAAACCAACTTGGTACCGGTCAGGTCATCCAGCACCTGCAGGTTATAAGCCGCCGCAGTGCCGGTATTTTCCGCGGTAACAGTTACCGTGAGAATATCGTCCGCATCGCTATGGGTTACGGCGAAGGATTTGCTGAGCTGTATCTTCGGCTCCAGCACGGTAATTTCATGGGAGTCGAAAGGCACTACGATGTTTCCACCAGCCTCATCCACATAACTCACCTGGGCGGAGGTATAGCCACCACCATTACCCAGTAGATCGCCATCGTCGGTATTGCCGCTGTTTTCAATTCGCGCAATAAATTCCACTGGGAAATCAAACAGACTGCCGGTTACCGTGGTGAGTTCCTGATCACCAAAATCCCATTCCACATAATCCGCGGTACCGGTGCTGGTACAGGTCGCACTAAATGTACCACCGGGAATAAAACCGGCCGCATCATAGGGCGATGCGTTGAGGTTGACGGTTTGCCCCTCAATACAGCGCATACCCGCCGGCAGTTCATCGCGAATCACAAAATTGCGCAATTTAGCCGCCGGTATTTTCGCCGTTAACTGATAGCGAATTTCTTCACCCACAACCGCGGTATCAGCATTAGTGCCACTGGCAGTACCATTAGAAAACTCTAGGGCCTGCTTCGGTTCCGCTTTTACTTCAATAATCTGCATACGCGCTTCGGCATCGGCCGTTTTATAATGACGCGCGCGGCCTGAATCGGGTTTGCCATCGCCGATTCCATCATTATCCGCATCACTATCGATTTGCGTGGCAGTCTGGTGCCCGAAATCCCCTTCCAGGCTGTCGTAGCGGGCATAAAAGGTATTAAGGAATGTTTGCAACGGCGCTACGGAACGATGCGGCTTAACCCGATAATAAAGCGTGACCGAATCACCGGGATTAATTCGCTCCAGTGCTGTGGAATGCTCGTAGGAAAAAGTAATAATGGCTGGCGTACCGCCATCGCTACAATGGCTCGCCTCGGAATAGTTATTTGCACCAGTAGTGGTACCCACTAGACCGTCATCGCCGCTATTGGTCTCAGAGGAACCATCACCATCATTATCCAGGCTATCGCTGTCCAGAGCCTGTACACACATTTGTCCAGTGGGATCGAGGGTATCGGTTACCACTAGATCGTAGGCTGGTGCCCGGTTTACACCGCTATCGGAAGCACGATTCGTCAGAGTCAGGCGGAAAATATAGGTTTGGTCACGGTGGCCTTCGTTGGTGAAGTCCACAAAGTTGGTACAGCTGGCACCGAGGCCATACAAGCTTTCGTTACAAACTTTTTTATCGATTTCGATATGGGGTTCGGAAACCGTGACGGACTCTGACCACTCAGTAATATCCGGGAAACCCGGCACGGTGGTCGGTACGCCATCAATATTGGTCAGAATACCGCTGGTATTATAGTTGTCCACCACAATCGTTTCGGTATCGAATACCGCGGTAAATTGTGCACGCGCATAGTCGGTACTAATGTTCGCATGCTGGTTGGGATCTGTGTTCTCGGTATCCACCGGGTCATTCAGCAATCGCGTGGTCATGTCTGCAAGAAACCAACGGTTGCGCAAGGTTATTTTAGAGGTAACCTCCCAGAGGAAATCGGTCTCACTCAGGGGAATATTCAGCCCCCCGCTTTCCACAATATCGCCGCTGGGAATAACAACACAGTTCGCCTGGGAGATTGGGTGCGGCAAAGTAACATCCGCACAATTCAGTGACGCGTCGGCAATATAACCCTGGCCATCCGGCAGATCATCGTGCATATCGATATCACGCACTTCGATCAGGGTGAATCCGGGTGTGTCAAAACCAAACCAGCCACCGGCCTGGATTTCGAATCGACACTCTTCACCGATCAGAACGCTACTATTGGGAAACCCTGCTTCTGCCGTGAGTTCGTTACATTCATCCGAGCGCTCCTTCACCAGGTTAAAGCCCATCACCCGCGCACGCATACCGTCGAGGGTGTAGTTATTAGCAAGCTGCTCCTTGGGTGTTGTTTCAGTCAGCTCTACTGGATCGGGGGTACCCAGAGGGGTGCCATCAGATAGGGTAATTTCCCCCACTACATCGGCACGGAAAGTAAGATCGTCGTCAGTGGCTGAGTGGTTTTTCTCCACTTGGAAGACAATCCGCTCCGTCTTGCTGGGCTCAATCACGCCATCCAGGTTGGAGCAACGGTAAACCATGCCCGAAGCCGGCAGAAAATCCGGCTGATTCCACAGAGGGTGTTTCGGCACTGTGCCGGGATTGGGTTTACCGACAAGTGTACATGCCCGGTCATTGGACAGTACACGCATGGCTTCACCAAAGGTGACATACACATCGTAATTATCCGCATCATGACCACCATTATTGGTCACATCTACGGTCAACGCGGAGCTACCCACATCCCGCACAATATACAGGGGGTGAACGGTACTGATATCCAGGTCTTCTGGATCCGGTGTTACCGACTGGTTTTCAACCTGTGTAGGCGGATTAGTGCTGGGGCAGAAATCCTCATAGTCAATGGTTAATACATTGTCAGTAAGGCGAATATTGCTATTTGGGTCTTTGCCATTGCCTGCCGACTCCTCCTCCACATCAAGATCAGCCGCCTTGTCGAAAAAGCTGGGTTCCGTAGTAACAATTCGAAAACGAATTTGTATTTCATCTCCCTGACGCATCATATGCTGCTGATCCGGATAATTCGGATGTACAGTGCTACTCAATAGCCGAAACTCCGGCTTGTTGGTCAGAAGGGAATCGGGATCCCACTTCGTTTCCTCCCATTGATTATTCCTGTCGACACGCCACTGTAGAGTATCTACTTTACCTGGATATGTAGCGCTGTAATTCGCTCCATGACCGTCAATGCCGCGGCGCTCGCGGGTAATTTGCGGCAAATAAGTGGTATCGACCACATACTCATCCGGTAAGTCGCTGACGAACTGGATATCCTTGACCGATCCACGGGTCTGGTTATTGATAGTAATGGTTACAAAGCCGGCGGAACCCAGAGGTTGGCTCAAGTTGGTGCCGGTAATAACCTGGGTGATATCTAAAACATCATTAACTCGCGCATACATCGCTTCGGTATCAGACCCTGGTCCAGATCCCACAGCCGGGGAGGAAATCCCCCCCACACCAGTATCATCATCAATTTCACAACCCCACTGCACATCAGACACTGTATTAGTGCCATCGCTACAGGAGGTATTTACTTTACCCACCAAATAGATATTCAGGGTTGAGTTCGCCGGGATATCGGTTCGCCCAGAACCGCCAGAGAAGCTGCCGTTAAGCTCAAAATTATTAATATTATTACTGGCAGAAACACAGCCAGTAGCACCGGGATTATTCCCATTATTATTGGCAATAGATAATGCCGCAGTTTGACTTGAGCAAGCATAATTGATGTCCATATTCGGATTGGTCATCAAATCATCGAAGCGCACATCCTGCATATCTGCAGCACCACCATTCGAAATAGCGATACGCCAGATCACATCGTCATTGATATTGCCGTAAACATTATTGGTGTAATTGGTCTGACCCGCATCGATATTGCGCCCGCGCTTATCGATAGAAGGCAGCGGCTCACGGATAGCCAGCTCCATGCTGTCAGTATCTATGGCTGAATCGCCACAATAATCAAAAGAGGCCGTTGCATTGATAGTGCGATTGTTATTGACCAGATCCTCTTCACGATCAGCCCTACTGCGCACACCGAAAGTAATTCTCAAGCTCGTATTTTCATTGCGCGCGGCAAGTGCGGAAAGATCATTTTGATCCCAACGAAGTGTGGTACCGCTGATGGTAGGTTCGCTCAAAATAGCGCCAGAGCTCACCCAGGTGGAACCGGGAATATATTCCAGTTGCGAAGTCCCCAGATTTTCGGTGACTACAATATTCTCAATATGCTGAGTCCCATTAAAGCCACTGCGGATACCGGGTACATCAATTTCAATCGTAACCTGGCCATCACCACAGAGTTCACACCAGCTATTACTGTAACTATGATCAAGAATATTGAAAAAACTAGGATTGTCAGGCGACGAGGGGCAATTGTGATCCGCTCTGGCCTGCGACGAAAATAAAACAGCCCATATGCACAGCAGCACTAAACCAACAAGTGCATTACTCCAGGATTTCCGTCCAATTACTTCCGACATCATCGTCACTTATCAGCCGCCGCTTTTTTGTTTGCAAAATCCTTGACAGGGCCCAAAGGCACCGCCACCGCACAGGGTTTACCCGGTGCGCGAACTTTACTTGGAGGAAGAAAAAGTGGCCGTGAAGCAGGTCATAAATACCGCTCAGATAAGGGAACTTTTTTGGGGGTTGCCAAGTGGTTCTCAAGAGACCCCTGGGGAGCTGAGGGCAGGAAAAAGTAGCAGGAGGATTCCAACAAACGCCGCAAATCCAATTTAGTGAAGCCAAAATGACCCCTTCCCGCTGGCGCAGGAAGGGGGAACCCAGGTTAGCTCTGAGGCAAGAAATCGATCGGATAGAGAATGGTGATTGTTGGCACACCAGCCTTTTCACCGAAGTTAAACCGCTTGACCCGTGCAACAATTTTGGCATTGAGCGCCGGCGAATCCATATCGCTGGACTCCACTTGTGCAAGGGAAACGGAACCATCGGGTTCGATGGTGATCTTCAGGACCATCTTACCCTGCAGGGCCGGATTGTTTCGCAGCTCGCGGTTGTAGATACGATACAAAGCACTCTTGTAGCGATCGAAGACAATCTGGATTTCCTCGTCGGTACGCGATGGACCCACACCGTCGCTCAGCGGACGATCCTCACCAGCGAAGTCACCCTCGTTACCAATCGAACTCTCCGCACGGGTAAACTCAACACCGCCGAGGGAGGAACCAGTTCCAGCTACATTGCGACTCACATTCGAAGTGTTAATACCACCGCTGCCCTTGGCTGCCGCTGAAGCAATCAGAGAGCGCTGGCTGCGATCTTCTTTCTTACCCGCCGTACTCAACTGGGTCTGCTGGCCGAGGCGGTTATCCAGATCATCCTGGATAAGATCCTGGAAGTTATCCTTAAAGGCCAGAACGCCTGCGCGCTCCGCTTTCTTGCGTGCCTGCTTCTTCTCAGTTTTGGTGGGCTTAGGCTCTTGCTTAGCCACCTTCTGCTCAGGCTTGGTCTCGGGTTTCTTCTCCTCTTTTTTGGGCTTGGCCTTCTCCGGTTCGGGCGGAGGCTTCGGCTTGGTTTTCTTTTCGATAACCAGCTTGGCTAGGCGTTCAGGAATCTCAACCACCTGACTCTCGGGCTCCGGCAACGTGTAGAGCGGTACCAGATACCCCAGTAAAGCAGCCATAAACAATGAAGCAAAGACGCAGAGACGGAAACGTTTCTCGTCCTCACCTTGGGTATGCCAGGGCATAACCATCGGACGAAAATCCGGCTGTTCGAATTCACGGGTGACCTCAAATTCGTAGCGGGACTCCTCTTCCTCGCGGCGCAACTCATCGGCGCGCTCATCCAGGGCAAAAATTTCCTCATTGCTGTATTCAATTTTATCGAGGACATCGCGGCGACTTTGATGCAAGCGGTCGAGGTTGTCATTGAAGCTGCGGGTAGATTTCCCGACTCGCTCAATAACCTGCTCGGTGACGCCTTCCCGGTAGTCGTCAGCCCAGAACATTTCCCCGGCGCCAACCTCTTCGAGTTGGCGCAGGCGTTCAGAAATTTCATCGAGCAACTGGTACTTGGTGCCGTGGGCCTGTAATTCGGCCAGCTGCGCTTCGATCTGCTGCCGCTCATCCTCGAGCAGGTGCATGCGCTGGCGGACCGCCTCGAGCGAATCGCTGAGCGCCTGCTGTTGTTGAAGAAAATTATTCACAAACTTCCATTAACCCTGAGATGCTTTCTGAATAACCGCCAGTGATACCTTGGTGTAACCCGCTTCTGTACAGCTGGACATCACCTTCTTAAGCAAACTGAACGGGATACCTCGGTCCGCGAGAATATTGACTTCCGGTAGTTCCGGCTCAATGTCACCCTCGACCGCGCCCTCTTCTGTCTCGGCAGATGCCTGGGCAGTGGCCTGGGCCACGCCAATCGCCTTACCCATCTCTGCAATCATGGCCTGTTTGATGGCTTCGATAATGATTCCCTCACTCTCGAGCACCTCACTGGTAGCAATCACAGAATTGGATTCCACCAAGATCTCCTCATCCGTCACCATCAAGGTCACGGTTTCCCTGGGTTTAGTCTCTACAACCGAATCCGGCAGAGTGATCACCTTGGGCGGCTCCAACGCTTCATTACTGGAAGTGTTGGTTAAGAGGAAGAACACCAAAATGGTGAATACATCCATCAATGAGGTGAGGTTCATCCCCGTGGTTTTTTTGCGCTTATGGCTGCGCGCCATACGCTTCATACGTCGGCTTTCATGTTTCACGGCGCATCTCCTATGGAAATATCGGGAAACAACTCCACCCTCTCCACGGCATCCGGATCGCTGGAGTCACTACCCTCTACGCGCACTTCGGCTCCGCGTACAGTATCCATGACACCAACCAGATGCTCATAGGCAATATCCGCCTCCATCAGGAGGATGGAATCGGTTTTCTCCGGGTAGCTGGCTTTTACCTGTAACAAAAACTCAGTGAGTTTTTTCAGGTCGTACACCTCTGCCGTTGGTAGCAGCGCTAAAGCCTCGCCCTCTTCGGTCGCCTCTCCCGCCGAGGTTTCCCCAGCGGTAGCTACCGCCTGAGCAGGCTCTCCCTCCTCGCTGGCATTCAAGTTGGGGAAGCGCGCAATTACCTTCTCGCCGTCGCTGATTTCCAGTGCCTCCGTGCGCACAACAACTTCCACCGTGACCGCGGGATCATCCGGTGCTCCACCGCCGGCCCCACTGGGCATATTCAACTCCAGAATTGTGACCCGTGAGAACACGGCCGATACCAGCAGGAACGGCACCAGCACCACCATCAGGTTCAAGAAGGCGGTGATGTCCAGCTCCGGGGCTTCTTTATCTCTCCCGTGGCGCCGCCTTCTCATTACGCAGTTTCCGTTTGCAGTTCTTCGGTATTGGCCTCAGCCGCTGGCTGCGCTTCGGCTTGTTTGTCAGACTTACTTTCCGCCTTGCTTTTAGATTTGCTTTTATTTGCAGGCTTACTTTCTGTGCTGGGTGCATCGATTTCGAAACGGCGGCGGGTTGAGCTGTCGATCAGGTTGGAGGCTTTAACGGAAACCATTTCCAGGCTATCGATAATTTCACCGGTGAGGGAGTTGAGCAGTGCATGCACAATCAACAGGGGAATACCGGTCATCAAACCAAATGCAGTGGTGTTCATCGCTACCGAAATACTGGCAGAGAGCAAATCGGCCTTCTCTGCCGGGTTGGCGTTGGCTACCGCGGTAAAGGCCTCGATCAGACCCATAATGGTACCGAGCAGACCCAAGAGTGTGGCGATATTAGAAAACAGCGCTACGTAGGGAGTACGCTTTTCCAGCTGAGGAGTAATTTCCATCATGCTCTCTTCCATCGCGATTTCGATATCTTCGCGACGGCGTACCGCACCCTGACGGGCCAGGCCCATAGAAAGCAGTTTGGCCACACTGGAGTTATCCTGCTTGACCAGATTACGCGCGCGATCGAAATCTCCACTGGAAAGAATCGGCTGTAATTTATCCCACATGGCTCGGTTGGTGTGACGCTCGTAGTGCAGGCGAATAAATCGCTCAATGGCCACGGCGCCACCCAGGGCAGCCACCACAAGAATCGGGTACATAAAAGTACCGCCCGTCTGGAAAAAATCGATGACGCTATTGAAAAAGTCCATTACAAACCCTCTTGAGAAATACTGCAGTAATTGGTTGCTGCTCTGGCTTCCGCCAGAGAAAGGACGGCGTTAGTCGCCGGACAGGCTGAGCTGGTAGAACTCCAGCTCACGCATGAAAACTTCCTTGTCGAGCGGCTTGAGCTTGTCGTCCATCAAACTGGAAACAAGATCACTTTCGACACCCACCTCGGAACTTTTCCAGGGGACAATATAAAGAGACTTGGGCGCTTCCTTGTTACCAATAATGGAGATGCCCGACAGTTCCTTTACTTTTGAGTCCACTTTTTTTTCAGTGGATTGTGTTTCTTCTCCATCTTGTGACTGGGCTTGCGCCATAGGAAAGGCGGCGAAAGTAAAAATTAATGGCAAAACCCATTTAGACTGCACCATCACTTGTCCGCCCTCCGCTTAAGATCCGCCAGCCAAATGGATACATCCTGATCCTCTGGCTCCAGTTGCACATATTGCTGGAATTGTGCCAGAGCGCACTGGAGATCTTGCAGATAGAGATCACACAATATGCCTAGATTTTTAATTAAAGGCAGGTATTCGGGGTTTTCTGCCAAGGCATTCACATAAATTTTACGCGCATCGGCAAAGCGGCCCTGCTTGCGGTAAAGCACGGCCAGTTCATTGGTGGCAACCGGGTGCTCGGCATCGAGCGTCAAGGCTTTGAGAAAAGCCTCTTCTGCTTTTTTTTCATTGCCAACCTGATAGTGGGCAATCCCTAAATTAATAAAGGGCGCCGGCAGGCGCTGCTCCCGCTGCACCACCGTTTCCAGTAATTCGATCGCCTTGACAAACTCCTTATTGGCGATAAATTCCAGGGATCGCTCAAAATCCCGATTTACACTGCCGGACACCCGCACCGAAGAATAATCGGTGATTTTGCCATTAGCCCCCTGATTGCCCGCACAGCCACTCAAGAACAGCGCGACACTCAACAGGAATACGATTGGTAATCTTGCTTGCATAACCCTCAACTCCATTCTTGTTGTTACTGACCGGAAACTGCTTCACCGGCATCCATCTGCTCCGGTTGCGGCGGTAAAGGCACAATGTTTTGCAGATACCGACCAGCTTCCTCAGCCCGTGCATAACGGGCCGGCACCAGCCCAGCCAGCTTGCCGATACTCTTGTCGACCCAGGGGTTGTAAATACCCACCCCGAGTAACTCAACATTTTTCTCGTGCACGGAAATCGCTTTTTCCTCGAAGGGGTATATCTGGTCTTCCAGGGCCAACTCGTACTCTTCCAGCTCCAACGCACTCAAATTACCGGGACGCTCGGACTCTTTCAGGGAGACACTAAAATGCAGATAGATTTCCGCGAGGTAATAAGTCGCCGCAGCGGTCACGTCCGCCACCTGATAATCAATCAAGGCCGAAAAATCGCTGATCGCTTTTTTCATACGCTTGCGCTTCAAATTCAGGTTTTGCTCGATAGGCTTCACCAACGCCACCTGGGCAAAGGCCTTATAGCTGGGCTCAGCCAACTGCAGGGCGGCGCTACCAGCCAGGTAGCGGGTACGATCACTGCGCTGTGAACCGCCGCGCAACTCTATACGCACCATCTCGCGCAGCTCGCGCATATAGCGTTTTTGCTCTCCGGCCGTTTTATAGAGATCGGCAATTTTCTGCCGCGTCTCAAGCGCCGGTTCCATGGGGTTGGGGAACAGCTTCACGTAGCGACGCAATACCGCCAGAGCCTTGCCGCTATCCTTCGCCGCACTGTAGAGATCTGCCGCCTGGCTCAGGGCCTCACGGCGAATGTCTTCGTCCTCGGACTCGCGTTCAATTCGCTCAAATTCCGCAGCCGCCAACAAGAGTTCGCCACTCTCTTGGTAGACCACGGCCAGTTTCTTGGTGACATCTTTTGCCAACTCATGCTCGGGGAAATTCCTGCGGAAACTGTTCAATACCGAGGCGGCTTGACTCCAATCTTTCAGCACAATCAGGGAGGCGGCAGCATCGTACTCTGCCGTGGCCAGCAAAGTCGCACCGGGAGCTGCTGCGCGAATACGCAGGAAGTGCGCGGCCGCTGTAACATGGTCCTCTTGCTGACGCGCCATATCCCCCTGCTGATAAATAGACGCAGCCAGGTTATCGACAAGGTTTGCACGATCTTTGGCATCCGCCGCCGTGAGATTCAGAGTTTCCCCATAGGCCACTTCTGCATCGGCAAATGCCTGGGTATCAAAGGAGCCGTGGGCCACCAACATCCAGGCGGAGCGACGTATCTCCTGCTCTGCAGCGGGGAATTTTTCTAGCAACTGGCGGCCATTTTCTATGGCCGGTGCGTAGTCTTTGAGCCCGTATAGATCCTCGACCGCCCCCAACATCACCTGTGGCGCCTTGCCATGCTGCGCAAAGGTATCGGCAAAAGTCAGGGACGAGCGAATAATCTCGCGCAGCAGGGGTGCGCGCAGATCGACACCGGCATCTTTCAGTTTGTTGCCCAAATGCTCGCGATAAGCGTATACCGCCGCATAACCCGCCTCACTGGAATCCTTGTGGGCCGGATATTCGTAGGCGGTGCGCTCGTATTCCAGGGCGGCGCCGTGGAAGTCGCGATTTTCCAGCATCAGGCCAGCGAGCTGGTAGTTGATTTCCGGCGCGCGCTCAGTCTCACGGAAGGATTGCAGGTAGCTGCGATACCAGTGAATGGCCTCGCGGTAGTGCTCGCCTTTTTTATCCTTCAGCTTTTTATTCTGATAAGCCGCATGGTAGTGGCTGGCCAGATCAATCAGGTTAGCCTGTAGGAACTCGACCACTTCCCCATATTCATTAATATCAAATACGTTCCAGTACTCAGCACTGAGTGCGTAGGTGTTGGCGAAGGATTTCTTCGCATCAAGCACCAGCCGGGGAAACCCACCTTTGCCATAAATTTCAATAACACGAATGGAAAAGTCCGCGGAAACCCGGTGCAACGGATTGCGTTCAACAAAGGCGGTATAGGATTTTGCCGAATCCTGATAGCGACGCTTATCCAGGTAGTACTCACCCAGCTGGCTGTACACTAGGTATTCATACTCGCGCGCGCCCTTACGTGAAAAATAATCAACGATGGAATCCGGGCCTTCCATATAAGAGAAGCTCAAACTCACCACGCGGAAGGTATCCTCCACGTGCTTGCGCTCAACATTGTTGCTCTGCTGATCGAAATCGTAGCCCTGAGAAACTTTGTAATCGAGCATGGCGATATAATCGTCCAGTGCCATCTCGTACATATCTTGCTTGAATAGGGACCAGCCGCGCTTGTACAAAGCCAGCTCGTAGAAACTCGATACAGGCCCCATATCGATCACCCTGCCGTAAGATTCTTCGGCATCCAGGTATTTTTTACGGGTAAAGTTGTATTCGCCCAGACGAAACCAGGCCTCATCGATATGGCGGGAGCCGGGATACTTTGCTACCAGCTGACGCAACACATCGACCGCTGCATCAATTTGGCCGGCTTCCTCATAGGCGCGAGAGAGCTGGTACATCACCTGGTCATTGCGATCGTACAGAGGATATTTTTTCAGCAGATCGAGATACAGCTTGATGGCCTCACGGGCATTCGCCGACATGAGCGCATCGGGGTCCTCCGCAGGAGACTCCAGCGGTGCCGTATCTGCGGCCACATCCACACTCCCACTGGCGCGCGCCTCAAATTCTGCATCCGACTCCGCTCCGCCACGCTCCTCTGGCGTTACGGTTTTCGCCTGCGTAACGGTCGCCGCAACTTCAGCGGGCGCATCCAGCGTATTTTCCGCGGTCACTTGCGCGGCATCGATGGCCACAACAACACCACTGCTTGTCGTGGCGGTGGCAATACCATCGATGGCTTCATCTTCCGCGCGGTGTGCCTGCTTGATTTTCAGGTCGGCAATTCGGCGCATTGCCTCGGGAGTAAGGTTGGATTCCGGGGTTTCCTGCAGGTAGCGCTGATAACTGGCCAGAGCCTTCTCCAGGCTTCCGTCGATATACTCCTCTTCAATCTCGATATCGACTTTTTGCAAGCTGCCAATGGTCTTACCACTGTTTACCGCACAGGCATTGAGCAGCAGTACGGCAACGGCCAGTACGCAGCGATACAGGGCAAGGGAACGCCCCTGTTTAGCAAACGGTTTCACGTGTTTGGTTAAGGCTTTCACCCTTCACTCCCTGCGTTGTCCTGCACTTCCATTTCGGGCGGGTTGCCCTCGGGCAGCGCTTCCGGCTGGGCCTCGCGGAGCTGCTCAATCTTGCGTTCATCTTCGCGCTGCTCCTGCAATTCATTGGCACGGTCGAAACTGTCGGCCAGAGCAAAGCGCGCTTTAATCTGGTAACTCTCCAACTGAGTGCGCCGGCGTTCCAGCTCTTGAATAGCGAGCGCTTCAAGCATGCTGCCCTGGCGCGCCATCAACGTCTCAAGACGCCGCTGGGTAGCGCGAATCTGTGCGCGCAAACGCTGAATATCTTTGTTATACCCGGTGTAACTGTGGGTAGCGGCCTGGCGACTGCGCACATAGGAGCGGTAAACCGTTTGCAGTTTTTCAATCTCTGTATTTAGTGCCTGTAGGTGCTTATACGCTTCCGTTAGGCGCTCGTGATACTCGGTCGAGAGACGCAACGCCAAAATACCCTGGAGGCGCTCCAAGCGGCTGCGGGTCTCCTCGGTAAAACCCCGCGGGTTGCGCGCAATTTGCTTGTGTAACTGCAGTAGCTGCAGGCGGGCCTCCTGCTCTTCGGCGGTGGCAAGATATTCCGGGCGGCGGGAGACCAGCATCTGCTCAATACGACTGGAAAATTGATCCCGCTGCTCCATACGCAACTTGATGCGCGCATCCAGGGTGCGGAATTGATCGTCGAGCTGCGGCAATAGGGGTTCATAGTAAGCTCGGCGCACGCTGATAATATCTTCGTAAGCCGTGAGATTCTTAAGCCACTCTTTATTGCGTTCGAAAAGTTCGTTCAGATCGCGGTAATTGCGCAGGAACTCCTGATAATCATTGGAGGCCATCAGGTCGAGGAGATAGTGTGTCTCCGGCGCCTCGGGCAGATTGCGCAGGGCTACCACCCAGTTTTGCACCTGGGTGGCTTCTTTCCGACGCAGGGCTTCGAGAAATTTACCCTCGCGAATACTATCGATCGATGCCGTCAGCGTATCGATTTCACGGCCGAAGGCATCCAGGGCGCGACCGTAATTAATCGCTGCGGTACTGTGTACGTCCAGCTTGCCGTAGGCATAAGGCACTGCGAGCATGGCTTCTTGCGCAGCTTCATTGGTGCCCTTGCGGTTCTGCAACATTTTCCAGGGCACCAATGCACGATCGTAACGCCCCGCGCGGGCCTCAACCCAGCCGGCACCGAGTAGAGCCCTATTGGAAAATGGACCCTCGAGATTCACCCGGTCAAAATAGGGACGCGCCAACTGCAATTCGCCGGCCTCCATCAGGTGGGAACCGAGTAGCAAATTGGTTTTGTCGTACAGCGCCTGATCGGCGGGGTCGCTGCTGCGGCGCTTGCCCAGAGCCGTTAACTCCAATACACCGCGCGCCTCTTCACCGGATTTCAGCTGGGCAATACCCAGGTTGAATTCCACAAAGCCATCCAGGGATTCCTCACCTTTCAGATCTTTGAGCAGCTCCACGGCTTCTTTAAGACGCCCAAGCTCCATAAATACCCGAGCGCGCAGAAATTGTTCATCCGCACGCACACGTAGGGGTACCCGCCCTTCGATCATTTCCAGTGCATGCAGAGCATTGAGGGGTTGTTGCTTGTGATAGTGAATCTTGGCCAGGCGGTAGGCCGCCTCATTGCGCACTTCCTGGGAGACATTGCCTTTGAGCACCGCCTCAATCGCGCGGCCCGCTTCCCGGTGCATACGGTAGGAGAGCTCCAGGTCGCCGACGGAAAATTCCGCCTGCCCCAGATGTGTACTGAATGGGTCCAACTCCGGCTCATCCAGGCGATGGAACTGGGCCAACTCGGAATCCAGGGCCACAATCGCATCGAAGTATTTATCTTGGTGCGCGTAATACATAGCCGCACCAAAGAACAGGTCCTGCAGCGCCTCGCTATTGTCGGCATCAGCCGCATTGGAGACGAGTGGCAGACCACACAGGGTAAAACCGATAACGCGCAGGCCTGTCCCGACCGCGCCGGACAATACCGAAAGCAGAGATGTGCGCATGATTACCAGTCCTTGAAGTTAATCTCGGACTCAGTTCCGGAAATTCTGATCTCGACAAATTTTGGCCCCACAGCCTTGTCCACTTGGTAGGAGGCATTGGCCCGGTACTTTTTACCGGAGGGTGTCTTGCCAATAAAGCGCACCTGGAGCGGGTGCGCGCCGGCCTGCACGTTACCGGTGTAAATTTTTTGTACCCCACCTTTTTGCAGGGACTCAATTTCGCGATAGGTGTAGAGATGGTGCGCGACAATTTCACCATTGAGTTTGACCTCAACCGACTCAAGCTCAAAAGGCTTCTCATCGGCAATAGAGACAAACAGGGCTACCTGGGTATTAGAGGGAAAAAGCAGCTTTTCTTCTAACTGCGCCAGAGTCGCGGTTAGGTCGATCACGTCTTTTTTCACATCCTGGATTTGCTCATCCAGCCCGCGAATATCATCGCGACTGACACTCTGTGCGTTCACAGTGCATGCCAACACAAGAAGAAGTATTACCTGTAAAATTCTGAACATGTGGCCTACCTCTAACCCTACCCTTATCAATGAATAACAGCGATGTGCACGACCCTTGCGAGCCACATTGAAGTGCCTGTAAACAGGGACCTTTCAGCCAGCGGCATTGTAGTGAATAGAGGAATGGGGGGATGTGAGGGAGGTCAAATCTAGCAAAACCGACAATCGCTAATTTTTCGCACTGAAAAACCACACCACCGGCCAATATGTGAAGCATGTCGTACATTATTCACCCTAAAAGCCGCTCCGCTCTCACAGGATGTTTCCAAACTGACGGGGGTGGAGGCTTGTGTGGATGCCGCTTGAACGTCTCGCGAGGCCCATTGCCCACAGCCGCCAAGAGTATGTATCGCTACCGAAAGCCGCGACAGCCGCCTAGAATTTTTCCGGCGGCTACCGTCTTAGCGACCCAGCGTGCGCTGGAAGGTTACGTGGAGCCCCCCACAGAAATGACCACCTTGCCTTTTGCTCGCTTGGTGTTCAAATGGGAAAACGCCGCTATGCTCTGCTCAAACGGATATATCTTATCGATCACAGGGGATAAAATTTTATCCTGGTACAACGCTGCCAACTCACGAAGCTGATCGCCATTGGGCTGCATAATGACCATTCGATAAAGCGCATTTTTTTGCTTGGCGAGCTTTAAAATTGGTCCAGACCTAAGCCGGATCAATTTACGCAGCAACCAATTGATGCCAAGCTCTCTCGCCGACTGCGGATCCAGCACACCAGCAATAGAGACAACCCTGCCACCCTGCTTTAAAACTTTGAAGGCCTCTTTTGTGTACTGATTTCCCAGGGTGTCATAAACCACATCGATACCCGAGAGAAGCTCAAGGTAGTTTTCTTTCTTGTAATCGATCACCTGATCCGCGCCCAGTTTGCGCACCCACTCCACATTGTCACTGCTGGTTGTAGTAATCACATAGGCCCCATAGGCCTTTGCCAGCTGAATCGCCACAGAGCCGATGCCACCGGAACCCGCATGGATCAATACTTTCTCACCCTTCTTTAAACCAGCCACCTGAATCAGAGCCTGGTAGGAAGTCAAACCCACCAGAGGGACACTCGCGGACTCCTCGTGCGAGAGGTTCTCAGGCTTCTTCGCCAGATGTGAAGCATCAACAACCAAACTCTGAGCAACGGTCCCCACATGATCCTCACCAACTCTGGCAAAAACTGCATCACCGGTCTGGTACTCGGAAACTCCGCTCCCCACAGACACCACCTCCCCGCTCAAATCGCGGCCAATGCCCACCGGCAGGTTGAGCTTTTTTACGGCTTTCAAATCACCGCGCATCACCATCAAATCCACGGGGTTGATCGCGGCGGCGTGAATCTTGATCAGCACCTCGCCGGCACCCGGCTCAAGTACATCCACCTCCTGAAAAGCCAGACTGCTGTCGATATCCCCGTACTGGGTAATTTGGAGTGCTTTCATTAGTTTCTCTGCTTATCTGTTCACGAATGCGGGCGATTGTGCCCCCCGCCCCACACAGAAAACAGACAACATTCAATGGAAGTCTTTTGTCTTTTTGACAATAATAAATAGAAATTTCGAACTAAAACCCAAATAGAAGAGGGTTTATGGACAAAATCAGGGCTTTATGCTATTTCAAGCGTGTGGCGGAACTGTGCAGTTTTACCGCGGTAGCCGAGGAGTTCGATGTACCCGCCTCTTCCATCTCGCGACGGGTGAGGGACCTGGAGCAGTCCCTCGGCATTGCGCTACTACAGCGCAGCACCCGCAAAGTGGAAGTTACCGAGCTGGGTAAACTCTACTACTCCATGACCAGCGAAGCCATTCGCCAACTGGAGCAGGCCGACGAACTGGTAAGCCAGACCTTTGAAGCCCCCAGCGGTTTAATCCGCATTAGCTGTCTGCCCTTATACGGAGAGCAACACCTAACCCCTGTACTGGAGCAGTTCGCCCAACAGTACCCCAATATTATTTTTGACCTACACTACAGCGACGAACTAACCCATCTGGGCCAAGACCCGGTAGATATCGCCATACGCGGTGGCTTTGCACCCGATGAACATGTCATCGCCAAGCGCCTGGCCAAGAACGAATTCTCCCTGACCGCCTCGCCCGAATACCTAAATGCCCTGCAGCAAACATTACCCCTGAACAAACAGGCCATAGAATCCATTCAGGCCCTGCAATACCGAGGACCCAAAGGGCCCATAGACTGGCACTATTACAACGGCGAACGGTGGGAGCCGCTGAAACTAGTCACCCACCTGATCAGCAACAACGGCAAAGCCCTACTAGCCGCGGCACTCAATCACCGCGGTATGTTCTGCGTACCCACCTGGAGTATTTGCGAACACTTGGAATCCGGGGAGTTGGTACAAGTCCCAACCGCAGGCAAAGTCTCTGTCAGCCCAGGGGGTGATATCGGGATTTTCCTACTCTACGAACGCAGCAAATATCAAATTCCCAAAATAAAATTATGCGTGGATTTTATTTGTGCGCATTTGCAGGAACTCTAAAACCGAGAGAACAATCGCAGCCAACCCATAAGTTGGACATAAGTGTCAACTAACCGGTATTAATATTCACTGGGCACTACAATACTCTATGCATCTAGCGTTAAACCGATTACCCACCCCTTAACACAAGCACTTTATCGGAAGTATCTATTGAGCTCCCAGAGAAACAGGTCACTTTGGTCGCACATGCCAGGATGATATATCCTAGAATCTCAAATTCCATTGGCTAGCAAGGAAGAATCTATGGGTCTTGATTGGAACCCCGCCAATAAGGCAAAACCTGGACACGAAGAGGAGTTCAGAAAAATCACTAAAATGCTCTTAGGACGAGTTTGGTGGGGAAGAAAAAAACTAGAGCAAAGATTTTCTGAAATATCAATTCCGGCTTTAGAAACACTAAAAGTGCCTCAAGTAGGTATTGACAAAGCCGCCACCGAGTGGGCTAAAGAGAAGTACAGGGAATCAGCTCAAGAAATTACTGAAGATGAATTTGTATCCCAATTAATAGGATATTATGTCCTAGAGTTATCCCCACCAAGCGATGGCATACCCGATTACAGCAATAGTGCCTTTGGTTACGTTGATGCCTATTCATTCAGAGCTCAGTTTTTAAAAGAGTGCGAAGACATTATCGGGAAAGACCTACTGAATAAAGCATTTGAATACCAACAGCCCGCTGCACTGGTCAACTACGGCGATCAACTTATTGAATCAGCAAATAAATACTCTGCAACACATAGGCTTCAGATTCCAGAGCAGGCTCCAGATGAAATTGATACCCCTACTTTTTATCTGCATATCGTGGTCTCTGCTGGCCGATGGTGTAAATTTTGGGGGAGCAGGGGTCATATGTTAGAGCCATACTTTTAAGAGTGCGCGTAGAACCAGGAACATACCCAAGAAAAAAGTAAGCAAACTACCGGCGAAGTGCATAGATTGCCGTTATTGATACAAGCATCGAACAGTGACCAGCCCTCTTCATCATACCTTTTATAGTGGAATTGATGCAGATCAACTTCTCAGAGAGGAGAACACGTACCCAGCAAACTTTAGAGCCCTTAAGTGGCCAACTGAAAAACTCAAACAAACAGGGCACAGCAGAAATTAAGAACCACCATCAATAAAAACTCGATCTAACCTCCAAAGGAGTCAACCTTGAAATATAAACTTATAGGATTCAACCTTGTGGCAATTGCTTTAAGTGGCTGCTCTTCACTGATGGAGGAAAGCGTTTTGAAGCGGGCCCCCTTCGATTTAAATTGCAACACAAAATCCATGACCATTCATCAATTGGATAGACGTACCTATGGTGCTTCTGGTTGCGACAAGCGTGCCACATATATCATACAGGGCCCCTGTGCTGGCCCGGGAAGTCCATGCACAGCCATAATGAACACCGCCACTGAAAATCAACAATAGTCATTATTAATTTTTCTGGATAAAATCCTGCGAAACCAAGGCCAGCAAGGCACTACTTCGCAGGATAGCCCTGACCTATAGTTATTACCCAAATCACACCAAGAAGAAACTTCGAGCCAATCCAGCTACCGAGCAAACAACTTTAAAAATCTTTAATTGGCATCACTGTTCGCAAGCCTGCACAAAGTAGCCGTGACTCACAGGCACTTACGCGCGACACCAATAAAGTCGGGACATGAATGATCTCTAGCCTTAGAACAACTTCCAGCCTATACTGAATTCCTTCGCCGTGAAAATAGCGAGAAAACCACATAATCTTACATGTAAAATTGAACACTTCCATGAAAAATGGTCTTCGCTTAATACTCGGCACAACCGCGCTAATCCTATCATTGCTATCATTTATTTTAGGCTCCGCACCGTTTACTCCTGCTTTAATCCTAGTTTTTATTGCTGTACCGCTAGCTGCACTATCAGCAGCGCTCGGCTCATGGAGACTCGCCATACTCACCCTTTATTACTCCACCGCGGCCTGGTTCTCTATCCCCATCTCAAAGGCGCTATCTTTTAGAGTTGATTATCTGCTTTTAGGTCTGTTTATTTTTGGTGTAGCTTTTGGCGCCTATTTATATATAGGCTACAACCGCACCACCCACACCCCTAAATAATATTAGAAAGGCTAAGGATTTAGATTTCACTTTGACCCGATTAAAAATCTAGCCGCTTGACCTGAATCTTGGAAGTACCCCCCCCAAATACCTGCTTAATCTCCGATCTAAATATCGACCTACACCATGGCGCACTTACCCACGCTACGGGTACATCCGAATAAAGTTTTAGTGCATATATTATCTGCACGTATTTGTTAGTAGATACAATCCCTTTCAAAGGGTATATATTTCCGGGTTTTATAATTTTCAGGTAACCCTTAACCATGCTGGCCTTATCACTGATTACGGGCCCACCGCCAGAGAGAGCCTCTACTTAAGAGCACTGCTAATACCCATCATTCGCCCTACTGGCGCAACCGTCACGCTTAAGAATTCCATCACTTTGTACTAACTGGCTGCTAATGGCATTACTCAGGTATAAATTCCATACGCCAAATCAAAGGTTTTCCTATAGACCGACTAAAATAAGCGTCTATGAAGTTGCCCTTACTCTCCACTTTTCGCTATGATGACTAGGCATTCAATTATGCTACTTTGTCGAGAACCCTCAAAGCCTGAGACTCTTGCAATGTTGCTCTAAACAAGGTATTTCATAGGGGGCGAATTCGCAGACTATCATTTTCGCCAGCGTGTACTGCGCTAACTATTAATCAGGATAAGTTAGATATGTTATTTGAAATGTTAGTTGGACTAGAAGTTATTGATGATGATGCTTACCAGGCCTATAGAAGCGCGATGAAGCCCGTATTAGCAGGCTATGGAGGCTCCTTTGGCTATGACTTCAAAATAGCGGAGACACTTCTCTCTGAGACCCCCGATAACATCAACCGGGTTTTTACCATTCAATTCCCCAGCATGAAAATTATGGATCAGTTCTTCTCGGATCCAGATTACCTTTCGGCAAAAACAAAATATTTCGAATCTTCTGTTCGCAGCACAACGATTCTTGCCAGCTATGAAAAAAATATTTAATAAGGAAAACTCAAAAAAACACAGCCGGAATAAAGTCATTATTGTTATTTTCACTCTCTTCGGACTTGGCTTCCTAATCCCGGAAGAACCTCAAATACCGGTTTTAGGAGCAAGTCCAAGCGATTGGAACAAAGATACTTTCTGGTACGAGCCTTGGGGCCCCTCTGGTGTACACAAAGGCATAGATATTTTTGCCAGGAAGGGAAGTCCAGCTATGAGCGCCACCAACATGCTTATCCTATATAAAGGCAATACTTCCAGGGGTGGAAATATTGTCGTTGGTCTGGGACCAAAGTGGCGTATTCACTATTTTGCGCACCTGGAGAATGTATCAAAGGAAAGTAGGGTTTTCATTAGTGCCGGATCGATAATTGGCAGTATCGGAAATACAGGAAATACATCGGGGAAACCCGCCCACCTGCATTACTCAATAGTTAGCCTTTTTCCATTTATTTGGAAAATAGACAACACTACCCAGGGCTGGAAAAAAGCATTTTACTTAAACCCAATGGAGGTATTAAAAACTTCAAAGGGGTAACAAGTATCAGCTCCATCAAGATATATTGGTACTACTTACTCTGGCACTTCTTTCGATCTGTCGCGTACAAAGAATAGGCAGCCAATCAGACCGGCCAAAGCGAGATACGCATTCACAGTAAAAGCCCGGTCAATACCCACGGCAATACTTGGGGAATAGGCAACAATTGTTGCATTCATACCAAGGCCAACCGCACCACCCGACAGTTTAAACATATAGATAATAGCTCCGGCAAGGCTAGCATGGCTTGATGACACGGCCGTAATCCCCGCAGTTGTAATTGAAGGGTTGAACATACCCAAGCCCACCCCAACCACGATGAGTCCAGGTAGCAGCTGTAGAAAAGTTGTACTTTCTTTAAGGTGGGATAACATAAACATACCCACACACATGCAGAATATCCCAATACTCGCCAGTGACCTGGCACCTAAAAAATCATACAGAAGCCCAGATAGGTAGGCGAATATACTCGCTATTATCATTAAGGGAATCAAAGACATCCCGGCCTCCATAGCAGTATACCCCTGAGACTTGATCAGGAATTGGGGTATATACAATAGAGCCGAAAAATAGCTTGTTGCCATCAATAGAGTGACAACGGCAGTAGGGAGAAATCTTTTGTTTCCTATTACCACACCCGGAATCAAGGCATAACTACCCATCCTATGCTCAAACATGGTGAATGCACATATCGAAAGCAGAAAAATCGCCAAGAGTATAATAACGAAAGGCTGCTTAAAGCCGACTTGTGCTGAAATATCCATTGCGAAAAGCAGACAAAACAAAGCGAGGGAAAGCGTTAAAACGCCCCGGTAATCTATCTGCTCATCCGTTTGTTCGGGAACCTCAAAGGGCACGGCCTTCAAGCACATCAATAAAGCAATTGCAGCGATAGGAATATTGATAAAAAATATCCAGCGCCAGCTTAACAGTTCAGCCAATGTGCCGCCAAGTACTGGTCCTACGGCATTGGCAAGTGCGCCTACCGTCATAATTAAGCCACCAGCTTGGCCAGAACGATCATCGGGCATCAGATCGTAGGTCATCCCCAAAATGGACGGCCACATCATTGCTGCTCCAATGCCCATTAGGGCGCGGGAAACCAACAACATGCGCACATCCATAGCCAAGCCGCCGAGCAGTGAGAAGAATACAAAAACCAGGGTCCCATAAATAAACAAGCGGCGCCGGCCATAGAGATCCGCTAAACGGCCCCCAGTGATCACTAGCACACCGAACACCAATGCGTAACCATTGATTATCCATTGTGAGGTAGTAATATCCGCATTAAACTCCTCCTCAATAGCAGGCAGTGCGGGGGCAAAAGCCGTTAAATCATTCGCAACCAGAAATATAGCCATAGATAAAGCAATCAAGCCCAAATATTGCTTTCTGGTGAGAGATTCTTTGGATTTGACCATGAATCTACCCCTTCGTACCCAGCATGGATCGCTTAAAAGCTAAAAAATTGACACTTCATCTGACTTAATATCTCATATCAAGCTATCCATTCCACAATACATATAATGACCTTTCATCACTTTTCTTTCCCTCTGGAAAATATTGGCGGGATTGGTCCGGGTATAAAAAATACGGCAATAACAAAAGCGCTTAAGGCAAAATAGGCATTCACCGTATAAGCCCGACCAATACCACCTACAATATCTGGCGCAAAGGCTACGATAGCGGCATTAACCCCCACCCCCAGAGCGCCACCAGCAATTTTGAACATGTAGAGTATTGCACTGGCAAGACTAGAGCGGCCTGAGTCAACGACCGAAACAACAGCCGTAGTCGCCGCTGGGTTGAATAAACCGATACCAATACCAAGAAAGACCAACCCTGGTATAAGCTCCAGATACTCAGTATCTTGACGCAGATAAGAAAGGGAAAATATTCCGGCGCCCTTACAAAGAAGGCCCGAACAAATGAGCACTTTTGCCCCTAAACTTTTATGTAAACTACCGGAGAGATATGAAGTCAGGGCAAAGGTAGCCATCAAAGGTATTAAAGCCATGCCGGCTTGCAGCGATGAAAATCCACGGTATTCAACAAGAAACTGTGGCAGGAATAAAATAATTGAAAAGAATATCATCGCCGACAACAATGTCACCAGACCTACCAAAAAGAATGTTTTATTCATGAAAATACTCACAGGAATTAACGCTAAATCCTGATTATTCCGCTCCAGTAAAATAAAAATACAGATAAACACCAGAAAAGACATCAATAAATAGACAATCAAGGGATGTCTAAAGCCAATTTCAGAGGCCTGATTCAAGGCAATTAATAGACTAAATAATGCGGCGCTTAGTGTTATAACACCCAAATAATCAATTTTTTCCCGAGTATCCTGAGCCACATCCTCAGGTACCGCTCTCCAACATAAACCGATAGCGGCAAGCGCAATAGGAAGGTTGATAAAAAAAATCCAGCGCCAGCTCGCAAAATCCGAGAGTATCCCTCCTGCAATAGGCCCCACTATGTTGGCCAGACCGAGTATCGCCATCAAGCCACCACCCACCTGCCCTGCACGTTCTTGAGATACAAGGCTATAGGCCATCCCGATAATAGATGGCCACATCAGTGCCGCTCCGACTCCCATCAAACAACGGACCACCAACAACATGGCCATATCGACTGAAAGCCCCCCAACTAAAGAACAAAGTGCAAAAATCCCTGTACCCACTATAAATACACGCTTCTTCCCATAGATATCGGCTAAGCGCCCGCCCGTAACCACTAAAATGCCAAACACCAGGGCATATCCATTAATCACCCACTGGGAGGTAGTGATACCAAAGCCAAACTCACGCTCTATGGCTGGTAACGCAGGGGCAAACGCGGTCATATCAATCGCAATCAGGAAAAGCGCCAGGGCAACTGCACAGAGCCCATAGACTTGGGGCTTAGTAAGGGACAATGGACTTACCATTGCACACCTCTCCGAGTGCGGGAAGGGACCGCCCAAGCACAGTTTTCACCTCTCCCCCTCTTTTCGCTCTGGTATCCGAGGAGCACTCATATACAAAAAAGCAATAACGAATCCTACAAAGGCAAAACAGGCATTAACCTCAAAAGCCCGGCTAATCCCCATTGCGATCGTTGGGGAAAAACCAACGATCGCGGCATTAATACCCAGACCCATTGCTCCACCAGTTATTTTGAGCATGTAAATAATGGCGCTCGCCAGGCTGGCACGGTTAGGGTTCACTACCGATATCACCATTGTGGTTGTAGAAGGGTTAAACAGCCCCAGTCCAGCACCCAAAATAATTAACCCGTAAATATAGTCTGAATCCTCACTCAACCTGGACAAATAGAACATGCCCAGACTCATAGCCAAAGTACCAAGGCACACTAATATTTTCCCCCCACACTTTAGGTATAACTTTCCCGCAACAAAAGACATCAAACCGAAAGAAACCATCATAGGGACTAGGGTCAGCCCCGACTGTATGATGGTAAATCCACGGACGTTAGTTAAAAATTGCGGCAAATACAAAATAACAGAAAAGAAAGTGACCGAAGTGAATAAAGTGACCATCCCCGCAGCCAAAAAGCGTTTATTTCTAACAATATCTTTTGGAATTAAGGCAATATCCCGCTCTCGTATTTCGATAGCAACAAATGCAACGCTGAACACAAGAAACATAAGCAGAAGAATCACGACCAATGGATGCCAGGCACCGTGGTTAGATGCGTAACTCAAAGCCAAAAGAAAGCTGAACAACGAGCCCGTCAGAGTGATAACCCCAAAGTAGTCGATTTTTTCATTTGGGTCACAGGGAATATCTAGCGGTATATATTTCCAGCACAGATACACAGCCGTTGTGGCAATAGGTATATTTATAAAAAATATCCAACGCCAGCTAAGTAAATCAGTTAACAAGCCACCAACAATTGGCCCGAGCGTGTTGGCTAAACCACAGACCGCCATAATCAACCCACCGGTTTCCCCGGCACGCTCCTCCGGCATCAGACTGTAGGCCATTCCTAGGATTGAAGGCCACATTAGAGCGGCGCCAATTCCCATCACCGCTCTACTGGCCAATAACATTGGGACATTAGCTGACAGCCCCCCGAGCAGGCAAAACAGCAGGAAAATACTGGCTCCGGTGATAAATGTACGGCGTCGCCCAAAGATATCCGCGATACGCCCCCCCGTGACTACCAGTACTCCAAAGACCAGTCCATAGCCATTAATCACCCACTGAGAAGTGGTAATATTCATTTTCATCTCCCTTTCGATCGCGGGAATCGCTGGGGAGAAAGCACTGATATCAATAGCAATAATAAAAAGGGCAACAAATATTGCCAGTAGACCTAAATGTCTTGATGGAGAATTGGGCTCCTGTGCATAGGCCATGAACGATACCAGCTAAAGAGGCTGAAATGAGATAACCTGCTAGGCAGGGCCATCCCCTGCTTTTGGCTCACTATCGCCCGAAGCACACTCCCAACGTTAAGAGCATTTTGAAATAGAGAAACTATCCAGCCACTTTGCTTGGGTTGACAAACCTCTAGCAGTTGACAGATTTATACACTGACTCCTGAAGTTTAGTAGAACGGCTCAGCTAAACTTAAACGTATTTGACAACCCAAAAAGCAGAGTCTCAACTATGCGCTTACTATTTTCATTGCTACTCCCCCTCCTGGCGTTACAGGCTTCTGCCGAGGAAAATCCCATAAATAATCTAAATAATTTTCAGTGGAAGAATCGTATTTTACTGCTAGCCAATCCCCCCAAGACACCTGACACCCTGCAGACTCTACTAAAATTGGGACCACAATTTGCCGAGCGAAAATTACTCTGGTTTTTGTTTGTCAACGGTAAGATTGAAACCAATTATCCAGGTGAAATCACCATTGATTTTTCTAAAAACATTCGCGAAAAATACCTGCGAGGCAATGGGGAGCAGGTTGTACTCATCGGTAAAGACGGCGGAGTGAAATATCGCTCGGTAACATTCTCTCCAGTGGAAATTTTCCAGCGGATTGACCGCATGCCCATGCGTCGTCAGGAAAGACAAGACAACGCCCCAACTCGCCAATAAGGGCTAAGGCAGCCGGCTGTAACTGCCAGAGCACTGGCTGTTTTTCTCAGGATGGCTTGCGGACTGAGCATTGAGCAACAAAAAACTCATCACATGTAGGTCTTCAAATCTCTCTTCGTAGGGTGGAAAGCTGGTCACCCCCTGGGGAAAGGCGTTTAAGTGGCAGCGGGCACAGCTGAACCCTCTCTGGGTATAAGTCTCGAGTGTGGTATTCACCAGATTTTGGGTGCTAGACGTCTGCGGCCCGGAAATACCGGGCCCCAGGTGTGGATTCGGGTTTTTTAGATTTTTATTTTGGGCCCCAATCAGTTGGTAATAAGACCAAACACTATCTCTGAGTAGTGTTTGGTATTTCCAATTCACCCGCTGTACTTCAAAGGGGATCGCTGTCACCCTCGAGACATTGACCTGCTCCCGTTGATCAATAGGAATCAACGGCTCACCCGCTTTGTAGGCCAGCGGTATCACTCCAGCCACACCGCTCTCTCCATTCACCTCATAGCCGTTATCGTAGCGCACCGGGCGCCCATTGAAGTCGCCCGGATTCAGTGAAGGCTGCTTGGGTTTTGGTAGCGGATCAAACAATCTTTTACCAATATGGACATTGTCCACCTGCTCAAAAGTGGATGGCAGATGCCCAAAGGGGGTGACCCTATGGATATGGAAGCCCACTAACCCCATCAACATAGGCTCACTCAATGAACCATCGGGCAAAGGAAATCGCATCAACCGGCGGAAGTATCGGCCTGGAACATCCGGATTGTCCCCGTTGAGCTTCAGTACCTTCCACGCGGCCTTTACCTCTGTGAGCCCCTGACGAGCATAGAGCGGCAGCTGCTTAAGATAAAACTCAAGCCCGGTTGGCACAGGTTGAAAACGGCTCGCATTATCCGAGGGCATCTGGGCAGGCGGTGGGGCCCGCCCTTTTTTATTGGCGTAGCGAATATATTTCCTAACCGCCTGCTCCTGGGCATCAGAATCGTAATAACCAAACTGCTTGATATAGTCGAAATAGGAGCGCCCCAGGGTGACCTCGACCCGCAAGTACTCCTTATTCTGATCCACCACGGGCCCCGTCGGCACATTGGCATCGGTGTAGGGCTGATTGATGCCCGGCGCAAATGGCGTGCCGTACTGGTAATTGCCGCTATAGCAGGGCGGTGTACTGATCCTCACCAGACCGCTGGTGTCCGGCTTGCCCCAGTAGACGGGCCATTGCTGGGGCGGCACAAAGACCGTCTCGGGAGACATATAAGTTTCCCACACGACCAAGTCATCGGGCACCGGCAGGTTTGAGATCGGCGCCAACCTGGCGTGAGGGTTCGGCTGACCTCTCAGCCCATTTTCTTGATAGGGCCAGTTCAACGCGATAAAACTGCGCCAGGCGAATTCGTAAATATCCTGCTGACTGGGTTGTGAATTCGTGCCCCGATGGACCGCGGGAGGAGGGAAACGCTGGCTCACATCGAAGGGCATGATCCAGGGCTTTCCCGGCAATGGCGGATAGGCGTGCGATGCGGGAAGGCCAAACAGTAAGACCAGCGCAATACCTACGGTCAATTTGGAAATGTCCATTTCTGCTACTCCATGGTTTCCCTACCGCTCAACCATGCCTTAAGCGTAGACTTTCCCTAACTGCTATTCATTGTTCAGTGTAATAGCGCAAGCAAACTCTCCCGCTATTGCCTAGGTCCGGTCCTTAGCTCTCTTTCCCACCATTTTGAACAACATGGGGCGAACCTTGCCCACCAACCAACCCAGTGCCTTGCCGCCCGCGGTGGTCTCTGTTGCCTGGGCATAGGTATCCAGTGTCAGCTGACTTTGCGCCTGCTGGCTCAACAGGTCGACTTCTTTATCCAGTTCAATCCCTGTAGCGCTGGCGATGCGGTTCATCCTTTCGAAGCTGCCGATCAGTGCCGCCACATCCACCAGCGCGGAACTGCCGTGTTTGCTCTGAAGGTGTTCACGAGTCGAGCGAACTAACGCGATATCCTCTCCCATCACAGCATCGACAAAAGCGAGCAGTGCCGTATTATCGCCGGTTACCTGGGCGTTGCCATTCCCCGGCGAATCTTCAGAAGAAAGTAGGCTGGTAATATCCTGCGGCTTGCCCTGCACTTCACCACTCACCTGCAGCAGCATCGCGTGAGAGGCGGAACAGTAGAAGCACTCATTATTCATCGATACCCTGGTGGCAACCAGCTCTATCTCTGTGCGTGACAGTGCGCGATCATGGTTCTCCCCCACCTGCATAACCTGAGAGGGCAAAAAGTAGTAACGGTTTTCCATATAGCGCTGACAACGCACAGCATCCGGCACCAGGCTTAGTGCTCTGAGCACGTTGGTGGGTTTGGGAATGTCCGTGTATAAATCCTGTTCGCTCTCGGCGCATTGTCCCTGGCCTATCATCGGCACCCAGGCGGCGCCCTCTTGTAAACCTTTGGGCATATATTGCGAGGGGTGGTCATCTCCTAAAAATTCCAGAGCCGGAAGTTCCTCCAAGGCGAATCCCAATGCCCGGTGAAAGGTATCCACGTTCATTAAAAATACAACCACGGCCACCAACTCCACATACTGGCCGATGGAAATATCTGCCGACAGAATTTTTTTCAGCCAATCCTCACTCAGACGGGAAGTATCGGTCACTATACGGTGAATAGTATCGATAACCTCTTCGGGAAGATTTGAATTGCTGTCGTGTCGGCCCTCTACCTGATAGGGTGAAAGCGCCTTTTTTCTTTCCCGGCAAAAAGCGCAGGCATAAGCGGCGCGGACTTCTTGCGCAATTGCAAGGTGTTGCTGAGCAGACCACCAACTTCCAGTTTTTCCAATAAACTGCCAGGCCTTTAAGTTTGCATCGCGCAAATCTTCGCGAATAGGATATGGAGATTTCGAATAATCAAATAGCATTGCTCAAATACGCTCTTGTGATTAATTAATTAGACAACTTTAAAACGGGCCCCGCGAGAGAATATTATGTAACGCCACAGTAATGCCACTCTTAAAATAGAAATTATTTTTTTAAATAAAACGAACTTTTATTTAAAAAAATCTGGCAAAGCATTCAAAAACCACTTGCGTTATTCAGACGCCACCAAAGAATTACGCATTACCACTGACTGCCAGGGCAGATCCCAACCCCGGCTAATCCTCCAGGATTTTTAAAATCTGACACACCGAGTGTGGTTCGCTCTAAAAGCCACACAGGGCGGGGTCCTAGAAAATCCACAAACTGCCTCCAATGTGGATAAAACCATTAGGAAATTACTCAGGGTATTTTTAATACTTGACAGTCATACCCCTTCTCGGGAGATCATCCTTCAACATCCTAAATAGATTGATTTAAGACCATGGCTAAAAAGGCAATTATTCTTGGCGCTACAGGGCTCATCGGCGGCCATCTGATTGAGCAACTGGTGCGGGAGGCCTCTATCGATCAAATCATCACCCTAACCCGCCGCCCAGCTCCGGCTTCTCACGACAAGGTATCGAATGTGGTTGTGGACTTTGACCGCCTTGAGGAGTACGCAAATCTATTCCAGGGTGACTTGCTTTTCTCATGTTTGGGTACTACCAAGAAGCAGGCTGGCGGCCTTGAACAGCAGTATAAAGTGGATGTGGAATATCAATTTCACGCGGCGCAACTGGCTGCAGATAACGGGGTACCCCACTACCTGCTGGTTTCCTCCAGTGGCGCCAATGCTAAAAGCAGCAGCGCTTATCTGCGTATGAAAGGGGAGCTAGAACAGAAAATCCTGGCTCTGCCCTTTACCCGTGTCAGTATTTTCCGGCCCTCACTGTTGATGGGTGAGCGCCATGATTCCCGCCCCGCAGAGAAGCTTGGCGCCATCCTTATGCCCTGGATCTGCAAACTCCCTGGACTGCGCCGCTACCGTCCGATTAGCGGCGCGCAGGTGGCGGCCAAAATGATCGGTGTGAGCCAAAAGGCCGGCCAAGGCGTGGAAACCTTTACCTTGGATGAGTTATTTTCCAGCGAGTAATAGATACTGGGCTGGCGCTCAGCGCTCCGGCAGCACAGACTATCTCTATAGGTTTCCCCTTTCCGGTGAACACCATGCTGATTTCTGCGCAATATTTACCTGCAACACTATTTCGCCCGCTGTCATTCGCTGTCACAGCTGAGTACCGGCAAGTTCGTCCGTATTTCAAGCACTGGGGCCCCAACTGGCGCAAACGGCGCCTTTCCTCAAATTGAGCCCCAGCGCTATGCCTCAAGAGTTTACCGGCCTGGGCCAACTGCTGGAGCAAATCGAAGCCAGCTGCCAACACTCTGAGCGGGTCTCTCTGCTACTGGTCATTGAGGTCATTGGGCTCCGTTCTTACGCACCCTTTTTGCTGGTGGTTGGGTTGATCCTGTTTTCGCCCCTGAGTGGTGTGCCCGGTGTATCTACGGCCATGGCAGTGTTGTTGCTCCTGGTCGCCATTCAATTGCTGCTGGGGCGCAGGCATGTGTGGTTGCCCCAGTGGTTATTAAATCGCTCCATTTCCAAGAAAAAACTTATCGGGGCTCTGCACTGGTTGCGGCGACCCGCAGAACTTGCCGACCATTGGATACAGCCCCGCCTGGACTTCCTGGTGAGGCGCAGTGGAACCTATGCAATCGCCACTACCTGCTCGCTGATTGCCCTGGCCATGCCACTGATGGAACTAGTGCCTCTTTCCGCGACCACAGCGGGCTTAGCCCTTACCATTTTCGGACTGGCCCTGGTAGCGCACGACGGCCTGCTGGCCCTCATTGCTTTTACCATCACCGCCCTGCTCTCTCTGCTATTGGCCCATACCCTGCTGTGAAGCGGGCCCCAGGTGAAACCAACCCGCGGGGAACAACCTGCCTCTGCCTATTTGGCCACCCACTGATCCGCATGCAGCAGTTGCGGGTAATAGGCGAGAGCAGCCAGGGCGAAAAAATCGTAGAGGGCATGCCAGACAATCACCCCCAGCAGGCTGCCGCTCACCTGATAGGCGAGACCGAGAATCAGTCCAAAAAAGAAAATCAGCAATACATAAATAAGTGAAGCCCAGTGCAACAGCGCGAATACCAGCGAAGCACCCAATAGGCCCAGAACCGGAGAACTCAGCTGTGATAACCAGGTCTGCAGGAAGCCGCGGAATAGAAGCTCCTCACACACGCCTGCCGCGATAGACAACAGCACTATCTGCACAAGGGACACCTTGGAGAAAATTGGGGCCAATTGGGCACAGTACCATCGCAAAGTGCGGCCCAACCGATTGTGGGCGCGAGTCAGGCCCAAAACGACAACAAAGCTGAGCGTAGCCCCCAGAATCCCCCAAACAATCGAGTGCCAGGTGGTGGCCCCCATCAGGTGAATGGTCACCCCCGAGAGGTGGATTCCGACCAATGCCAGCAACAGGCAGGCAGCCTGAACCCCCATCATGGTAGAGAAAATATTGACTCGCCGGCCTTTCCCTTGCGACATGAAACGTGGCTCCCTGAATGCGATAATTAACTGGGCGATTCTAATACCTGATGAATCATTGGTTGGCGGGATCAATCATGGCCCACCACATTCCTGAGACGTACCTGACCACTGGGCGCCACCATCAATTCAGCAATTCCGCTATCGCGCAATTCACGCTCTAGTTGCAAGGCTTTTTCCTTGGGGGCGAAATAGGCCTCTATGCCGTACTTGATTCGGTATGCCTGCTCATTGCGCCAGCGATTGCCAGAGGCGATTCGCCCCTTTAGAAATACACCTTCTGTTGGTTTTTTTAAGCTCGCAGCGGAATACACATAGAGTCCCGTGGTCGATTTTTTCAGAGAAACATACACCACCTCGCCCTCACGCAAGCGCTTGCTCCCGGTCAGGTCCGACGCTTTAACCCGGGAAAAATCGTAATTCAAACGCGCATAGTTGCCGCGAAATAGGGAGCGCGGGTCAACCGGAATTGTTTTCACCCGAATAGGCTCCCCGTTCCAGAGCGGTATCTGTGCCTGCACATACATCCCTACAAGTAGTAAAAACTGCATTGCAATGGCTGCCCCCAGGGCAAACGTTACTCCCCTCTTCATGGTGTATCCCCCCTGTCCAGGTGGTACTTCCAGTACTTGGCCGCGCCCAACAACAGGCCCGCAAAAAGAATAAAAATCAGGGCCGCACCCAGGTAATCGCCAATCAGATCGATATAGCGCAGCAATCCGGTAATCAGTATCGACATCACCCCCAGGAAGAAGTAATGGGAAATGCCATCGTGAATCCCCCGGTAGATCAACCAACCACCGACGCCCACCAGGGCAAAATTAGTCGCCACTTGCAGGTTGACCGCCAGATCCTGGTTCTCACTGGTACTGACCGTAATCAACGCGGCAGCGAAGCAGAAAAATAGTATCCCAGTCGATAACAGGCGCCGCGTGGCCAGTGCCAGAAACAGAGTGACCGTGGCCAACGCGGTGACCACCACCCACATGGACAAGCGGTGATCCCACTCAGCTTTGATCAATGACTCCCAGGGCTGCGCAAAACTGAATACCAGCAGGCTGATCAAAGCAAAACGCAGGCACCACACAGAAATCACCGCCGCGTAATCTTTGGCCACCGGCGAGTTCTTCAGCGCTAACCAATGGCCGAAAAGGTAAAGCATGGCAAACAGGGAGATCGCCACTGCCAGATTCTCTGGCTGGAATTCCAACCCCGCGCCCGGCTGCTCAATTCGCCAGAATTGCAACAGGGAGTACTCAACCCAAAAACCGATGCTCACCAGCAGCAACAACAGCAGAGTGACACTGGCGCGCCCGCGCAAGAGCACATAGAGGGAAGCCGCAATGAACAGAGGGAAGAGCATCGGGTAATAACCCATGCTCACTTGCAAAATGAACCAGAGCAGTGCCAAAGCACCGCTCTGGAGGGCGAGCCAGGGGCTCCTGGTAATCAGCGCAAACGGCAGGCAGCCCAGCGCCCACCAAAAGATGCCATCGGGCATATGCTCACCCAGATGGTAGATCTGAGCGATCAGGATAATCGATGCACCGAAGAAGAAATTCCCCAGTAGGAAAAGTCCCTCACCCGCACGTGGATCACCCTTTAGATACACGCGCAGCGCCGCGCATTGGGTCCCCACCGTCAGAGCAACCAATCCTCCCATTCGCAAGGCGCGAGGAATCTCCTCCCAATTGGCCCCAATCAAAGTAATAAGGGCCAGGGCGATAAACAGATAGCCAAGCCCCACCAGCACGTTGTAGCCCAGTGAGCGCCGCTGCGCTCGGTGGTAATCCACCTCATAGCGGGCGCAGATTAACTCTGCCTGCGCCTCACTGATCACTCCGTCATCCACCCAATCCCCGGTCTCGCGTGCCAGGTCGTACTTCAATAACCGAATCAATCGCATACCACTATCCTGCGGCAAATATCCATCACCGGTGCACCGCACCACACGCACCCCGAGTTTCCAGGAGTATCTCTAAAGTCGTCCCTTCCTACAATCCAGTGGCGACGATCGAATATCCACTCGTTGGCAACACCATTGGGCAGCTAGAGCGTCTCAAGATAGCGGGAGGCTATCTGAGAGATTTAAATTGTTAATTTTTATTAGATACCCTATCGCAATAGGATTAATCCCATAGAAGTTACAGACACAACGCGGAATACCTCAAAGGAGCTCTTCATGTCCCGTTATATCGAATCCGAACTCAAACCATTTACCGCCAAGACTTACCAAAATGGCGAGTTTCACGAGATCAGCGACACAGACGTCAAAGGCAAGTGGGCCGTATTCTTCTTCTACCCCGCTGACTTCACCTTTGTTTGCCCCACCGAACTGGGTGACCTGGCCGACAACTATGAAGAATTTAAGAAGCTGGGCGTGGAGATCTACTCCGTATCCACCGATACCCATTTTACGCACAAAGCGTGGCACGATTCCTCCGATACGATCGGCAAAATCGAATATCCAATGATCGGCGATCCCACCGGCACCATCACCCGCAACTTCGGCGTGATGATTGAGGAAGAAGGCATCGCAGACCGCGGCACTTTTGTAATCGACCCGGAAGGCCGTATTCAGATTGTCGAGATCACTGCAGGTGGCATTGGCCGCGACGCCAGCGAGCTACTGCGCAAAATCAAAGCCGCTCAATACATCGCCGCACATCCCGGCGAAGTTTGCCCGGCCAAGTGGAAAGAAGGTGAAGAAACACTGGCACCATCTCTCGACCTGGTTGGTAAGATTTAAGATTTCCCAAGCCCTCACAGGATTGGAATTGGCTTTGCCCACCGCTTGGTGGGCATTGTCATTTGTGAAACCTTTACAACCAAATAAACCACTGCTGCTATCTAATCTGAATTACCACACATTTTCACCCTTTCTAGCAGTTCGGCTTTTTTTTCCGCCAAGGGCAGGAGTAAGTCTGCAAGCGGCAAGAGTGTCCGCTATCACTCAAGGGATTCTTTTTGGGGCAATCCACGCTTAATAATAGAATCACAATCTAACCGTATTGCCATGGCCTTTTTATATAAGACTTTAGCCAATTTATAATTGAAACCAAGGAGCTTAAATCAACCACTGACACCTCTAACATACTTACCGATATTTAAAGTGCTCGCCCCTCTAGTGTTGAGAGATTCTTATTCTTTATTTAGTGATTACATTGTAATTCCTCAACACGCAAGAACCAGCAGATCTTATCGAAAAATACTTTGACCCTCTAACTCCACATACCAAGCTAACACACGCTCTCCATTCTTTGCTCTTTACAATTCACCTACATTTGTGTGATTTATCAAGCCGAGCAACCCTCGTCAAAGGTATCGAAAGTATTAATCGAACATTCCACCCTACTCATTTTCCATAGAGTCAAATGCCTGCTCAATTCGCTTTGGAACTTTGCCTTCCCTGATTTCTTTGTTTTCTTCTCGACGATTCCGTTATTTCGGTGCTGATCGGAGAAAGGCAATCCGGGCATAACGGGTAGCCAGTTGGCCTATTCCATCGATAAATTGAAATCCGAAGGCATTGTCAACAGTGGCGATGCACTCACCCCAGGCATTGGGGTGGTGGCAGATGCTCGACAGAAATCCTTCTTCAACAACATGGTTGAGGCCGGGGTTGTCGATGTGGATTTTGACTTTAAAAAGGCCTATACACAGGAATTCGTGGACAAGGTTGTTGGGCTGGATTTAATGCAGGAATTGATCGGCAACTAACGCAGACTATATTTACTGTTCAAGCAGGTTCATGAGCTTTAAACGCCACCTTCGGAGGATAGTAAAAGCATGGCCGTGGTCCAAACCAGGACGCAATCTGGCACTTCTTCCAGTTCCTCGATTGTTTCGCTGAACACTCTATCGATCGATATCAGCCAGGGAGAGTTCGTGTCTTTGCCGGGGCCGTCGGGATGTGGAAAATCCACCGCGCTGGCGGCCTGTGTCTGATCGGCGCCATCGCAGTCGAGTTCGTTGCGGGCACAGTCGGTTCCCGGTCCAGCCCTGCCACCCCGGACAGGGTATCGGCTGAACAGGCCCCGCATATTTGCCACAGTCGTATTGGTATCCATCGTGGGCATTTTGATATTTCTGCCCATACTTTTCCTTTGTCGCATGCTGTTGCGCAAGTGGTATGAGAGTGCGCTTAAACGGGAGGCGTAGATGCAAGCAGATTGGGGCGCCGGGTTTAAAGGCACCGGCATCATCAGGAAGGCAAGGGTCCCCGCCTGTGTCTTGCGCGACCCGGGCAATTCTGACCCATCGGATCTTGTTTCCTGCGATCTGCTGTTTCGGGATGGAACGCTGATCCAGATTGCCCCGGCTGCAAGTCTGCCGGCGGAGGCGGGCGGGCTCGACCTGGATAATGGTCTGGTCTTGCCGGTATTTGCCGATCTGCATACCCATCTGGACAAGGGGCATATCTGGCCGCGCAAACCCAATCCGGACGGTTCTTTCATGGGAGCGCTACAAGCGGCCGGCAAGGACCGGACAAAACATTGGTCAAGAGAAGATGTCCGGGCGCGTATGGAGTTTGGGCTGCGCTGCGCCTATGCCCATGGCACGGCCGTGATCCGGACGCATCTCGACAGTGTGCCGCCGCAAGATGAGATCACCTGGCCGCTCTTTTGCGAGATTCGCGACGAATGGGCGGGCCGTGTCGAGCTTCAAGGCGTGTGTTTGTTCGGCATCGATCACCTTGCCACAGACAATGCGTATTTGGGGCGTATTGCAGCCAGGGTTCAGGCTGCCGGCGGCCTCTTAGGAACAGCGACTTACATGGTGCCCGATCTGGACCTACATCTTGAAGCGGTGTTCCGCGCGGCCATGGACCATGCGCTGGACCTCGACTTTCACGTCGATGAGACGCTCGACCCATCCGCGGTGTCGTTGCGCCACATCGCGGAAACAGCGCTGCGTCTTGGCTTTCAAGGGAAAATCGTGTGCGGGCATTGTTGCGCCTTGTCGGTACAGCCCGATGACGAGGTAGCCCGGACGCTGGACCTTGTGGCCAAGGCGGGAATCGCGGTCGCTGCGCTGCCCATGTGCAACCTCTATCTTCTGGACCGGGCATTGGGCCGGACCCCGCGCCGCCGGGGCGTAACCCTGCTGCATGAAATGCGCGCCCGCGGAATTGATGTTGTCGTTGCTTCAGATAACACGAGGGATCCCTTCTGCCCCTACGGCGATCTTGATCTGATCGAGACCTACACTCAGGCGACCCGCATTCTGCACCTGGATCATCCTATTGGAGACTGGATCCGCTCAATAACAACCACTCCGGCGCATATTATGGGGATTTCTGCCAGTTGGATTGGGGCTGGTGAGCCGGCGGATCTGGTCCTCTTTCGTGCGCGCAACTGGAACGAGCTCCTGTCCCGCCCAGGCGGTCCGCGGCGTGTGCTGCGTGCAGGGGTTAGTATTGACAAGGCCTTGCCGGATTACCGCGAACTGGATGATTACATGCACATAGGAGGGCAGCGTCCATGACTGATATCCCAGCTTTGAAAGCTAATCTCGAGGGTATTAAGGTCGAGGACAATCCTCGAATTGTGAGGCGTAAGAGCCGGGATTACTTCTGGTTTTCCCCGGTTCTCAAGGAACAGCTTGATGGCGTGACCGGTGACCTGCTTGTCAGCCCCAAAAACGTTGCCGAGATCATTCGCGTTCACAAGGCGTGTTATGCGGCGGACATTCCGGTCACAGCTCGGGGGGCGGGGACCGGCAATTATGGTCAGGCCATGCCACTTTTTGGTGGCGTTATCCTGGACCTGTCGGAAATGGCCGCCGTGAAGGACATTAAGTCAGGCGTTGTCGTTGCCGAACCTGGAGCCGTCATGGCGGACATCGATGCGCTGACGAGATCCCGTACCGGTCTTGAGCTCCGCGTGCATCCCTCCATCTACCGTACCGCGACTATCGGAGGCTTTCTGGGGGGTGGGTCTGTGGGGAACGGCTCGGTGAATTGGGGGGGGCTCTGGGATCTGGGCAACGTCATCCGCCTGCGATTAGTGACCATGGAATCGGAGCCGCAAGTTGTGGAGCTGACAGGAAGCGATGTACAAAAGGCTCTACACGCGTATGGCACGACGGGCATCATAACCGAGATCGAAGTACCGCTGACCGCAGCTTATGACTGGGTCGATGTGCTCGTCGGGTTCGATGATTTTTTGGATGCGATCCGTTTTTCCGAAGAGCTGGCCAACATGGATGGCCTTTTGACAAAAAACATCGCTCCGATCGAAGCGCCGTTGCCCCATGACTATTTCCAGCGGTACAAAAAGTTCATCCACAAAGAACAGTCCGTTGTGGTTCTCATGGTTGCAGCGTTTGCCATGGGGGCATTGGACGGACTCCTACGCCGATCGCCAGTTGGTGAGGTACTGTATCGCTCTGACAGGGCCACCGCTGAAGATATCGAACATTTGCCCCCCGCTTATGAACTCACCTGGAGCCACACAACCTGGTACTGCTTGAGGGGCGACCCGTCGATGACCTATCTTCAGGTCCGTTATCCTGACGTAAATCCGCTCGAGACGGTCGGCACGTTGCAGAATATATTTGCAGAGGAGCTACCCGGCCACCTGGAGTTTATCCGCTACAACGGGCGTATGATCCCCATCGGTCTACCAATTGTTCGTTTCACGGACAAATCCCGGCTTGATGAAATCATCCAGCGGCATGAGGCGCTGGGGTGTACGATCTTCAATCCGCACCGCTACACGCTGGAAGAAGGCGGCTCAAAGCCAGTCGACGCGGCTCTACTGGCATTCAAAAGGCAGACGGATCCCAAAGGTCTGCTCAATCCGGGCAAGCTGATCGCCTGGGACCATCCGGACTACAAATTTGATCGTGATCAGAAGTTTCTGTTTCCAGGCTTGTAGCGTTCGTAATTCTGCGTCATTCACTTGGGTATGAGTGAGTATGCTGAATTATCGGCTCTCTTTAAGGCTTGAAGGGCACAGCGCATAGGTTAACGATTGGCACAACGAGCCCAGCAAGCGACACCCCAAACTGAAGCCAGTATCTATGTCGGAAAGGCCCTTGGGCATCCTCACAAGAACTGGTTATTTAGGGATGCTGCCAAAGTCAGCGCCGTATTATACGATTTAATCAAAACTACCCAAATCAATGGTCTTGCGCTGTAGGATTGCTTGCGCCAGATTTACATCGACTTACCGCATGCACAGGCCGTTGAAGAAATTGAAGCTTTATTACCTTGAGGTCTTCAGGTTAAACAGTTGGAGGCCATTCCTATGAGTCAAAAGGCAAGCTGAGCTGATCACCCGTCCATTTCAGGTAGCGCTGAAATAAGACTGATTGAAAAATTACACTCAGCGCAATATATCTCTGTATCTAATCTATATAAGCTCTTCTCAATAGAGAAAGCTTATAACGGCACGCCAAAATTGCTACTCGCCGGCGAATAAAAATTCGCATTGGATTTCCATAAGAGTACTGCTTTAGCCTTAAAACTTGGAGTATTATCCCACTTTGATACTCCTCCCCAAAAACAACCAGTACACTAGTGCTACTTTACGGAATTTTGCGTGATCTACTTAAAACCCATTTTCTTACTGGCAATATTCGCATTAACTGCCTGTTCATCCAATCAGAGTCAATATATAGTACCCGGTGTATCCCTGAACAAGACCGACAAGTACTACGTTATTAGAGATAATAGTGACGAGCGCAACTTAGACAACCTCATTGTCGAAGCGCTTAGCGATAGGGGCTATACAGTATCCAGCGGACCTAAAATAGACATACCAGAAAATATTAATTATCTTATCTATTATGGATCGTAAGCGGTACATGAACCACATTATTCTACTTGCTTTGACTGACTGGCATGATGCCCCCTCCATCAACTTCGGA
>NZ_CANMKV010000008.1 GCF_947498635.1 uncultured Microbulbifer sp. | reverse complement strand
TCTTGCCGGCGTTCTTCAACCTCTTGATTCTTGATGTACTCTCGAATCATCTGCTCATCAAGACCTACTGTACTCACTCAGTAGCCCCGAGCCCAAAAATGTCTTCCTGTGAAATTTCTCTGCACATGCTTGTACCTCCGAAATATCTGGATCGCAGATTTCCCTTTCAGAAACCTAACCGTATTGGAAACACTTAACCTTGGAGGAATCATTAACAACATATGAATGTGATCCCTCATTGCGTACCCCTCGACCAACTCAATGCCTTTCTGACGACATAAGTCTCGGAATATTGCTCCAATCTCACGTCTCAATGCTCCAAATAACGCTTTCTTTCGATACTTGGGCAAAAATACCACATGGTACCTGCAATAATGTTTAACGTGAGCTTGGCACTGCCAATCTCGCATATGGCCTCCTTAAAGAACTTGCCGGTTTATGGAGGCCATATTTTTACTCTGCACGCCGGAACGGCAGAGCCTTATCAAGTCTCACCGCCTGAGGCGGTGGTTTACCTATTTGTTAATTAAGAATCGTTGTCTCATCGGGAATTGGGCCATTCAAAGCCAATCCTGAAAAATTACGCATAGATTCAATCTCGTATAGCGCATCTTCCATAGCTGGATCGCTGAGGTTGTAAAACAACTGCGTGCATTGAACCCGCAGCATGACCTTCAAGGGGTAAGGCTCTCGGCCACGCTTGCCGCGTGGATAAAAAGGGACTATTCGAGCTTCCAGTCGCCGCCAAGGAATGAGGGTATTCATCTGAGAAAAAAACTTCTCTCGAGGAGTTTTACGGCGCTTCAGATTGTATTCTGCTTCGGCAAAGGTGACTTGGCGCATGATTCATCGCAATCTTGACGGATAGATGAATACTACCAAATCAGCTCGGAATTATTCAGAGGTTCCCTAGATCTTCAAAAGTGAAGAATAACCTTTCTGGATTATCTTATAACTCTACCAGCAGAATAACTCAGCATACCTACAGTCCTAACCAAGGCCCTTACAAGATAAAAGGGAATGAAATAATAAAACTTTAAAGCTTTAAAATTACGGTAAACACTATAAGAAACCACCCCTCCAGAAAAAGCCAGACAAAGCAAGCCCACCCAGAAAAGCATAAAAAAAGATTCAAACAGGAAGCCCAAAATAGAAAATAAAATAAGAAGGCTAAATACCGGCTGAAACATATCCGCTAAACTACTATAGGAATCCCCTTTCAACTTAGCAGGATATTCACGGTACAACTTAATTCTATAAAAACCCTGCATATATTGAACCTTCAAATATTTAAGTATATTTTCCTCATGAAAATGATACACTTTTGACTTTGGCTCAAACTTTAAATGGGCTCCACTTCCTGCCAACCTAAAAGAAAGCTCCACATCTTGAGCTTTTTTAAATTCAGAATTAAACCCTCCACTTGCGAGAAAAGCATCTTTTCGATACAAAACGCTAAAGGAGGCTAAAAAATCCACGTCACCATTCATTAAAGAATGCTTATGTTCAATTTCATCATGTATTAAACTAGGTAAATATTTTCCCGGAAGCTGGTTTCTATAACTGCCGCCAACTCCTATATTTTTCTTATTTTTGAGATGAAATAATAAATAATCCAGTGAGTCTTCTTGAACAACACAGTCAGCATCAACAAACCAGAGGAGCTCGCCAAGAGCATTATTTGCACCGATATTTCTAGCTCCCCCCGCTCCAAGATTTGGCGAATTAAGTAATTTAACTCCGAAAGACTTTGCAATTTCAGCCGTTTGGTCAGTGGAGCCATCATTCACCACGATAACTTCAACAAGATCGCCTCTCAATCTTAAAGGCCATAGAGATTTCAAGCAAAAACCAATATGCCGTTCCTCATTATAGGCAGGGATAATAACAGATACAGTTGACATTTAATTTACCGCCGATTGTAATTGTTCATATCTACATTTAGAAAAATATGCAAATACAAAATATAAAGATATAAAGCTATATATAGTCATCCCTCCAGCATATGCCAGACCAACCTTTTCGCCATTCAATATTGGAATGGTGAATACGGTAGTAATAAATATAAAAACAACCGCAGAAAGTGAGGCAATAGTAACCGCTTTATGATGCCCCAGTATTACAAGAAGACTAAATGACGAACTACCAATAACATTAAATATCTGACTTATCACAAGTATTCTTACTATATTCGATGCATCCGAGTAATTATGACCAAACATAGCCAACAGGAAATCAGAGAAATACAATACCAGCAGAGCCAAAGGCAAAGTAAAAGAAAATGAAACCAAAACAACAAAGGAAAAGAATTTCCTTAAGTTTTCGCCACCCTCCTGGTGCAAATATTTAGCGTAATTAGGCATCGAGTAAGCATTAATAGACATTGGTATCAAATATATCAACATAGATACTTGAATCGATATTGAATATAGAGCAACTTCCGAATCACTTGAAAAAATACCTAACATTATTTGCCCAAACCAGCCAAATACAATAAACATCAACATGGGAGGCAACCATACAACGGCATCCTTTATCATTTTAAAGGACTGAGGTAATTTCAATGTTTTGAACCTCAGGCCACAACCCGTCCTAGCCCACATTACTACTGCTAAAGCCAGTATGGCTGCATGCGAGATTAGATAGGCGTTTAAAAACAAACCAAATCCAACATTACCCAATATCAGGTATATAAAAGTGCTTATAAATAGGAAGGTAGATGACGCGCCCAACCCTTGAAACACCTGATACCAAAAAAGTATCCTGACGGCCTGAAAAAAAAATGAATGAAAATATATTGCAGCGTATAGAAAAACAATTAAAACAAGCGACGCATTTGAAATATGTACAACTGGCTCATCATAAAATACAGCCCAAAGTGCAAGTGGAGAAAGTAACAAAATAAGGGTCAATAAACCATTGGAATAAATCGCAGAAATATCCTCAGATTTACTGTGGCCATGTAATGCACTAACAGTTCTAACGATATACTGGTCTAAGCCAAGCCTCACAACCGTTCCCAGGAAACAAATAGTGGCAACTACGTAAAAGAACCGTCCCGCCTCTTCTACTTCTCCAAATCTAGCAACACACAAACCGAACAAGAAAGTGGAAATAGCCGTCAGGGACTTTAAAATAAAGGTTTTTATTATTTCTTGAAGATGAGGATACACACCTCCCAACTCAATTGATTTTTTCATTCTTGCCTGCTCACCCACTATAAATCTTTGGTTTATACTCTTGCTCAGCTTCTCTAAATCACAGACTAGCCAACAAGTTGGCCATCAAAAAATAAAACACAGGAAAGGGAAAGCGGCAAATTTACTAAAGAAAAATATAAAAAAATATCCAAGTAGATTTTTACGAAGCTCCCATAAAGCATGCACATTAAATCAATTAAAATTACCGCAAGAAATATACACCCAATCTTTCAGATAAAGTATCCAAAACACTCTTTCGGTCATACTTTTCAATACAACCTTTTAAAGCTCTTGAAATACACAGCCGCTCAATGTGGGGGAGTTTTAATACCGCCAAACTTTTCTCAATAAATTCCGGCTCGCTTTCGGCAACCAGCTTACCATGAAAGCTTAACGGTATTATTTCAGATACTGCACCATTATTCATAACAATTGGAATACATCCCGCGTCGATTGCTTCAATCAATGTTAACCCTAATGATTCCGTAATTGAAGGAAACAAAAATATCTTTGCTGTCTTCAGTAAACTTGCCAGTTCTGCTTGTTTAACAAGGCCTACAAGCTCTATATTATTTGACACTTTATATTGCCGCTGAAATTTTAATAGACTCGCCTTCTCTGGCCCATCACCAACAAATAAAAACTTTGTCCTCGGGCTTACCTCTATAGCGCTTTTAACTATTTTAATAGCGGTATGAACACCTTTCCCCCTGACCATTCTACCAGCAAATATGAAATCAATTTCGCGACCACTGTTATCGTCGTTGAAAACGCTCAAATTAACACCACCCGATGGTGAAATTAAAAAGTCTCTTCCTTTTAAGTGAGGATAGAATTTAAGCATTTTCTGATAAAAATAGTTAGAAGGGTAAATTGTTAATATCGACCGCCTAACAGCAGCGCTAGAAAGAAATCGTTTGACTGAACCCACAAACCAATTATCTGAGCTTATTATTACCCCATCACTCCCATGAAAATTACTTATCACCTTTAAGTTTGGATAAATCAAGGTTAAAAATATAATGGGTATTGCTGAGATCCCTACGTATTGAACAAAAACGATTCCTTTATAATTTCTTATTTTCAGCCAAGTTCTAATACAATACAACAAATAACCGAAAGGATTTTGGATTGTTGCAGTTAAGATGTTTTTATCAATAATCCATTCTCTTTCCTCCAATCCATCACAAATATTTTTAACGAACGCTCCCAAAGCTGGTCTTTCCTTACTTGGGTACAAATTTGAAACGACAAGTAATTTATGAGTTTTCATTTATATAAAATCATGGGCACAAACCAAACACAAACTAATCAATCATTAAAGATATTTACCAGGAAGGATCCAAAAAAATGTTGAATTCCGACCAGTAAGAGCGTTGTAGCTAATGACAGAGGCCCAAGAGCTTCTAGGTTTCTGAATGATTGCCCCATCCATTCAAAAAAAACTAAAGAAATAATAACTGCTGAAATAACCATTAACACTAAGCTTTGGATAAGCATATACTCAATCGAAAGAATAGACTTTAAATTCCTCCAGCCCCCCCCTAACAAACGGTAACCCTGCGAAATAGAATAATTAAACGACGTTACACCAAATAAAAAAAGAGTGTGTGACAAAATTATTGACATTACAGCCAGCAATAACCAATGCTCACCTATTTTAACAGTCCCTACAACCCCCCCAAGAATACTGCCATTTTGCAAAATCAAATCGAAATATACCGTTGTCCCCACACAGAAAAATATCATGGATGGAATTAAAAATATCGTAATGGGCGCTAATAACAGCATATAACGCAAATGCCTCCAGCCATCTCTAAGTGGTCTTAGGTGGGGGGGCCTACCGCGACCATCTTTATGCTGGGTCACCGGGACTTCGGTTCTCTTTAATTTTAACAGAGATGCCTTTATAAGCATTTCACTGGCAAACTCCATACCAGGAGAGGTGGCTTTTAGTTTCGTAAATGCACTTCTAGTAATAGCTCGCAACCCACAGTGAGCATCCGATAAGCCACTACCAAACAACAGGTTTAACAAACCGGTTAAGAGGGGATTACCAATATAACGATTTAAAAAAGGCAAACTGCCAGGCGCAATATCCCCTTTAAATCTTGAACCGACACACAGGTCATTACCTGCAAGCAAGCTCTCGACCATGGGAAGAGTTTCTAAAAAATTATGCGATCCATCCGCATCACCAATAATGATAAATCGGCCAGTCGAGCCTGCAATACCACCTCTTATTGCAGAACCATAGCCTTTGACAGGTATATTTTCAATACGGGCTCCTGCTAGCTTAGCAATATCTGTACTGCCATCTGTACTACCATTATCTGCTACCACCACCTCCCCATTTAAATTGAAGCGTTTATTCAGTAAATTAAGCGCTTTTAAAGCGTTTTCAACAACCGCCTTAATTGTTTCGGCCTCATTCAGGCAAGGTATAACAATAGATACATCAATTGAGCCTGCCGAAGCTAGAGTAACAGGCTGATTTTCAATAGATCTTGTTAAGCTCATTATTAATCCACAATAAACACAAAGACATACAGGGTTTAAATAAGAATTCGTTTTTTATGCGCACCATCATTGTCAATTACTTGAATGGTATATTGTGCTTTTTAAGGCGCTAAGGTTTGATTCAATCACTCTATCATGAACAACTGACATCTTATTTTGCTTATCAATCCAATCAATAAGTTTAGATGCACTTTCTTTATCCCCAGTTAATAAGTAAATTTTTGCCAACTCCAAACCTGTGACAATATTGGGTAATAACTTCCATGCATTTTCTCTAGCAATAAGCGCTTGTTTTTCTTTACCTAAAAGGAGGTATGCTCTTGCCGACAAATCCAAGTAAGAAACATATAATCGTGGACTTCGGTTTAGTGCAGAAATCTGTTCAATATCCTGAAGAAGCTGAGTCATTCCTCCTTCAGGTAAATAATAATTCACACAAGCTAGCTTTTCAGGAGTTAGGATTTCCCTCAACTGCAGATCAACAGCTATAGAATAGTGCTGCTCACGAAAATTAGAACTATATATCGGCCTAACATTATCAAGCCCAGGATACTCACATTGAATATTCAAGCGCAGTAACTCTAAAGATGGATCCGAAAATCTCGGCAGAATGAATTCAATCCTATCCAGTGCCTTCTGAGGGTTACCTGTTTCAGCAAGAAGAGAGATAATGGAAAGCTGCGCCCTTAGAGAATATGGATGCCGCTCTGACCACTTTATTGCCAAGTAACGATAATCTGACCAAGTTTCAGCCCTATTTGAAAGCAGAAGCACTGAGACAGCAAGTGGAAGTACCATCACCACTAGCGCCTTTCTGCCATGCTGTTTTTTTAAATGATTGCCTGCAAGCACTAACAAATAGGAAAAGCCTGTCGCCAATCCTATATAAGGTAAATAATTTCTGTGTTCATATTTTAACTCCATCGGAACGACTGTGGACTCAATAATATGAGTTAAATAGAACCAACAAACAGAAAAAGTAACTAATGGTGCTTTCTTTCTCAAGTAAAAAGCGAAGGCCGCTATACCGATATGGAAAAGCCACCACAGAGATGTAAATTGAATACCGTTTAAATTATAAAGCCACTCTTTATCATCATGATAAAGCCCCCAGTCCGCAGACCCTATAAAAAAGAAGCTACCCCAGTATTCAGCTATAACCTCCCCCTGAATAGATAACCTGTCTAACACAGAGAAAAATACACGATCATCCCAACTTGACCAACTATTTCTTGTTGCCAATGAGAAAATCATGAAAAAAATCACTACGCCAAAAAGTAATGCTATGTTCAGGTATGGATTGTAAAACTTCTTATATCTCTGTACAAAAGAGTATTCGATTAAAGGAACAAGTAATAAAATAATTGCTCCGTTTTCTTTAGAAAATACTGATAGAGTTGCAGCTAGTACAGATCCTGTCAGATAACAGCACGCCTTTAAAGGGGAATTTTCTAGCCGGAAAGAAATATAAAGAAATAATGACAGTATTAAAAATAATGTCATTAGCTGTGTCATTCTCTGTACGACATACAATGTAGTTGATACATGATACGGATGAAGCATCCAAATTGCCGTGGCAAGCAATGCTATCAAACCAGCTTCTCTCTCAGTAAATTTTAATGACAGTAGTTTTAATAAAACCCAAAAGAGTAATAGTCCCGTTAACAAATGTATAGCTATATTCGTCTGCTTAAAATTTTCGGGCGAAGCAGGCCAATATTGATCATTGATAAGGAATGATAGGCGAGAAACTGATCGTGTCCAGTCAGCCCCCAATGGATCAACAACATAAAGATAAAGCGAGTTTAAATCTGTTATGCCCCCACCATTGGCTATTGGGGACAAATTGGAAAAATCATCAAGTAAGAAAGGGCCCTGGACCCCTAGGTAATAACACCCCCAAGTAACAATCAGTAAAGCCCAGAGATACAGTCCGCATCTAAGTTGATATGACAATAACATTTGAAAAATACCACCTCAAGCACATTATAAATGGGATATTGTTTAGATTGTTATCTGAGTAAATTTAGGCTCTATAGTTTGTCTTTTTATTAACAAAGTGTAGGGGCAGGGTATTAAGTGAGATCACTTAAAGATAAAAAACTCAAATAAAAAAGGCCTCCAAATTGGAGGCCCTTTCAGCAGAAAATAAGTCTAACGACAATTAGCGGGTAAGTATTTGCTGTCTATGGTTCCACTACATTTCCAAGTCAAGCTACCATTGCTGACTGTAGGCGCCAGCTGAACATTTCCAGATTGGCTATCAATAGTAACACCATACACCAGCGCAGAGTTACTAGCAGTCATTTGAACACTACCAATATAGGGGCTAGGTACAACAGAGCTCACACCGGCTGCAGCCAGGGTTGTAGGGAGTTTTCCCTGAGACTGATAGTACTCTACGACACTATTCTTGTGCGCTCCCGCTTGCAATATGACTTCAGACATTTTAGAGCGAATGGTGTAATCCTGGTAAGCGGGCAAGGCAACCGCCGCGAGAATACCGATGATTGCTACAACAATCATCAATTCAATAAGAGTAAAACCCTGTTGCTTTTTCATTGTAACCGTCTCCATACAGACTTGTAATATAAAGTGAATCCCGTGAGGATGTCGCCGAACAAGATACAAGGATTATGCCAAGGTTGGCAAGATAAGCGAAACCTTATGTGTAATCGGTGTGCGGTCTATCACTTCTCTCAGGTCAAGGGCTTTAACAGGCTGTTACTACTGACAACAGTGGCCGGGTTGTGACGAAATTTGTCACCTTCTGTATATAATGAAACCCCCGAGAAATGTAATGTCCTTTTTGTTGATATTTGGCTCAGATTCATTAATTCGCTATATTCCACCACTTCTTCTATTCATGCCTAGGTTTGCATAGGGCTAACAAAATATGTCCACTCTCAATACCTGGCGCAAGAGAACCATAGCGGCAGTTTATCAATGACAACTTCCCCCCTCAGCGGCTTAGCGAAACGTCTTGTTGCAGACAAAATCCTCGAAGAACAAGCGGCAGCATCTGCAATTAAGGCAGCCCGAAGAGAAAACCAGACTTTCGCCCAGCACGTAGTGGAATCCAAACTTGTTAAAAGCCGCGAACTTGCGAAAGTCGCTTCAGAGGCATTTGGCACCCCTCTTTTTGACATGAGCGCCTACAATTTTGACTTGATTCCAAAGGGCGTCGTTGATGAAAAACTCATCAGTAAACACTTTGCTCTACCTCTTTACAAGCGTGGCAACCGCCTTTTTATCGCAGTTGCCGACCCTACGAATCTGGCTGGCCTAGATGAAATTAACTTCAATACAGGCCTCAATACAGATGCTGTACTCGTTGACGCCGATAAGTTGTCCAAAGCTATTGAGAGTTACCTTTCCGACAGTGGCGATATGGGTGCAGGACTGGAAGGGATGGATGATGAAGAGCTGGACGCCCTGGATGTTGGTGGCGATGATAAAGATAATGGGGACTCCGATGATCCCGGAGGCGATGAGGCGCCGGTAGTACGTTTTGTGAACAAAGTGCTACTCGATGCTATTCGTAGCGGCGCCTCTGATATTCATTTTGAACCCTATGAAAAATCCTACCGAGTTCGTTTCCGCACCGATGGCGTCTTACATGAAGTCGCCAGGCCCCCGATTCAGCTCTCTAGTCGACTGTCGGCACGCTTGAAGGTGATGTCCAGAATGGACATCTCTGAAAAGCGTGTACCTCAGGATGGCCGTATCAAGATGAAGCTGTCCAAAACCAAGGCGATTGACTTCCGTGTAAACAGCCTACCGACCTTATGGGGGGAGAAAATTGTATTGCGGATTCTGGACCCCTCTTCCGCCAAGCTCGGCATTGATGCACTTGGCTATGAGGACGAGCAGAAAAAAATCTATATGGATGCCCTGGCCCAGCCCCAGGGGATGATCCTGGTCACCGGCCCCACCGGCTCCGGCAAGACTGTCTCGCTCTATACGGGCCTGAATATCCTCAATACCTCGGAACGCAATATCTCCACCGCGGAAGATCCGGTGGAAATCAACCTGGAAGGTATCAACCAGGTCAACGTCTCCAATAAGGTGGGGCTTAACTTTGCCGAGGCACTACGCTCCTTTCTACGACAAGACCCAGACATCGTAATGGTGGGGGAGATACGGGATCTGGAGACGGCCGAAATTGCCATCAAAGCTGCTCAGACCGGGCACCTAGTGCTTTCAACACTGCACACCAACTCAGCCCCAGAAACTCTCACTCGCTTGATGAATATGGGGGTCCCCACTTTCAATATAGCCACTTCGGTCAGCGTAATTATTGCCCAACGCCTGGCAAGACGTCTGTGCAATGAGTGCAAGAAACCTGTCAACTTACCTGAAGAAGTACTAGAGACCGAGGGCTTTGATTCGGTAACCATCCCTCAAGGCGACTGGAGTATTTATCAGCCCGTTGGCTGTGAACACTGCTCCAAGGGCTATAAGGGCCGCGTGGGCGTGTATGAAGTGGTTCGCATTACCGATAGCATCTCCAGAATTATAATGGAGGGAGGCAACTCTATTCAGATAGCTGATAAAGCCCGCGAGGAGGGCTTTAACAACTTGAGAATCTCTGCTCTACGTAAAGTAGTAATGGGGATTACGAGCCTGGAGGAGGCGAATCGGGTAACCAAGGATTAGCAATCTTCATATTTGGCTCCGCGCCATACAAGTGGCTGAAACTTAGGGTTTTGCGGTTACACAAGTTAACGGCAGAAGCAGACAATATACCTTTGCTAACAAAGATAGAGCAGGAAAAGCACATATGGCCAATGCCACAGCAGTCCCATATATCTACAAAGGGGTGGATAGCAAGGGGGCTAAGGTCCAAGGGGAAATCAATGGTATCAGCCCAGCTCTGGTGAAAGCCCAGTTACGTAAACAGGGGATTATTGCCAATCGTGTACAGAAAAAGCCCAAACCTCTGTTTGGGGGGGGGAAGAAAAGGGTTAAGCCTGCAGATATTGCCCTGTTTACTCGCCAGATGGCCACCATGATGAAGGCCGGCGTTCCCTTAGTGCAAAGCTTTGAGATTGTTGCCGATGGCTTAGACAATCAGGGGGTTAAAGAACTAATTTTTAAGGTTCGAGATGAGGTGGCCTCAGGAACAGCCTTCGCTGATGCCCTGCGAAAACACCCTCTTTATTTTGATGATTTATTTTGTAACCTTGTCGCCTCCGGTGAGCAATCCGGAGCACTTGAGACCATGCTGGACAGGATTGCTACCTATAAAGAAAAAACAGAGTCCTTAAAAGCAAAAATCAAGAAGGCGATGACCTACCCTATCGCTGTTGTTGTGGTTGCAATCATTGTCACCTCCATCTTGCTGATAAAGGTTGTGCCACAGTTTGCTGAGACCTTTTCTAGTTTCGGGGCCGACTTACCCGCATTCACCCAGCTTGTTGTTGGTATGTCTGAATGGATGCAAGCTAATTGGTTCTTTGCATTAATAGCTGTTGTTATCGGAGTTGGCGGCACTATTGAAGCGAAAAAGCGTAATAAGAAAGTTGCTGAATTTTTCGACCGGCTAATATTGAAGCTTCCTATTCTCGGCGGCATCACCTACAACTCAATTTCAGCAAGATTCGCCCGTACTTTATCTACAACTTTTGCCGCCGGGGTTCCTCTTATCGATGCTCTTAAGTCTGTTGCCGGGGCTACAGGCAACAGTCTGTATGAAGAGGCAACTCTTAAGGTCAAAGATTCTGTTGCTACTGGCATCCCCTTGAATGCTGCCCTGCGCTCTTCCGGCCTGTACCCCACCATGTTAGTTCAAATGACTGCAATTGGTGAAGAATCCGGTGCATTAGACGAGATGCTAGGAAAGGCCGCTGATTACTACGAAGAAGCTGTCGATAACATGGTGGATAACCTTACCACCCTTCTTGAACCCATGATTATGGCCGTACTCGGTATTCTTGTAGGCGGCTTGATGATTGCCATGTATCTTCCTATCTTCCAGCTGGGTCAAGTCGTATAAAAAATAATGCAAGAATATTTATCTTTTTACCCTGCGCTGCTTATAGGCAGCGCATTTATTTTAGGCCTACTTATAGGCAGCTTCCTCAATGTTGTCATCCTGCGCCTGCCAATAATGATGGAGCGAGAATACAAGCGGGATTTCTATAGCTACTTCAACGCTCAACCCGATCCCGCAGAGCAAGAAGAGTTAGAAAAACCTTTTAATCTGGTGCTACCGCACTCCCACTGCCCCAAGTGCAAAACGGAAATCAAACCCTGGCAAAATATTCCAGTTGTCAGTTATCTGCTACTACGAGGTAAATGCGGCTCCTGCGGCACACACATATCCAAGCGCTACCCCCTGGTTGAACTGGCTACCGGTATTCTTACGGCGGTGGTGGTCTGGCAGCTGGGCTTTACCTGGCAGGCGCTGGCAGGCTGTGTATTTACCTGGGCCTTGGTCGCATTGACCGGTATCGATTTCGACAAGCAGTTGTTGCCTGATAGCATCACCCTGCCGCTACTTTGGGGCGGGCTGCTTATGAACCTCTGGGGTGTTTTTGTTCCACTGCAGGACGCCGTGATTGGAGCTATTGCCGGTTATCTCGCTCTTTGGCTGGTATTCCATATCTTTAAGCTGGTCACCGGCAAAGAGGGGATGGGCGCCGGGGATTTCAAAATACTCGCGGCAATCGGGGCTTGGTTTGGCTGGCAGATGCTGCCTTTGGTGATTCTGCTCTCTGCCGCTGTGGGCGCTATTGCCGGTCTATCCTGGAGCCTGGCTGTTGGTCGCGATCGCAATTTGCCGATTGCCTTTGGTCCCTATCTGGCTGGTGCCGGTTGGATTGCTATGTTGTGGGGGGAACAAATCGTTGGCTGGTATTTGAATTTCTCCGGGCTCGGTGGCTAATTCAGGCTTCCGCCCACAATTCGCCCATATCGGGCAAGTGAATTACCATAAACCCGGCCAGCTACTGGCCGGGTTTCGTATTTTTAGCCCTCAACTTTCACTCCGAGGAGACATTCCATTGTTCCGAATAGGCTTAACCGGTGGTATCGGCAGCGGCAAGTCGGCCGCCGCCGCCTACTTTCGCGAGCTGGGCATTCATGTGGTGGACGCGGACTGGGCGGCAAGGGTAGTGGTACAACCAGGTAGGCCAGCCCTGGAGCAAATCGCCCAGCACTTCGGGGCCAGTGTACTGCTTGAGAATGGTACATTGGACCGGGCGCAGCTACGCGCTTTAGTCTTTGATAATCCCGCAGAACGCGCCTGGCTGGAAGGGCTGCTACATCCCCTGATTCGCGAGGAGATACTTTTATCTCTGGCACAGAGCGCAAGCCCCTATGCGATTTTAGAATCGCCACTACTCATAGAGTCCGGGCAGTATCAGTTAGTAGACAGGATATGCGTGGTGGATCTGCCGGAAAGTCTGCAGCTGGAAAGAGCCAGCACCAGGGATGAGAATCACCCAGAGCAGATTCGTAAGATTATGGCCGCGCAGCTGGATAGACAGGAGCGCCTAGCCAAGGCGGACGATGTACTGGACAATACTGCGGACTTAGCGGCACTCAACCGTCAAATTGAGGCCCTACATCAGAAATACCTGTTACTGGCGGCAGCGGCGCAAGAGTGTCCGCCATCCAAATAATTCGCCCCAAGAGGGCATACGACCCACCCTAACTGAATAAGCAGAATCCAGACCCACTATGTCCAAGCCGAAAGAAGCCCCCAGCCTGAATTGCCCTACCTGTAAGAAGCCCATCGAGTGGAGCGACAAATTTCCCTTTAAGCCTTTTTGCAGTGAGCGCTGCAAGCTAATCGATCTGGGGGAGTGGGCCAGTGAGGGACATAAAATAGCGGGGGAATCGATTTACGATGACGTGCTGAGTGACGAGCTGGACCCGAATAAGCAGCGCCACTAAGTGCGAATCACAAATCCTATTCGCCATCACTGGGGCCTCGTGCACATCTTGTGCAGAGGCCCACAGTGTAACCGGCGCAGACCGCCTTAATTTTCTACAGTCTGAATGGCCTTAATAATTGCCTGGTTGGCATCCGGGAATTGGTAATTCTCTAATCCCTGCACGGTCGCCCAGGCTGTCTCTTGCCCCTCACAACCTTCAGGCTCCCCGCTGAATGCGGTGACCAGCCAGGTATCTAAAAGTACGCTTTTCTCTGGGTACTCGTGGCGAATTTCTACCAGTGGCTGCAGCTCTTGCACCTCAATAGCCACCTCTTCCCTTAGCTCTCTGGAAAGGGCCTGCTGCACGGTTTCTCCAGCTTCCACCTTACCGCCAGGAAACTCCCAAAGCCCACCCATATGTAAATGCTTGGGGCGACGGGCAATCAGGATCTTGCCATCACCGCGGCGAACAACCCCCACGGCGACATGAATAACACGGCTCACAACAACTCCTCAGGTACGGTATTCGGCGTTGATGGTGACATACTCGCGGGAGAAGTCACAGGTCCAGATATGCTCACTGGCGTTGCCACGACCAAGCTCGATGCGAACAGTAAACTCAGGCTGAGAAAACACCTGTTCGCCCAGCTCTTCCCGATAGTCCGCCGCGCGGCCTCCGCCTTCCACCACCTGCACACGATCTAAAAATATATTGACCTTGCCGGTATCTAAATCATTTGGCAGGGCATTGCCAATAGCCATTACCAGACGCCCCCAATTGGGGTCGGAGGCGTAGAGCGCAGTCTTTACCAGAGGTGAGTTACCCACTTCAAAAGCCACCTTAAGTGCCTCTTCGCTATTGTCTGCGCCATCGACCTGCACGGTGACAAATTTAGTGGCACCTTCGCCGTCTTTAACCACTTCCTGAGCCAACTCGACATGCACCTCGGTAATAGCTTGCATTAGCGCGCCATAGCTTTCATCGGATCGAGTCTGGATTGACTCGCCGACAGCACCACTGGCAATCAGTACGCAGGCATCATTGGTTGAGGTATCCCCATCTACGCTAACCCGGTTGAACGAGGCGCTCACCGCATCCCTCACCATCTCATCCAGCAGCGGCTGGGCCACGGTTGCATCGGTGGCAACATAGGCGAGCATAGTTGCCATATTTGGCTGAATCATGCCCGAACCCTTGGCGATACCCACTACCGCAATTTCTTCACCACGGATCTCCAGGGTGCGCTTAGCGATTTTTGGACGGGTGTCCGTCGTCATAATCGCTTCTGCAGCTCTTCCCCAGCCATTGCCGGCCAGCGCTTCAGCGGCTGGGGGAATGGCATCGAGCAAGCGTTGCAGTGGCAGGTGTTCACCGATCACTCCGGTACTAAAGGGCAGCACCTGTTCCGCCCGAATACCCATAGCCGCCGCCACAGCCGCACAACAGGCTTTGGCATCGCTGAGACCGCGGGTGCCTGTGGCCGCATTAGCATTACCCGCATTGACCAACAGCGCGCGAATATCCCCCTGGGCAATATGCTCTTTCGCTACCAGTACCGGTGCGGCACAGAAGCTATTCTGGGTGAAGGTGGCCGAGACCGATGCACCTTCAGAGATCTCGACCAATAACAGATCGTCACGGAGCCAATTCTTGATATTGGCCGGCACACTGGCAAGACGGACCCCTTTCAGGGAAGGAAGTTGTAGTTCAGACATATCGATTTGGCTTAATACCCTAAACGCAAGCTTGCTGCGCGGGCTGGCTATGGAAGAAAGGACGTCATTATTAAAGCCCAACCAGAATGAGGCAAGAAAAATCCGCACCATGTGCGGAAATCAGCCCTCATGCCGCAGAATATTTTTAAGACTGCTAAAAAAATACCCCGCGAAAGCGGGGTATTTGGTGGCAAAGTCGGCCTATCAAGCCGGATATCTCTCTAGCTTTGGGTCGAGGAAGCCAATTTTCCGTGACACTGCTTGTACTTTTTACCGGAGCCACAGGGACAGGGGTCATTGCGGCCAACTTTCGGTCCACGGCGCTCCGGCACCAGGGTCGCCTGCTGTTGGGGCTCACTCTCAGGCAGGGCGGAAGCTTCCGCATGTTGCAGCTCCAGCTGCTGCTGCCGCTGCTCCTCCAGACGGCGCTCCTCCAGCTCATCCATCTGCTCGCGGGTCATCGGCTCCACATGGGCAAGGATACGTACCACTTCGTGCTTGAGGTTTTCCAGCATGCTTTGGAACAAGTGGAAAGATTCGCGCTTGAATTCCTGTTTGGGGTTCTTATTGGCATAGGCGCGTAAACCAATACCGGCTCTCAGGTGATCCATACTGGAAAGGTGTTCTTTCCATAGCTGGTCCAACACCTGCAGCATGATTTGACGCTCCACGGTGGGCATCAAGTTGGCATCGCCGGAAGATTCACTGATGCGCGTAACCTTAGCGGCATAGGCGTTCTGCGCCTCTGCTGTAATCTTCTGGCGCAGAGTCTCTTCGTGCAGGTTACGATCCTCATCCAGCCACTTCTGGATAGGTAACTCGACACCCAGCTCACCGGCGAGCTGCTGCTCCAGAGCAGGGATATCCCACTGCTCTTCAACACTTTCTGGGGGCACAGAGGCCGATATAATCTCGTGTACCACATCTTCGCGAATAGCGTTGATGGTATCGCTGATCGTGTCGGCTTCCAGCAATTCGTTGCGCTGACTGTAAATCACCTGGCGCTGGTCATTAGCCACGTCATCGTATTCGAGCAACTGCTTGCGGATGTCGAAGTTGCGCCCCTCAACACGCCGCTGAGCCTTTTCGATAGCGTTAGAAACCATGCGGTGTTCGATGGCCTCACCGCGCTCCATGCCCAGCATTTGCATGAAATTCTTCACCCGGTCGGAGGCGAAGATACGCATCAGGCTGTCTTCCAGAGACAGGTAGAAACGGGTCACACCCGGATCACCCTGGCGCCCTGCGCGACCACGCAGCTGATTATCGATCCGGCGGGACTCGTGGCGCTCAGTACCAATAATATGCAGGCCGCCGGCTTCGATAACCAAGTCGTGGCGCTTCTGCCAGTCCTCTTTCAGTCTGGCCAGCTCAGCCTCGCTTAAGGCGCTTCCTTTTTCCTGGGCAAGAGTTTCCGCTTCGGATTCCCAGTTACCACCCAAGACAATATCAGTACCGCGACCAGCCATATTCGTGGCAATGGTAACTTCGCCGGGACGACCGGCCTGGGCGATAATCTGCGCTTCCCGCTCGTGGTATTTGGCGTTCAGCACCTGGTGCTTAATGCCCGCCTTTTGCAGCAAGCGCGACATTTCCTCGGAGGTCTCGATAGAAGCGGTGCCCACCAGGATCGGCGCCTTCTTCTCACGGCAGAATTTGACGTCCTCAATGATGGCGTCCATCTTCTCCTCTTGGCTCAGATAGACCAGATCATTGAGATCTTCCCGCTGAATGTCTTTGTTCGTGGGGATAACCACCACATCCAGGCCATAAATTTGCTGAAATTCAAACGCCTCGGTATCCGCGGTACCCGTCATACCGGAAAGTTTGGGGTAGAAGCGGAACAGGTTCTGGAAGGTGGTGGAAGCCAGGGTCTGGCTTTCATTCTGGATCTGCACACTCTCCTTGGCCTCTAAGGCCTGATGCAGCCCCTCGGAAAGGCGACGACCCGGCATGGTGCGGCCGGTATGCTCATCGATTAACACGACCTGGCCGTTTTGCACGATATAATCCACATCGCGGTTAAACAGCACCTGGGCACGCAGCGCAGCATGCACATGGTGCAACAGGCCCAGGTTACCGGGAGCATACAGGGACTGATCTTCTTTCATCAGCCCACTGCGGGACAGCAAGTCTTCAACCAGCTGATGCCCCTGCTCGGTCAGCTCCACCTGGCGGGTCTTTTCATCTACCGTGTAGTGACCCTCCCCACCCTCTTCGGCGCGCTCCAACTGAGGAATCAGCTTGTTCATGGCCAGATACAGGTGGGAGGAATCTTCTGCCGCGCCGGAAATAATCAGCGGGGTGCGCGCTTCATCGATAAGGATGGAGTCCACCTCATCCACAATGGCAAAATTCTGCGGGCGCTGGGTGCGGTCTTCTTTGCGCAACACCATATTGTCACGCAGATAGTCAAAGCCAAATTCGTTGTTCGTACCGTAAGTAATATCGGCCTGATAAGCGGCCTTTTTATCGTCGGGGTTTTGCTGGGAAACAATCACCCCTACGGTCAGGCCGAGGAACTCATAAACTGGTCGCATCCAGTTGGCATCCCGCGATGCCAGGTAGTCATTGACCGTCACAATGTGAACACCTTTGCCTTCCAGGGCGTTCAAGTAGGCGGGCAATGTCGCCACCAGGGTTTTACCCTCACCGGTGCGCATTTCCGCAATACGGCCTTCGTGCAAGGTCATACCGCCGATCAGCTGCACATCAAAATGGCGCATCCCCAGGGTACGCCGACCAGCTTCACGCACAGCGGCAAAGGCTTCGGGTAACAACCGATCCAGGGTTTCCCCATCCACAACACGTTTCTTAAACTCTTCTGTTTTGGCGCGAAGAGCGGCATCGTCCAGTTGCTGAAAATCCCCTTCCAGCGCGTTGACCTTCTCCACGATGCGTCGCATGCGCTTCAGCTCGCGGTCATTTTTTGTACCAAAGACCGATTTAATCAGTTTGCCAATCATTATCTAGAAACCACTTATCTTATGTGCGCTGTCGGCGCTAATGCTGGGCAGATATCGCACCGACACTCCTTTATGCGAGGGGTGCAAGTAAACAGGAAGGCGCAAGCGCTGGCAACTCCTATGCCAAGCTGCCAGCAATTACGCGTAAGGGAAGAATAGTTGTTATCTGCCTGTGCGGCGGATATAGCTGGCCGGGTCGACCGTGCGGTTGTTCTTGAAGATTTCGAAGTGCACGTGAGGGCCGGTGGAGCGACCACTGGAGCCCATCTGGGCAATCACCTGGCCTTTTTTTACCACATCACCGAGACCGACATTGAGCTTGCTGTTATGGCCATAGCGGGTGGAATAACCATTGCCGTGGTTGATTTCCACTAAATGACCGTAACCGTGACGCTCATCAGCCCAGGTAACAACACCCGCGGCAACGGAAACCACGTCCGAGCCCTTCTTGCCGGCAAAGTCCACGCCCTTGTGCCAAGTGCGTCGCCCGGTAAAGGGGTCTGTACGATAACCGTATCGTGAGGACATCCAACCCTTAGTAATTGGGCGCCCGGCGATAAACTGCTCGTCCTCCAGCTGGAGATTGGCCATCAGGGATTCGAGCGTATTAAGCTGCATTTGGCGATCATCCACTTTATGGGACAGGTCGCCAATCACATCGAGAAATTCGGGGGGCTGATAAGGCAGTTCCGACGTACCTGAGATTCCGGGATCCTCCGGACCGCCCACGGCGGGAGCCGCACTGAATTCGAACTCGCCTTCATCGAGGTTGGCCGCCGCGGTAAGGCGCTCGCCAACGGCATCCAAACGGGTGAGACGGGCCTGTAGCTCAGCCAGTTTGACCGTGAGCGCAGCGAGCTGCTCATGCGCTTCGCGATCAGCCTCTTCAATTTCCTGCTGCTGTTTACGCAGGGCACGCTCCCACGCCTTGGCCGTGCGCGCGTCGAACAAATCTGATTTGGTCACAGGTAGATTGGCACCCAACAGGAAGGCACCAACGGGCAAACCGAGCAGGCATAAGCTCAACAGCGCTTTGCTCAATCCACCAAAATTAAAGCTGCGGGTTGCACCGCGCTCATTGACCAGAATTACTTTCATAACAAGCAGGAGAAGTTCGACATTTTGTAATTTTTTTGTCTCGGTATAAAAGAGACGAGACTCCAGCGCTATACCTCATAGTAAACGGTTGGGAAATCCCCGACGCCGGGCAAGATTATCAGAATTGCCAGGCCTTCTCTGCTGAATCAGTCACGTAAAAAAGCCGGCTTTGTAATGCCGGCTTTTTATGGAGGGGGATTAAACGGCCAGTATTGGCTTAACGTAAGAGATAGGAGCCTCTTGCTCTCCCTCAAAAGTCACCATTTCCCAGGCGTCTTTTTGTGTCATTAGATGGCGCAGGGATTTATTGTTCAAAGAATGGCCAGACTTAAAGGCCTTGAACTCGCCGATCAGGCTGGTACCCAGCAAATAAAGGTCGCCGATTGCATCGAGAATTTTGTGTTTCACAAATTCGTCTTCGTAACGCAATCCACCCTCGTTCAAAATACGATACTGGTCAACCACGATGGCATTATCCACTGAGCCACCCTGAACCAGCCCCTTGGAGCGCAAGTATTCAATTTCGTGCATAAAGCCGAATGTACGCGCGCGACTCACCTCTTTCACGAAGGAGGTGCTGGAGAAATCCACAGAAGAAGTCAGATTGCGCCCTTGGAAAACCGGGTGGTCGAAGTCAATGGTAAAGGACACTTTGAAACCATTGAAAGGCAGGAAACTGGCAACTTTGTCACCCTCTTCCACAGTGATCGGCTTCTTGATACGCAGGAATTTCTTCGGCGCAGACTGCTCCTGAATACCGGCAGACTGAATGAGAAATACGAATGGACCGGCACTGCCGTCCATGATCGGCACTTCCTGGGCGGAAAGTTCAACAATGGCATTATCAATACCAAGACCCGCCATCGCAGAGAGCAGATGCTCGACCGTAGCGATGCGCACATCGTCCTTTACCAGGGTAGTGGAGAGCAGGGTATCACCCACATTCTCGGCGCGGGCTTCAATTTCGACCACCGGATCTAGGTCCGTTCTACGGAACACGATGCCGGTGTCTACGGGAGCCGGCTTAAGGGTTAGAATAACCTTTTTGCCAGTGTGCAGACCTACGCCAGTGGCGCGAATAGCATTTTTAAGCGTGCGCTGTTTGATCATGAAACTATCTTTTCCCAGTCGGTGGTCTACGCATAATGCGCAGCAAGCCGCCGATATTAGCATAATTGCGACGCCAATACCAATTGTGAGCGTGTGGTCAGATCAACACACCGCCACCTTCCTTGAAAGGATAGTTTAAGCAAAGATTGGAGCGCCACACCTCAGTCGCTGAAACAGCATTCTAAGACCTCTAGCTCCAGGTTCACTGTAAAAAATTGTTAATTAAACTTCTTTTCCTGACCAAAAAGTCAAAATAAATCCCTTTTAAGTTGTCCGCTCTCTACCAGTAACAGTTGACTGGCCTTCCTGGAACAAGCCACACCGCAGAGGCGACACCCAGCCCAGGGGCTGGGCGGACATGAGCAGTGTACTGCCTCTGCGGCGGCTCTCCTCAATCGGCTTGGCGACGCAGGAACGCTGGAATATCCAAGTACTCCATGTCCGCATCTGCCGAGTTCAGAGTCGGAGCCGGGCGCTTTGGACGCTCGACATCCACCCGGGGGCGAGGGTCCGCAGTATTTTCGCGAGAGACCAGCCCCGCCGCGCCGTGGCTTTCACGCATTTCGCGCATATCGCGGGCTTCTCTCGTCTCACGGGGCTCGCGCATATCACGAGACTCCGGACGACGGGTGTTGTCCACCACCTTGGCCGGACGCGCCGTAGGGGTTCCCTCTCCCAGACCCGCGGCCACAACGGTCACGCGCATCTCATCACCCAGCTTATCATCCACCGCGGTGCCAATAACCACCGTGGCTTCATCTGAAGCGATCTCCTGCACGATCTCACCGACCTCTGAGTATTCCCCCAGCGTCAGCTCCTGGCAGCCGGATTCTTCACTGCCGGTAATAATATTGACCAAGATACCGCGGGCACCGGCAAGGTTGACGTTATCCAGCAGTGGGCTGCGAACCGCCTTTTCCGCGGCTTCACGGGCTCGATTCTCGCCAATTGCGGATCCGGAACCCATCATTGCCATCCCCATCTCAGACATCACCGTACGCACATCGGCAAAGTCCACGTTCATAATACCTGGGCGGATCATCAGATCGGCAATGCCCTGCACCGCTCCGAGCAGTACGTTGTCGGCCTCTTTATAGGCAGACTTCATGGTGATCTTGCTGCCCAATACCTCCAACAGGCGATCATTGGGGATAGTGATCAGGGAGTCCACTTTATCGCGCAGCTCGAGAATACCCTCCTCAGCCACAACGGTGCGCTTGCGCCCTTCGATCTTAAACGGACGGGTCACCACAGCCACGGTGAGAATACCGAGTTCTTTGGCAATCTCGGCCACAATCGGTGCCCCACCGGTGCCGGTGCCACCACCCATGCCAGCGGTAATAAAGACCATATCGGCACCGCTCAGGACCTCAGCGATCCGATCGCGGTCTTCCAGGGCCGACTCTCGACCAATATCGGGATTGGCCCCAGCACCCAAACCGCGGGTAATGGTATTACCAAGCTGCAGAATGGTTTGCGCTTCAACATCTTTGAGCGCCTGAGCGTCGGTGTTCGCGCAGATAAAGTCCACGCCCTCCACGTCACTGACAATCATATGCTTTACAGCATTGCCACCGCCGCCGCCGACTCCTATTACCTTGATGACAGGTTTATCCTGTACGCTATCAACTAGCTCGAACATCGCTGTTCCCCTTTCTTGCTCATGTCGAATATTACAGCCACGCTTAAAAAAAATCCCTTATGGGATGGCTAATTCTGGTTGCATGCTATTACAAATTTCCGCGAAACCAGTGTTTCACTTTATCCCACCACTGATTATCGTTGCGCACGGGCTGAGTTTTACCCCCGGCAGACTCGTCTTGCTGCATCGCATACATCAATAATCCAACTCCGGTGGAGTAAATTGGATTACTTACAATATCAGTTAAACCGCAAATTCCCTGAGGCACCGCGAGGCGCACAGGCATATGGAAAATTTCCTCAGCCAGTTCAACCGCACCCTCCATTTTTGAGGAGCCTCCAGTTAAAACCACTCCTGCTGCGCACAGGTCCTCAAATCCGCTGCGACGTAATTCCGCCTGCACCAAAGTAAATAACTCGTCATAGCGGGGCTCCACCACTTCGGCCAGGGCCTGACGAGATAAATCCCTGGGCTCTCTGTCTCCCACGCTCGGCACCTTAATGGTTTCACCTTCCCGCGCAAGTTTTGCCAGTGCACAGGCATACTTTATTTTTAAGTCTTCAGCGTGCGGCGTCGGTGTGCGCAAAGCCATGGCAATATCATTGGTCACCTGATCCCCGGCAATCGGAATGACACCGGTATGACGAATCGAACCTCCAGTAAATACGGCAATATCGGTAGTACCCCCACCAATATCGACCATACATACTCCGAGTTCTTTCTCATCTTCAGTCAGAACCGCATAGCTGGAAGCGAGCTGCTCGAGGATGACATCCTCCACCTCAAGCCCACAGCGACGGATACACTTTTCAATATTTTGCGCGGCATTAACCGCACCACTTACCAGGTGTACCTTCGCTTCCAATCGCACACCCGACATTCCCAGTGGCTCCTTCACGCCCTCCTGGTTGTCGATCAGATACTCTTGCGGAAGGGTATGTAAAATCTTCTGATCCGCGGGAATGGCAACCGCACGGGCCGCATCGATAACCCGATCCAAATCCTGCTGAGTTACCTCACGATCTTTAATCGCCACAATACCGTGTGAATTAAGGCTGCGAATATGGCTACCCGCGATACCGGCGTAGACAGAGTGGATTTCACACCCCGCCATCAACTCCGCCTCCTCTACTGCGCGCTGAATAGATTGCACAGTGGACTCAATATTGACCACCACACCTTTTTTCATACCAGTGGAGCGGTGCGAACCTATACCGACAATATTGAGTGCCCCGTTAGCGCCTACCTCGCCCACGATGGCAACTACCTTGGAGGTGCCGATATCCAGCCCAACAATCATGCGCTGATCGGATACTTGTGTCATTTTTGTTCCAACCTCGCTGGGCCATGCTCCGGGTCTCTTTTTTGAGTATCCGCCGGACCACCGCCTTCGCTTTTAAACTTTATTTTCAACAGCGGCTATCACCGCATCCCTGTTTACTCTTGCTCGCTCTTCCATTGAACCGCTACCGCGTTGCCATAACGGGTATCTACCCCGGCCACTTTTTGTAAATACGGAGCGAGTAAGCCGCGGCTCAATGAGAGAAAGCGGTTAACTCGCTCCAGCAGTGCATCATGCCCGAGTTTTAATTCAATTCCCGACACTAACTCCAGGTGCCAGCCACTAAGGTCATCAAATGACAACCGTTTGACCTCCATGTCCCGTGTAGTCAATAGACTCGCAAGCGCTTGGTACTGAGACATGATTTGCCCCACCAGTTCTTCATCCCCGGCGAGTTCAGGCAAATTACCGACCTGCATTTGCACCGGTCGCGGCAATAATGCCCCACTGGCCACCAGTAATCGGTCGCGCCCCCAAACGGCAAGAGGCTGCGCCTCGCTGACCTCAACAACAACACCCTTAGGCCAGCGCCTATTTATCGATGCCCGAATAACCCACGGGTGCTCCAATAAGGCAAAGCGCATCGCGCGGATATCAGCAGAAAAAAAACCTGCATGCAAATAAGGCAGTAAGATTTCTTTTATCTGCTCTTCAGTCACCGCATTGAACGTTCCGCGAACCTCAACCTGCTCCAGCACATCAACTTTGCTCAACTGAAATGCCGGTAAACGCTGCCACAACCAATAACCGCCGGTGGCCAGTCCGCTGGACAAAAGCACCAATGCAACCAGCAGCAACCAGGGGTGCCAATGAACTCTGCTTTTCGTCGCCTCCCCGAGAGGACTAGCCCCGCGTACAGATGTGCGCTTTGTTCTCGCGGATTTTTTTTCTGAGGGTCTCACTGCCACTCAATCCTCGGTGCTGTTCTCACCCAGACGCCACTGTGCCAGCCTTTGTGAAAGAGCCCCCACATTACCCGCCCCTTGGGTCAAAACCACATCGCCGGGTTCTAGCAAGTCAGCTAGAATCGGGGGCACCTGATCCACGGTCTCAACAAAAATCGGATCGACCTGGCCACGATTGCGCAGGCTGCGCGCCAGCGTTCGACCATCAGCTCCGGCTATCGGCGGCTCCCCGGCACTGTACACGTCCAATAAAATTAATTTATCCACTTCGGAGAGAACCTGAACAAAATCTTCAAAAAGGTCCCGGGTGCGCGTATAGCGGTGCGGTTGATAAATCATAACCAGGCGCCGCTCCGGCCAGCCATCGCGCACGGTTTTAACTGTGGCTGCCACTTCCCGAGGATGGTGGCCATAATCGTCCACCAACATCACTTTTTCTGCGTTACCGTCGTCACTAACAGAGAAATTTCCATAAATTTGAAAACGGCGACCCACCCCCTGAAAACCCTCGAGGCCCTTCTGAATGGCCTCATCGCCGATGCCCTCGTCACTAGCCACGGCAATCGCTGCAGTGGCATTCAGCACGTTGTGAATACCTGGGGTATTTACCGAGACCTCTAGCAGGTCTCCACCGGGGCGCTGCACCGTAAAGTGACTGCGCAATGGCTCCTGATTTACCTCGACGATGCGAAAGTCATTACCCTCAGCAAATCCATAGGTCAACACCGGGCGGGAGAATTTCGGAATCACCTCCTGCACATTGGCATCATCCCCACAAACGACAGCGAGGCCATAAAAAGGCAGGTTGTGAACAAAATCAATAAAGATCTGTTTGACCTTTTCGAAGTCCCCGCCATAGGTCTCCATATGATCCGCATCGATATTGGTTACCACCGTTACCATCGGCTGTAGGTGGATAAAAGACGCATCGCTTTCATCCGCCTCAGCGATCAGGTAGCGGCTCTCGCCAAGCGCGGCATTGGCACCAGCCGCATTGACCAGCCCACCAATCACAAAAGTGGGGTCTTTTTTATCCGCCGCAAAAATCGAAGCGATCAGGCTGGTTGTTGTGGTCTTGCCGTGGGTCCCCGCCACGGCTATGCCATAGCGGTAACGCATCAATTCTCCGAGCATTTCTGCACGGCGCACAATTGGGATACGATTTTCCTGGGCGGCGACCAGCTCGGGATTATCCCCATGCACCGCAGAGGAATTCACGACCACATCCACACCACGAATATTTTCCGCACTGTGCCCGATTTGCACGTTTACCCCGAGCTTGCGCAGCCTATCTGTCACGGTTGACTCGCGCAGGTCGGAGCCGGAAACCTCATAACCCTGGTTCTGCAGCACCTCAGCGATGCCACTCATACCCGCACCGCCAACACCAATAAAGTGGATGCGACGGATGCGACGCATTGCCGGTACCGCGTAACTTTTTTTCGCATTGGCACGCTCAGAAGACATACTCTCTAACCTTGATCCACTTTTGTTGCGTTTATTATCTGGCAAGCGCCAGCTCTTCGGCACAGGCACCAACTACCTGCTCCGTTGCATCAATCTTTGCCACACCCCGTGCAGCTTGCGCCATGGCCAATAATTTCTGGGGGTCAGAGAGCAGTTTCTCTAATAGCTCTGACAGCCCCTGCGCATCCATGGCACTCTGCTGGATAACCACTGCTGCACCAGCATTTTGCAGCCACTCTCCATTGCGTGTTTGGTGATCGTCGATCGCAAATGGAAAGGGCACCATAATCGCTCCGACTCCGGCGGCAGCGATTTCCGATACCGTCAGCGCACCAGAACGGCAAATGATCAAATCCGCCCGGCTGTAAGCATCGGCCATATTCGCAATAAAAGGCACAACTTCAGCTTCTACCCCGGCGGCACTATAGGCTTCTAGGGCCAGCTGTAAGTGGCGCTCTCCAGCCTGATGAACCACTTTCGGGCGCACTGGCGACGGCAACAAGGCAATGGCTTTAGGGACTAATTCATTAATTGCCACAGCGCCGAGACTGCCACCGAGGACCAGCAGTCGCAGAGGCGATTCACTCCCAATACGCTGCTGTGGATCTGGAAGGCCCGCGATCTCAGCGCGCACCGGATTGCCAACCTGTTTCGCACCAGGCAGGCCACTGGGGAAAGCCTCTAGTACCCTGCTCGCAATTCGAGCAAGCAGGCGATTGGTCGTGCCGGCTACCGCGTTTTGCTCATGAATAATCAGGGGAATTCCACTGAGCCTTGCAGCCACTCCGCCGGGACCTGTTGCAAAACCACCAAAGCCCAGCACCGCGTCCGGCGAAACTTTTTTAATCACGGCGCGGGCCTGGGCCACTGCACGCAATATCTGCACCGGCGCCTTCAGGAGGGCCAACTTACCTTTTCCGCGCACACCCACCACGCGAATACAGTGCAGAGGTATTCCAGCCTCAGGGATCAAACGCGCCTCAATGCCACGCTGGGTACCCAACCACTCGACACAGCCCCCTTCCTCTTGCAAAGCCTTTGCCACTGCAAGTGCGGGGAAAACATGTCCACCTGTACCACCGGCCATCATTAAGAATTTCTTGCCGGCAAATATGTTCTCATTATGGGCCATCAAGCCACCTCCCCACGGGCCACTCCACCGCTAGTCCGGCGCCGGATAAAGATGGGAAGGCGGCCAAACAAACCCGGATTTTCATCGCCGCTAGTCAGTGGCTCACGCAACTCGGTGCGAATTCTCAAAGCCAATCCCAGCAGGGCGCAGCACACAATCAAGCTACTGCCGCCAGAGCTGACAAACGGCAGAGTCAAACCCTTGGTCGGTAGCAGCCCTGAGGCCACCCCCATATTCACGAATGCCTGCCCAGCCAGCTGAACCGCCATGCCAAATGCCAGTAAGGCGGCAAAGAATTTCTGCTGAGTTAACGCTTCACGCACCAAGCGCAGCAGTGAACAGGTCAACAATACAAAGAGCCCTACAACAACAAGACCACCAAACATGCCCCACTCTTCCGCGAGGATGGCAAAAATAAAATCGGTGTGCGCCTCGGGGAGATAAAACAGCTTCTGCACGCTGTTACCCAGGCCTACCCCAAACCACTCGCCGCGACCAAATGCGATCAGCGACTGAGTAAGCTGATAACCACTGGCAAATTGATCTCCCCAGGGATCTAAAAATGTCAATAAACGCTGCAGACGATAGGGGCTCATTAGTGCCATCAGCGCAAGTCCACAGGCCGCAGCTGCCACCAACAAAAATGTGTGAGGTAAGCGCGCGCCCCCCAAGAAAACCATGGCCAGCACTGTGCCAGAGAGCACCACAACAGAACCAAAATCCGGCTGTAATAACAGTAGGAAAGCGACAACTGCAAGAATCACCACAGGCACCATAAAGCTGCTCCAGTGATGTAGTTGTTTGCTGCGACGCGTTAAAAAACTGGCAAAAAAGACCAACATACAAAACTTGGCCACTTCTGCAGGCTGGATAGTGATACCCGCAAACACCAACCAACGCCGGCTACCGTTCACCTCTCGCCCAATACCGGGCACCAGTACCACAATCAGCAACAAGCAGGAAAATAAAAGAAGTGGCCAGGACAAACGCGACCAAATGACCAAAGGAATCTGGCTTACAAGTAATGCGGCCATAGCGCCAATTGTCAAAAACACCAAGTGGCGCTTAAGGAAGTACCATGGGTCCGCATAAATATCTGTAGCAAAAGCAATGGAGGCCGAGGCCACCATCACGACACCAATACTCACCAGCGCCAAAACACTAAACGGCAACAGATTGTCGAGGAAGTTGCGCCTACGATTCAGGGAGGGTAATTCACTCATTGCCCCGCCTCTGCGTTCTCACTCAGCGCCGTCACGATTTTACGGAAATCATCACCGCGGGCCTCAAAATTGCGGTACATATCAAAACTCGCACAAGCCGGCGATAGAAGCACATAGTCTCCACTGTGGGCCATTGTGCGAGCCTTGACCACCGCATCGGCCATGGAGTCCGCTCGGATAGTTGTGCATTGATCGGCAAATACCTGGGCGATCTTATCGCCGTCCACACCGATTGAAATCATCCCGCGCAGCGTATCGGCACTCTTTCCCAGGGCGGAAAAGTCCGCGCCTTTGCCATCACCTCCGGCAATTAATACGATTTTTCGTACTGGGGTAGCCAGCCCATTGAGCGCGGCCTGGGTTGCCCCGACGTTAGTGCCTTTAGAATCATTGACATAGGTAACGCCATGCAAATCTGCCACCCGCTCGCAGCGGTGTGTCAGGCCTGGGAAAGTGCGCAATACCGAGAGCATTGCATCCATCGGCAATCCAACCACACGGCCCATTGCCAGCGCAGCCAGAGCGTTGGCAATATTGTGCTTGCCCACCATGGCCAGCGCACCGACGGGCAATAAATTTTCGTTACCCTGCGCCAGCCAACTTTCTCCACCAACTTTGCGCACCCCGAACTGTTTGAGGTCGGGTTGGTCCAGACCGAAACTCGTCTCACGCCGGTCTCGCGACAGCGGCCCCTGACTCAGCGGGTCCTCACGATTGACCACAAACGCCTCAGCACCGCGATAAATACGCTGTTTAGCCCGATGATACTCCACCATGCTGGGGTAGCGGTCCATATGGTCCGCGCTCATATTCAATACGGTAGCCACCGTGGGCGCGAGGGAGTAAGTGGTCTCCAACTGAAAGCTGGACAGTTCCAGCACAAACAATTCGGGCAGCGGGTCATCCAGTAAATCGAGTACCGGCACACCGATATTGCCTCCTACGCGCACGGGAACTCCGGCAACCTCAGCCATCTTCCCAAGTAGAGTCGTTACCGTACTTTTGCCATTGGAGCCCGTAATCGCTGCCAGTTTCGCGGTCGACTGCTTGCGCAGCAGAGCCTGCGCAAACAATTCGATATCCCCCACCACCGGTATACCCTCGGCAATGGCCTGTTGTAGAACAGGCTCTGACAGGGAAATGCCTGGACTGGCAATAATCAAACTGGCGGCAAGCAAAGTGTTCACACTCAGGGGCCCAGTTTCCACCGATATCTGTGGGAACTCCCGGTTAAACGCAGTCAGTCCCGGCGGATTATCGCGGCTATCCACCACCAGCGGAGTGTGACCGTGACGCAGCAGGTAGCGCACCACCGATTTTCCGGTAGCGCCCAACCCAATTACCACTTTGTGCTGCGATGAAGTCGCGATCAGACTCATTGTATTTTTATCGAAGTTTCAGTGTTGCCAATCCGGCTAAAACCAGAATGACCGTAATAATCCAGAAACGCACAATCACGCGCGGTTCAGGCCACCCTTTTAATTCAAAATGGTGATGTAGTGGTGCCATACGGAAGATACGTTTGCCGGTCAACTTGAATGAGGCCACCTGCAAAATTACCGATACCGTCTCCATCACGAACACCCCGCCCATGATAAACAGCACAATTTCGTGACGAGTAATCACCGCGATGATGCCGAGTGCCGCGCCCAGCGCCAGGGCACCTACATCCCCCATAAACACCTGAGCAGGGTAGGTGTTAAACCATAGAAACCCGAGGCCGGCGCCACACAATGCCGCGCAAAAAACGGCCAGTTCACCGGCGCCGGGGATCGAGGGAATGTGCAGGTAATCGGCAAACTCAGCATGTCCTGACAAGTAAGCGATAACCCCCAGGGCTCCTCCCACCATCACCGTGGGCATAATCGCCAAGCCATCGAGACCATCGGTGAGATTTACGGCATTACTCGATCCCACTACTACAAAATAGGTCAATAAAATAAAAGTGACCGGCCCCAAATTAATGGCGACATCCTTAAAGAAGGGCACAAAAAACTGAGTCTCCGCCGGGCTCGTCGCGCTCATAAACAAATAAATTGCCGCGCCCAGGCCGGCAATGGATTGCCAAAAATATTTCCAGCGCGCGATCAAGCCGCGGGGATTTTTGTGTACGACCTTTTTATAGTCATCGACAAATCCAACGGCACCGAAGACAAAAGTCACCAACAGGGTAACCCACACATAACGATTGCCAAGATCCGACCACAGCAGCGCCGAGGCAAAGATCGAGGCAAGAATCAAGGTGCCGCCCATCGTGGGAGTACCGGACTTACTCAGGTGAGTTTGTGGACCATCGTCGCGGATCGCCTGCCCAACCTGCAAACGGTTCAACCAGGTGATCATGCGCGGCCCAACGATCAGGGAAATACCCAGGGCCGTCAGGGCTGCCAGAATGGCGCGCATGGTTAAATAGTTGAACACCGAAAAGGTGCTCACATGTTGTTGTAATAATTCCGCCAGCCAAAGCAGCATTACTTCTCCCCTCTGCTGTTGCCAAGCAGGGCCTCAGCGACCAGTTCCATACGGGCACTGCGAGAACCCTTCACCAAAATGGTGGTATTGTTATCCAGTTCGTGAGTCAGAGCTGCGATAAGCGGCTCCCTGTTCCGGTAATTTCGCAAGGACTCACTGCTCCCCTGATTAAACGCCAAGCTGGCAGCGGCACCCAACGGTCCCAGAGTAAATAGCGCATCGAGCCCGCGCTCCCGCGCCAGGTCTCCGACACTGCGGTGCATCTCCTCAGCATCTGGGCCAAGCTCAGCCATATCCCCCAGCACCAGGATTTTCTTACCCGAGCGCTGCGCCAGCAGTTCAATAGCAGCCCCAACCGAACCCGGGTTGGCGTTATAGCTGTCATCAATGACGGTGGCCCCGGCGATGCCGCGCTGTTCCTGCAGGCGGCCGTCTACGCCTTTCAAAGTACTGAGCCCCTGGACAATTTCTGCTGCAGACAAGCCAGCAGCAAAAGCGCAGGCCGCGGCTACCAGCGCATTGTGCACATTGTGTTCACCGAGTAACTGTAATTGCAGCGGGTGCGCAAGTCCTTCGATAACCAGGTCAAACGCGGCACATCCGGATTTATCCAGAACAATATTATCCGCATAAATTTCACACTGGCTGGCCAGGCCTACTTCCAGGGTTTCTACGCCTTCAGGCATCCGCCCCCGCCAATAATCGGCATAATTATCGTCGGCATTAATAATTGCCGTACCGCCAATATCCAGACTGGTGTAAATCTGTCCCTTTGCCTTCGCAATTGCATCAATAGAGCCAAAGCCCTCTACATGGGCAGGCATTACATTATTAACGACGCTGACCTGCGGCTTCCCGATACTGCACAAGTAGGCAATGTCGTCAGGCCCGTTGGCCCCCATTTCAAGAATCAATACATCGTGCTTTCTAGAAAGACTGAAGAGCGTTAGGGGCAGACCGAATTGATTATTCAGGTTGCCCCTGGTCACACAGGGTGTGTGGCTAAGGGAAAAAATCGCCGACAACATTTCCTTGACCGTTGTCTTGCCACAAGAGCCGGTAATGGCAATAACCGGCCCGCTGAATTGCTCGCGACACAGCAGACCAATTTGGCCGAGCGCCACGGTAGTGTCTTCCACCCGCCACTGGGGCAATCCGCAGTTCGGCACTTCCCGATCAACCACCAAACCCAGTACCTGGCCATCCAGCTCACCGACAAAATCGTGAGCATCGAAGTTATCGCCCACTAGGGCGACAAACAGGGCCTGGGGACTCAGCTTGCGAGTGTCACTACACACCTCGGAAAACTCGACAGAACCATTCACCAGTTCGCCACCAAAGCGCTTCTGCAACTGTTGTAGAGTCAGCGACCCAATCACTCGGTTTCCCCCTCTACACCTTCGCCCTGGGCGGATTTGCCCGTGCGCCGGCGAAGCGCCGCTGCAGCTTGCTCACGATCGCAAAAGTGAATTTTTTCGCTACCGATAATCTGATAATCCTCATGGCCCTTGCCAGCAATCAATACGATGTCGCCCGGCTGCGCCGCAGCTACCGCTCGATCAATGGCCTTGGCCCTATCAATTTCCACTTCAATATTGCTCGCGGCACCCTCAAGGATATCGTCAATAATTTTTTGCGGTTCCTCGCTGCGCGGGTTATCACTGGTTACGATGGCGCGATCGGCCATTTCGGAGGCTATGCGCCCCATAGAGGCGCGCTTACCGGTATCGCGATCGCCACCGCAACCGAACACACACCACAAATTGCCACGGCAATAAGGGCGCGCAGCGGCGAGTGCAGCGCGCAGCGCATCCGGGGTATGAGCGTAATCGACCAGTACGCCCACTTCGTCAGCATCCTCAACCTGCACCCGCTCCATACGACCGGGCACCGCCTGAATAGAGGGGAAAGCCGCAAGAATTTCTGCAAACGGCATCCCCGCAGAACCCGCTGCAGCCACTACGGCAAGAGCGTTATATATATTGAAATCGCCAATCAGTGACGCGTTGAGCTCTCCACTTCCCCATGGGGAGCTGAGCTGCACAGAAAACCCTTTTTCGTGGCGACGCAAATCTGTCACATGCAGGTCACCCGCCTGCAGACCATAAGTCAGTACACGCAGCCCGCGTAACCTACAACGCTCAGCCAACTGCGCACCGAATGGATCATCCAAATTAATAATGCTGCGCTTTAATTTCGGCAGGCCAAAAAGCTTCTCTTTGGCCGCGCCATAGGCCGCCATATTGCCGTGATAATCGAGATGATCGCGGGACAAATTGGTAAAAATTGCCGTATCGAAAATAAGGCCATGTACCCGCCCCTGAGACAGGGAGTGGGAGGAGACTTCCATCGCCGCCGCGCCCACATCGCGATCGCGAAAATCGGCAAAATCCTTCTGCAAGCGCACCGGATCCGGCGTAGTGAGCCCAGTTTCCTGCAGCTCAATCACGCCATTATTCCAAATGCCATTACCAATGGTGCCTATCAGTGCGGCACTGCCAAAATGCTGGGCGAGTAGTTGGGAAGTGAGATAGGCGCAGGTGGTTTTACCATTCGTGCCAGTCACCCCCACCAGATGCATTTTTCCACTGGGATTACCGTGGAAGCGTGCGGCAATCTCCCCCACACGCTTGGCGAGCCCCGGCACAGTGACCACTAGAATATCTCGGTATTCTTTACTCTCCAGCTTATCCCCATCGGCTAGTACCGCTGCAGCACCAGCATCGATAGCCGCATCAATATAGGCCCGCCCATCTACAACTGAGCCACGCAATGCCATAAAAACATCGCCCGCCGCCACTTGGCGGCTGTCGAGCGCCACTCCACTGACCGGCACATCGGGAATACCCGCATAGCCGGGCACCAGCTCCTGCAGGGAAATAAATAATTGTTCGCGCTGAGTCACGACTTTGAACCCCTTTCGCTTAACTGCGCGGCCAGCTGCCGCTCCGCCGACGACTTACGCTCCGGCGGTACCTGCAGCAGGCGCATGGCCCCAGTCATCACAGCGCCAAATACCGGCGCGGCCACTTCACCACCGTAATATTTCGCCTGACTGGGATCGTCTATTACTACAACCGCGGCGAGGCGCGGCTTATCTGCGGGGATAAAACCCGCGAATACTGAACGGTAGCGATTATCGGCATAACCACCACGGCCAACCTTGTGTACTGTGCCGGTCTTTCCCGCCACCCGATAACCCTCAACCGCCGCAAGGCGGCCGGTACCACGACTGCCAATGACCGTCTCCAACATGGCGCTCACCTGCTTAGCGAGGGGGCCTCCGACCACGCGCGCCGCTTCAACGTCCGTTTTGTCACCGGATAAAACCAAAGACACCGGGCGTTTGAGCCCACTGTTGGCCAGTACACTGTAAGCCTGGGCCAGTTGCACCGCATTCACTGTTAAACCGTAGCCGAAGGCAAAATTGGCCCGCTCGATTGGATGCCAGCGACTGCGGCTGGGAAGGATTCCCGGGGTCTCTCCAGGGAAGCCACTACCAATCGCCTCTCCCAGCCCCAGGCGGTAAAAGAGTTCCCGTAACGTATTTGGTTCCAAATCCAGGGCAATTTTTGTAATACCCACCTGGCTCGACTTGGTAATAATGCTGGTCAAATCCAGCTTGCCGTAGTTAACCGGATCCACCAGGGTTTTGCCGGGCACACGGATATAACCCGGACTGGTATCAATTTGGGTGTGGGGTTTGTAGCGCCCGCTCTCAAGGGCGGCCAGTACCGTCAGGGGTTTCACCGTAGAGCCGGGCTCAAACTGATCGATCAGGGCGCGGTTGCGCATTGCCGCGGCCTTCACTCCCTTGCGATTATTGGGATTAAAAGAAGGTTGATTGGCCATCGCCAGGACATCGCCACTGCGGGTATCCAAAATAACCATAAACCCGGAGGCTGCACCGTTTTCCCCCACGGCACGTTTCAACTCCCGATAGGCGAGGTATTGCAGGCGCATATCAATCGACAGGCGCAGCTCTTGCCCCGGCTGGGCCTCCCGCCGAATAGCCAGCTCCTGCACCGTACGGCCTTTCAGGTCCTTGACCACCTGCTGGGCTCCAGGCTCACCGGAGAGCCAGCTGTCATAGGCGAGTTCAATACCCTCCTGCCCCCGATCATCGATATTGGTAAATCCCAGTAGCTGCGCAACCACTTCTCCGGCAGGGTAAAAACGGCGGTATTCCTTTTTACTGTAAACGCCGGCCAAATCGAGAGACAACACCTGCTCCGCCTGCTCGGGCGTCAGGTGGCGCTGCAGGTACATAAATTCTTTATTGCGGTATTTTTCCAGGCGAGCAGACAACGCTCCCGGCTTTATCTGCAGAGCCCGTGCAAGTTCGCTTACCTGGGCAGGACTGCTTTCACGCAGCAGCTTGGGGTTGGCCCAAAGGCTGTGTACAGGGGTGCTCACCGCCAACAGCTCGCCATTGCGATCGACAATGGAGCCTCGGTAAGCCGCTATCTCCTCAGTGCGGATGGTACGCGCGCGCCCCTGGTCCTGCAGAAAACGGTAACCCCGCTCTGCTGCGGGCACGACCTGTAGACGCGCCAGGTGCAACACCAACGCCAGGGCGAGCAGACACAACAGGGCCGCCACCAGCACAAAGCGCCAGCGAGCGATTCCCGGTTGAGTTTGCTTTTTCTTTACTGCGCCCATAATTTTCCAATTGGCGTTATATTTTCATCCTGAGGGCAAACCTCTTCGCGGGAGCATTCGACCACCACCCCCGATTGCGCATCGGCACATAAAATTTTTATGGTTATTTTGCCGCGATTAGATAGAAATCCATTCGCGCCTATAAATACAGAAGCGCAGTGCAAACCCCTGCGCTAAAGCATCACTCTGCCGGAACCAGCACCTGCTCCGAGGGGCTCGGCATATGCATTTTTAACCCTTCTCGCGCCACCTTCTCCACACGGCTGTAGGCAGACCAGGCGCCTCGCTCCAACAACAAGCGCTCCTGTTCATAGCGCAACTCATCGCGGGCCTTTTGTGCCCTACCTAATTCGGCGGTCAACTCCCGATTGCGCTGCGTCGAATACACCACCGCCAAAGCCGAGGCAATTGCAGCGACCCAAAGTGCGGCCAAGGCCAATAGCGATCTAGTGGACACCAGATCAACTCCCGCCCAATTTTTCCGCAACCCGCATTACGGCACTGCGCGATCGCAAATTTTCATCGATTTCCACGGTATTGGCTTTCACCGCTTTACCCAGCGAACGCAGGGTTTTAATAATTTCGCTATCCATCACCGGAAGCCCGCGAGGCAGCTTTGGCCCGCGCTCTTTGTCGCGGATAAAGCGCTTAACCATGCGATCCTCCAGGGAGTGGAAGCTGATAATGACCAACCGCCCTCCAGGTGCCAGCAACTGCAGAGACTTTTCCAGTGCATTGTGCAGATCATCCAGCTCGCCATTCACGTGAATGCGAATTGCCTGAAAGACCCTGGTAGCGGGATGCTTGCCCTTCTCCCAAGCCGGGTTGGCCGCCTTGACCACCTCGGCCAAATCCAAAGTGCGCGCAAATGGTGTTTCCACTCGGCGGCGCCCAATCGCAGCGGCAATACGTCGGGCAAAGCGCTCCTCACCGTATTCTTTAAATACCCGCACCATCTCGGCCTCGGCTTCGGTATTGACCCACTGGGCGGCACTGATACCTCGACTGGTATCCATGCGCATATCCAATGGCCCATCCTGCATAAAACTAAAGCCGCGTTCGGCCTGGTCCAGCTGAGGTGAGGAAACCCCCAAGTCCAGCAGGATGCCACTGACCTTGCCGGCCCGTTCGGCTACGGCGAGATCCATATCGGCAAAAGAACCGTGCCAAATCGAAAAACGCGCCTCACCAGCAAAACGCTCGTGCGCGTAGTCAATCGCCTGGGGGTCTTTATCCACCGCCAGCAGATGCCCGTTAGGGTCTAGCTGTTCGAGGATCGCGGCACTGTGTCCACCGCGCCCGAAGGTTCCGTCCACATAGAAACCCTCCGGATCAGTCACCAAAGCGTCCACGGCCTCACGCAGCAACACACTGCGATGCAATTCTTGAGACACCCGGTGTGCTCCTATAAAGAGAGGGAAGCCATTTCCTCAGGCATTCCCTCCTCGTCTTCACTGTCATCGAGCCAGGACATCCAGCGTTCCTCGCTCCAAAGTTCTAATTTCTTACCCTGCCCCACGAGCATCAATTTTTTCTCCAACCCCGCGTACTCACGCAGGGTGGGGGGAATCAGCACACGGCCATTAGCATCGACTTGCAGCTCACAGGCGTAGCCAATCAGTAACCGCTGGGCACGCCGTGCCACCTTGTTAAAACTGGGGAGAGCCTCCACCTTCGGTAGGATTTGCTGCCATTGAGGCGCCGGATATACCAGCAAGCAGCGCTCTTCCGTATGGGCAGTCACCACCAGACAACCGGCACACTCATCCAGCAAGCGGTCGCGGACCCTCGCCGGAATCGCCAGACGCCCCTTGGCGTCCATATTGATTGCATGGCTACCCAGATACACTTTGTGATATAGCTCGCTTGTTTCGCACTTGTCGCGGCAGGCCTTATTTTGGCGGGCCGATAGCAGGAAAAATTCAAACTTTACCCGCGCGGTGTAAATACCCACTCACCCGCAACGAATAAACCACAAAGTTCCACGATTTTCCACTTTTCCCCACCTTCGACACTATAAAACTGGTCGACACAAAGTCAAGGAAATCGACCGCAAAGTCCCCATAAACCCCAGTAAATTCGCGGTCTGCAGCCCAGATGGAAGCAATGACATAAAAATCACTCCCACAACCCAGCCAAATAGTGCGAGCGCTCACTCACAAAATAATCGATCATCTTAAACCAGCCGCCACTGTGCCGATGCCTGCGCCAACGACAAAAGCCCAAACTTCCTCACTAAATCGCAATGGGGATTCGCGCCAACCAACCAGCGCCAAACTGGGGCCAAAACAAAAAGCCCGGCGGATGCCGGGCTTTAGAATTGTGTGAGCTGGCCTGTAAGCCGGGTTCTGTCGAGGACAATCATTCATCTGGGATGCCTGTCGCCAGACACCTCAAGCGACCTACCCGCCCTCAGTGCGGGTCACACCTATTGAGGGCCTATTTGGTCTTGCTCCGAACGGGGTTTACCATGCCGCGAACTGTTGCCAGCCGCGCGGTGCGCTCTTACCGCACCCTTTCACCCTTACCTGTGCCCGCAAGCGGGCCATCGGCGGTCTACTCTCTGCTGCACTTTCCGTAGGCTCGCGCCCCCCAGGCGTTACCTGGCGTTCCACCCTATGGAGCCCGGACTTTCCTCCATCGCACAAGGCGACAGCGATTGCCCAGCCAGCTCGCCGCGAAGAGTAATGAGGCGACAGCCGGATTGCAACAGCGATTTCCCCACAAAGCGAAAAGATTGCGCCTTATTTCTGTTCCAGGCTCCAGTTATACAGAACCTTCTTGTTCACCCCTGTGATCTCAGCGGCAATAGCGGCGGCCTTTTTGGGTGGCAGCTCGGCCAACAACAGGGACATTACCCGCTGCGCCTCACCATCCAGCTCTGTGTCGCGACGGCGCTCGGCACCGCGCACCAGCAAGACAATCTCACCGCGCTGCTGATTGCTATCGGAGCGCACCCAGCTCACCAGCTCCCCCAGGGGTAGTAACTGGAAAGTTTCGAACGCCTTACTCACTTCCCGCGCGATGACCGCCTCGCGTTCGGCGCCGAAAACCTCTGCCATAGCCTGCAAAGTATCGGCCACCCTGTGCGGGGCCTCGTAGAAGACCAGAGTACGGGTATCCCCCGCCAGCTCCTGCAGTGCCCGCTCCCGCGGGCCGGTCTTGGCGGGCAGGAAACCTTCAAAGCTGAATCGATCACTGGGCAATCCCGCCGCACTCAGTGCCGCCACGAAGGCACAGGCTCCGGGAATCGGCACTACGCGGATGCCCCGTTCACGCGCCTCGCGCACCAGGCGGTAGCCGGGATCAGAAATCAGTGGCGTGCCCGCATCGGAGATCAGCGCCACCGTTTGCCCCTGCTCCAAACGCTGCAGGATCTGGCCGGTGCGCTTGTCGTCGGAGTGATCGTGGTACGCCATCAGAGGCGTATCGATATTGAAATGAGAAAAGAGTCTCTGACTGTGACGTGTGTCCTCTGCCGCAACCAGATCGGCACATTGTAGAACTTCAATGGCTCGCGGTACCATATCGGCCAAATTACCGATGGGCGTAGCGACAATATAAAGTAGCGCCTGATCCGGCCCCATAGCTGTTCACTCCAAATATAAATTTTGCGGGAGAAGAATATGTCCGCCTCTTCCCGGCGTACCTCTACTGTGATAACCAGTGTGGCAACCGCCACACTGGCACTGGCACTGGCTGCCTGCCAGACTCCGGCCTCACGACCAGGGGGCTACCAGCCAACACATCCGGCCAGCCACCAAGCCAGCCGCAGTGATGCCGTGCGCCTGCTGCGCAGGGCAGACACCCTGCCGACACCCGCACGTGATCAACAGCGCCTGCAAGCGGCGGCCATTCTATACGAGCTGGGCGACAAAGAGACGGCCAAAGAAGCTGTTACCAAAATTATTCCCGAGCAGCTCGATAACACCCTCTTTGCCAACTACGCCCAGGTGTACGGCAGCCTGCTAGTCGATGATGACGATTTCTTTGAGGCCCTAGATCTGGCGACTTCACCCCGCCTCGAGGGTGTCTGGCCGCAACTGCCGCGCGACACAGCGCTGCCACTGCGCAACCTGCGCGCCGATCTCTGGGGGCTCTTGGGCAACCTGGACAGCGCCATCAGTGAGCGCCGCGAGATTTCCTACCTGACCCAGTCCGACAAGACCATTACCGAAAACAACAACGGTTTTTGGCAACTGCTGACTCAACTCCCCTCCAGCGAACTCCAGCAGCGCGCCAACACCAGTAGGGACACACAGATGCGCGGCTGGTACCAGCTGGCTCTGCTGGGGCGCGACACCCAGTCCGATATCAGCTCGCAGCTCTCTGCCCTAAGCCGCTGGCGCGAACGCTGGCCAGCCCACAGCGCCAATACCCATCCACCTCAAGCACTGCAGCTACTCGAGCGCTTGGCGGATCAACGCGCCAATAATATCGCCCTGCTGCTACCACTTAGCGGATCACTCGGCAGCGCCGGTCGCGCAATTCGCGACGGCTTTATGGCGGCCCACTACACCGCCCTGACAGCCGGTGCCGCAACGCCAAAAGTAATGGTGTACGACACCGGCACCGAGCAGCCTTTCGAGGAAATCTACCAAGCCGCGGTGGATGCGGGGGCCCAAACCATTATCGGCCCTCTCGACAAAAGCAAGGTCGCCAACCTGTTGGCCACCGAAAAGCTGCCCGTACCCACACTCGCCCTGAACTACGGCGACCAGGGCCGCCTCACTGGCGATCTGGTTCAGTTCGGCCTGGCCATTGAGGATGAAGCGCGCCAGATCGCCCAACACGCCTACCGCCAAGGCCACCGCCAGGCCATGATCCTGACCAGCGATAGCAGCTGGGGGCAACGCGGTGCCGAGACTTTTGTGGAGGCCTGGCAACAACTCGGCGGCTCGGTGAGCATCAACAAAACTTTCACGAAAAGCAGTAAGTTTTCCAATCTGGTTAGTAATGCTTTACTGATCCCCGACAGCAACGCGCGCAAGAAAACGCTGCAGGGCCGCCTGTCCGCACCGCTGGAGTTCACTCCACGCCGGCGCGGCGATGTGGATATGATCTTTGTCGCCGCCCTACCGCAGCAGGCCCGACAGATTAACCCCATGCTGACTTACTACTACGCCAATGACCTGCCGATTTACGCGACCTCACACGTATTCGCCGGCAAAGCTAACCCAAACCGCGATCGCGACCTCAATGGAGTACGATTTACCGCTCTGCCCTGGCTGTTTGAAGACAATGCGACCAAACAGGAGATCGAACAACAGGCGGCCCCACCACCGGCTTTTGCGCGCCTTTACGCCCTCGGCGCCGATGCATTCCGCCTCTATCCGCGCCTGCCCATGTTGCGCCAATTCCCCGCACAAAAGATGCACGGCCTCACCGGCGCGCTGAGTCTAAGTGCGGATGGCCGCATAGTGCGCGAACAGATGTGGGCGCAAATTGAAAAGGGGATACCCGTCCCGGTAACCACTATGGAGCCCCACTTTCCCGCACAACAACCCAGCCTGCAGCCCGGCGAAAGTGAAGCTTTTTAAGGGCTCCGCGGGGAGCGTCGGCGCCCAGATGGAGGAGGCCGCAGCACACTATTTACAGTGTGCTGGACTCTCTTTGATCGAACGAAATTACCGCAGTCGTCACGGAGAGATAGACCTAATCGCTCGCGAAAGCGATACTGTAGTGTTTGTGGAGGTGCGCTTTCGCCGCAACAATCGCTTCGGCGGCGCCGGGGCCAGTGTGGATATCCGCAAGCAACAGAAGCTGCTCGCCACCGCCCAAAACTATTTGCAACAACACAAACTGGACTGTCCATGCCGCTTCGATGTCCTTGCCATAGAGGGCGATGCGCAAAACATTCAGTGGATAAAGAACGCCTTCGAAGCTTGAGGCAAAACCGAGATTTACCTTGCCAAGTTATGGCGAACTGCAGTTCGCCTGTATTAAGGACACAATGGAACAGCGAGTCGTAACCCTTTTTCACCACAGCCTGGAAGCCACCATGAACGCCGGTGAAATACTGGCGCCCCTGATTGCGGAAGCCAGTGAAATGGTGGTGCACACACTGCTGGCAGAGAGCAAAGTGTTGCTCTGCGGCAATGGGGTCAGCGGTGCCCTGGCACAGAGTTTCTGCTCGCAACTGACTGGCGGCTTTCAGCGGGAGCGCCCCGGGCTGCCCGCCATGGCGCTCAACAGCGACGGGGTCTCGATGGGCACAGTGGCACAGAATCACGGCAGTGCGGATACCTTTGCCCATCCGGTGCGCGCCCTTGGCCAACCCGGCGACCTTCTGGTAATTATTAGCAGCGACGGCCGCGATTCCAATTTGGTACAAGCCATGCGCGCTGCGCGGGATCGCGATATGGGCATACTGGCATTGACCGGCGGCGACGGCGGCGACTGCGCAGCCCTAATCGATACACACGATATTGAACTGCGCGTACCATCTGATGTCGCAGCTGAAGTACACCAGGTACACCTTCTGACTATTTTTTGCCTGTGTGACTTAATCGACAGCAGCCTGTTTGGTGGCTACGAGGACTGAACAATGAAAAATAACCGACTTTCCCTGGGAAAACGTCTTCTCTCTGCACTCGCCGCAACCGCGCTTCTGAGCGGCTGCAGCACCGTTATGGAGGCCACGCACGATGGCCCCATTCAGCAAGACCCGGGCAAGCGCTCACTGGGCACTTATATCGATGACGAGAGAATCGAAACCATAGTTACGGTCAATATCAATAAAGCACACCCGGACCTGAAGGCATCGAATATCGATATCACCTCCTTCAATGGTGTGGTACTGCTTACCGGACAGGTGCCCGATCAGGAATTGCGCCTGCTCGCCGGGCGCACCGCAAGCCAGGTGCAGAATGTGCGTCAGGTTTATAATGAGACCCAGGTGCGTGGCAAAGTCACCCTGCTCGCCTCCACCAGCGATACCTGGCTGACCACCAAGGTAAAAACCAACCTGCTCGCGCACAAGGAAATCGATGGTGCCCGCATCAAGGTTGTGACAGAAAACGGCGTGGTTTACCTGATGGGCCTACTGACTCCGGCCGAAGCCGAACGCGCCGCGGACATCACCCGCTCTATTGGCGGAGTTCAAAAAGTGGTCAAGGCCGTAGAGTACATCAACTAAAACTGAAGCGTCGTCGCCGGGCTCAGATGCGACCCGGCGAGAATCGGCAGCATAAAAAACGGAGGCTCAAGCCTCCGTTTTTTATGCAAAAGAGCGCGAGCGATTTATACGCGCTCTATCGCGACCGCAGTGGCCTCACCACCACCGATACAGAGGCTCGCCACCCCTTTTTTCACATCGCGTTTTTCCATCGCCGCCAGCAGAGTAGTCAGGATTCGGGCACCACTGGCCCCGAGCGGATGCCCCAGTGCGCAGGCACCGCCATTGATATTGACCTTCTCCCAGGGCAGGTCCAGCTCGCGCATAGCCGCCATGGTCACCACAGCAAAGGCCTCGTTGATTTCAAACAGATCGACATCGCTAGCAGACCAGCCGCTACTCTCCAGCAACTTGTGCATGGCGCCTACGGGGGCGATGGTGAACCACTCGGGCTCGCGGGCAAACTGGGCCTGGGCCTTGATCACCGCCTGCACTTTAAGGCCGCGCTTCTCCGCCTCGCTTTTGCGCATCAACACCAAGGCCGCAGCGCCGTCGGAGATAGAGCTAGAGTTGGCCGCTGTCACGGTGCCATCCTTGCGGAAAGCTGGCTTTAGCTGGGGAATTTTGTCCGGGCGAGCATTGCCCGGCGCCTCATCGGTGCCAACCTGCACCTCGCCTTTGCGCGAAGTGATAGTGACCGGGGCGATTTCGCGCTCGAAGCCACCGCTCTCGATAGCCGCCTGGGCGCGGGCGAGAGATTCCAACGCGAAGGCATCCTGCTCCTCACGAGTAAAACCGTATTTTTCTGCCGTAGCCTCGGCAAAGGTCCCCATCAACTTGCCATCGGCCGCATTCTCCAAGCCATCGAGGAACATAGAGTCCTTGATCTCACCGTGTCCCAGACGCATGCCGGAGCGGGCCTTGGGTATCAGATACGGAGCGTTGCTCATACTCTCCATACCCCCAGCGACGATAATTTTCCCCTCGCCCAGCAACAGGGCGTCTCGGGCCATCATCACGGTCTTCATACCGGAGCCACAGACTTTATTCACCGTGGTAGCAGGTGTGCCCTCGGGAATGCCCGCCGTCAGTGCCGCCTGGCGTGCAGGAGCCTGACCAACACCAGCCGGGAGCACACAACCCATCAGTACTTCATCGACATCGGCGGGCGCCACGCCGGCGTCCTCCAGGGCTGCGCGAATCGCTGCGGCACCCAGCTGCGGCGCGCTCAGCGCCGACAGGCTGCCCTGCATAGCACCCATCGGGGTGCGCGCCATTCCAACGATCACTACCGGATCTGAGGTTACATCGCTCATTCTGTCTGCTCCCAATTCTGCGCCGCCATCATTGTTGTGGCGGCAATTGTTTTTAATGTCGCGCCATTATAGCCGAAGCTACCCTCCGCTTCGCCAGGGTCGCGCAGTGGTGCATCTCAATTGAAGCAAGGGCCGTGTTACTATCGACGCCAATCACATGAGAAAGTGGCGAGAGAGTATATGGAGATTTCGAGTATCGTCGTGTTGGTTGTTTTGGCCGCGCTACTGTTTTACGGAGTCGGCATCTACAACCGATTGGTCTCTCTGAAAAACCGCAATGAAAATGCCTTTGCGCAAATTGAAGTGCAACTAAAGCGCCGTCACGACCTGATTCCCAATCTGGTTGAAACTGCCAGGGGTTATTTGAAGCACGAAAGGGACACCTTGGAAGCCGTGGTCAGCGCGCGCAACACGGCCATCAGCGACCTAAAAGCCGCGGCGGCCAGCCCCTCCAATGCCGGCGCAATAGAAAGTCTCGGTCGCGCCGAAAGTGCTCTGAATAGTGCATTGGGTCGCTTCAGTGCTGTTATAGAAGCCTACCCGGACCTCAAGGCCAATCAAAACATGATGCAGCTGAGCGAAGAGCTGAGCAGTACCGAGAACAAGGTTGCCTTTGCCCGCCAGGCTTTCAACGACGCCATCACCAGTTACAACATCTACAAACAGAGCTTTCCCCCGGTTCTGCTCGCGGGATTCTTCGGTCACCGCACCGACGGCCGCCTGCTCGAGTTTGCCAACACCGAAGCCATCCAGGTAGCCCCGCGCATAGAGTTTTAAACCATGAATTTCTTTGAGTACCAGGATAGAGCGAGGCGGAACAGCGGCTTGTTAATCGCTCTATTTTCTCTGGCGGTAGTCTTGCTGATTGGATTGACCACCCTGATCGCCGCTGCCGCTGTGGCTTACTCCCGCGGCCAGTTTTTTTCTCCGCTGGACATTGAACAACTGCTGGGCTGGCAAACGGTAGGCTCCATTGCCCTCACCATTACCATCATTGTAGGCCTGGGCAGCCTGTACAAACTGCACCAGCTCGACACTGGTGGCATTGCTGTGGCGGAATCGCTCGGCGGGCGCAAACTCAATATTGCCCCACAGAGTCCCGCGGAGCAGCGCGCTCTGAATGTGGTAGAGGAAATGGCGATCGCTTCGGGCACCCCGGTGCCGGATGTCTACCTGATCGAAGATCAGGCCATCAACGCCTTCGCCGCGGGCTACAAGCCCTCCGACGCGGTAATCGGTCTCACCCGAGGCTGTATCGAGAGGCTCAACCGAGATGAGCTGCAAGGCGTAGTGGCCCATGAATTTAGCCACATCCTCAATGGCGATACACGCCTGAACATTCGTATCGTTGGTTTGTTAAATGGGATATTGATCATCGGCCTGCTCGGTCACTGGCTGGTGCGCGGTATCTATCCGAACCGCAACAATCGCAGACGCGCCGTTTTATTTGGACTCGGCGTCGCCTTGATAGGAGTGGGTTACACCGGGACACTGCTGGGCAACCTGATCAAATCCGCCGTGAGCCGCCAGCGGGAGTTTCTCGCCGATGCCTCGGCCGTGCAATTCACCCGTAACAATTCGGGCATCGCCGGCGCACTGAAAAAAATTGGTGGCAGCAGCGCCGGTTCCAATCTGAGCAACGGCAGAGCAGCGGAATTCAGCCATTTGTTTTTCGCCAGCGGTCTAAAGCGCTCGCTTTTCAACCTCTTTTCCACGCACCCCCCGTTAACCGAGCGCATTTTGCGGCTCGACCCCACCTGGAACGGCCAGTACCCCAGCGGCGCCAGCCCAACCCCACAATTTCAGGGGAGAGAATCGAACCGGCCACAGGCGGCAGGTATCGCAGGGACTGCCTCATTTCAAATGACTCTGGATGCGGTGGACAACAGTATTGCAAACCCCAGTGAACAACAGGTGCAATACGGCCGTCAGCTATTGCAATCCATCCCGGTCAGTCTCCAGCAAGCCGCACATGATCCCTTTATTGCGCGCGCCTTGGTTTATCACTTGTTATTACACAACGAAGCGCCTAAGCAGCGGGCCCAAATGGCACTTCTGAAAAAAATTGCCCACCCTGCCGTTGTGCGGGAAATGGACAAGCTGGCACCGCAAATAAAGGCCCTGCCCGACAATGCTCGCCTGCCACTGTTGGATCTCTGTATCCCTGCGCTCAAAGCGCTGGTTCCTCAGCAGTATCAAATATTCAAAAGAAACCTGATCAAGCTCTTGCGCAGTGATGGAATTATTGAGACCTGGGAGTGGGCACTGTACCGGGTACTAATGCACACTCTGGAACAAACGCCCGATCGACAGCGCCTTTCCAATAAAAAAGGGGCCAGCAAGGATGCCTCCCGCTTTCTTCTGGCCGCTATCGCTCACGCGGGCAACAACCAGTACCTGCCGGCGAAGCGCGCCTACGAACAGGGCCTAAAGTTTTTGTCCCTGGATGTAACGCCACTACCGAGCCGCAAAGACATCGGCCTGCAGCACCTCGATAAAGCCATCGCAATAGCCGGTCAAATGAAACCGCTGGAAAAGCCCGCGCTCCTGAAGGCTATGGTTCATACCCTGAACCACAATGGCGTTATCAAAGCGGAGGAAATTGAATTGTTGCGCGCGGTGGCCGACAGCCTGGACTGCCCTATGCCGCCCTTGCTGCCGGTGAAATAACCAGCGGTGAAACCACGCATCAAATGCCTTAGTGAATATGGTGCTGGTAAATGGGGCCTATACCCACACTCCACAAAATTACAGAGGTAATAAGTACCGTCACCATCATGACCAAGGCGACGGTCAATACCGCACAAGCATAAAGAAATGCCCGGTCCTTATTCATATTCATTAAAATCGGAATGCCAGCAAACACCAGGTAAATAGAGTACATTCCGGCAATCCCCACTGAGGCCATGGTCAGCCAGGGATGGGGAAACAACACCACGATGCTGGCGAGAAAAATTGGCGTACTAATAAATACTGCAAGCGCTGTACCCTCATAATGCCTAGTGGGCTCATCGCCCTCCACCCCGTAAGATCTTGCCATCCAGTTAATAAACTCGCCCAGGCAATAAACGCCAACCAATAGCGCAAAGTAGGTAACGATAGACAAAACCGCTGCGCTCCCCGGGGTCAACCTTGCCAAGTGACCGCCCACCTCAAAACCTACACGGGTCACGCCAAAATAACCGGCGACTGTGGGTATCAACGCCAAAAATGGCACATGGGTCAGGAAAACCTGGAAGAAAGAGTGACGATCCGCCCGTATAGCTTTCCACTCTTTTTCCGGATTGGTCAGAATACCAATTGTGTGACTGAGTAACCGCACGCTAATGCTCCCTTTTATACCCTGCTTTGCAGTATCGGGGGCCGGCGCGGAATTAACCAATGCGAATAAGAAATTAAGCGCCACTTTCAAATCAGGTTGACTTATATCAAGCCTGGGCACACAGGCAGGTAGGCTCTGCAGGCGAATGCCTATGGGCTCTGGCTGCCACCCGGAAGCCTTGTCATCATCTTAAGATCAGGGCCGATACCTCGCCACTCCGAGGAAGAATATACGCCCAAATACCTAGGGAGATGCCACGGCGATTAGAGGATGAAAAGCGTCGCAGCTCTAGAAAGAGCTGCGACGCAGCAATAAGGTCCATCAAAACCTTCTGAAAAAACTACCAAAAGCCTCTAAAATTAAGCCCTGGCACTCTTGGGACCCAAAAGGAACCATAAAATCAAACCGATCACCGGCAAAAACAAGACGAGTAGAATCCAGATCAACTTCGAACCCGTACTACTCCCCGACTGCACAATATTTAAAATGGCCCAAATATCAGCAACCAAAATCAGAAAACCTAATATGCCACCTACTTGAATATCCATGTTTCTTCCTTCTTTTTAATACTGGCAAAAACGAGTTAATCGGCCGGGGGTTCACGCTTCGTCATAAAATGTGCTGCCAGCGAAATTACATACAGTAACGCAAATACCGCAAACAGCACCTTCGCAAAATCAAGAGAGCCGCTGGCAAAGCCAGAGAAACCTATAATCCCGGCAATAATTGACAGCACTAAAAAGGTATTAACCCAAATGAGCATAGGAGACCCCTACTCTCTTTCTAGCAAACAATAAATTTATGACCTCAACTGGTAAAACACTCCACTCAACTTTTATAAAATTGAGCGTTCCTGTGTTTTAGTGAGCAGATTCAGCACCGCCCTCCTTTGACAATGGGTAATTTGCAATCCCCATGCCAACGAATTTCCAAGTATTTTTGCTAAATTTCGAAGGTTTTTTGTAGCTATTACAATTTCAAGCCCAATTGCCAGCCAATTTTTACAGTATGGGCAACTATTACCCACAGCCAAAACGAGAGAATCCAGCGCAACCGCGCAGAATCACTGCATCCCACAAAGTTGGCACACTCCTTGAATAACATTTTATGTAAATGCAGAAAATTGATTTTTTACAGAATAGTTTTCTAGCAATAAAGTTGAAATGTAACTACTAAGAATGAGGACTTACAAAATGACCAAGTTGACCCTGATTTTTTCAATCATGCTCTCCGTTTTTGCCCTGGCCGCTTGCGATATTAACGAAGGCCCTGCTGAGGAGCTGGGTGAGTCTGTAGATCAGACAGCCGATAAAATTGGCAACAGTGTTGAGGACGCCTGTGAAGAAGTAAAAGAAGGCGTGCAAGCTAAAGATACCAACTGCTAATCGATTGGTCTAAGTGGCGCTCGCCGACAAGCTATCGCTGTCGGCAGCCCCGCAATCCTTCCAGCACCCCTCCCTCAGGTTTTCGCTTAACCGCCAAGACATGTCATTGTTGGCACTGCAGTGCTTCACCGCAAAGTCTCAGAATACAAGCCCAATCCGATCAGAAACCCAAAAACTCGCTTTAAATAAAACTTCGAGCCCAGGGGTTGAGTTCGTAAATTTCATCCCAATCTAGACATTCCTCTCAAGATGACGATTTTTTGTATCAACTGCTTGCGGCACGCTCTGCAATCACCGCAAACTACGTTGCCTTTATTTAATCCCTAATCGATAGGAGTTGGGACTTTGCAACGGGTATTATTGGTAGATGACGACAAAGATTTCACGAGCGCAGTTTCCCCCCTAATTGAAAATATGGGATTTGCGGTAGATGTGGCTGACAGGGTAAGCGAAGCCCGCAGTTACTTGGCCCGCAATCGCTACCACACGCTTTTGCTTGACCTAATGCTTCCTGAAGGCAGCGGCTTTGATGTGTTGGACGCCCTCCCCCTCGATCGAACCCCCGATAAAGTCGCTTTTGTCACTGGGCATAGCGCCATCAGATCCATGGTGGATCACCTGGCCGGTCCGAACATGACTTATCTGGTTAAACCGATTGAAATCCAGCAGCTGCAAGATTTGCTACTGCGGAAAAGGGAATCGGCACCGGCAACGTATGAACGGCACTTTGGTGTTTTAGTCGGTGAGTCTCCAGCCATGCAAGCTCTTTACGATATGATCGGCAAAGTCGCGCAAACCCAAGCCAATGTGTTGATCCAGGGAGAAAGTGGTACAGGTAAGGAGCTGGTCGCCCAGGCGGTCCACAATGCTTCTGCCGCACAAGGCCCTCTCGTAGCAGCCAACTGCGGGGCCATCTCCGCGGAGTTGATCGGTAGCGAATTATTTGGTCACGAAAAGGGGGCTTTTACCGGTGCGGTAGCGCGTAAGCCCGGCCTGTTCGAGCGCGCCAATGAAGGCACCCTCTTCCTAGATGAAGTGACTGAAATGCCGATCGATCAGCAACCTAACCTACTGAGGGTGCTCGAGACCGGTAAGGTAACCAGGCTGGGGGGTACCACAGAGTTAGATGTCTCCTGCCGGGTAGTATCCGCAACCAACCGCAGCAATGAAAATATTGCCGATGGCGGCCATCTACGTGAGGATATCTATTTTCGCCTCGCGGTGTTCCCTTTGCAGCTGCCACCCTTGAGGGATCGAAAACAAGACATCCCCCTACTGGCCCAGTCATTTATCGATCAGATGAACGAAGAGTACGCAACCGCCTACGCTCTGGATGACAAAATATTGGCGTCGTTGCAGAGTTACGACTGGCCAGGCAACGTGCGAGAATTGCGCCATACCTTACACCGCGCATTTATTCTGTCTGACCGCAATCAGAATACCCTCAGTCTCCCTCCACAACTGGGCTCTCCTTTTGGGCGTTCCGCCACAACTACGGAACAGACACAGAGCTCAGACTCTTCCAGTAATCTACAGGCGGGCACGACCATCGAGGCCATGGAAAAACGCTTGATCGCGAATACCTTAGAAGCGGTAGATGGCAATAAGAAGCAAGCCGCCGATATGCTTGGGATTAGCTTAAAAACGCTTTACAACCGTCTCAATCAGTACAAGCAGAGTGAGTCATGACCAAACAAGATATTCATCACAAGCTGCGTAATTTGATGAACAACATTGCCATGAATGCGGAGCTGGCCAAACTGCAGATAAGCCAGCAAGCGCCTGCTGAAAAAATCCTGGTCAGCCTGGAAAAAGTCACCGAAAGCTGTCGAAGCTGCGCAGAGGTACTGGATAGTGAGCCGCATGATCATGGATAGCAAACCGTCCAAGCTGCGTTATTTCTGGTCGGCTTTGATCCTGGGACTATGCCTCCTTTTTGCAGCAAACAGCTATTATACCTACCGCAACCTGAATGAGCTCGGGGAAAATGCGGCACGCTCCGGTGAGATTAAAGATATCCTTCAGCTGGCCAGCGATACTTATTTTGCCGTGCATACCGCCGAACTCCAGTTGCGTGAATTCAAACAAAACGAAAATGCTGCAAACTTTACCAAGTATGAGGCCGCAGTTGCTCACGCCTCAGAACTGGTCAACGAACTGCAAGCTCAAAATACCAAAATCCCCAAGTCGGCATTTCGTTTTGACGAACTCGAGCGGCTGCTAAGCAGTCATTACCGAGCAATTGACACCGTGACGACGCCTGCTGATAGCAACCAAAGCTCACAGCTTGTAACAGATTTTAACGCCGCCCAAGATAAGCGCGAAGTGAAAAGTCTTGCGCGAACGATGGAGGCTAGCCACAAGACTCTGGAGATGCTCTCACAGTTTATCAGCACCATCGAAGAGGAAGAATTCCAGCACATTCAATCGCTAATGGATGATTCCGCCCTCCGACGCCGAGAGGTTACGCGTGCCGTTTTATTCGCCAACTGCCTGGGTATAGGCTTAATTTTGGTCATCGCCATGCTTACCAACCGGTCGATGCGGCAACAAAACGAATATGCACAACTTCTGGAACTGAGGGTCACGGAGCGAACCCAGGAATTGGAATTGTACTCACAGGAATTAACACGCAGTAACCGCGAGCTGCAAAACTTTGCTTTTGTCGCCTCCCATGACCTGCAAGAGCCGCTGCGTAAGATTCGTGCATTTGGCGACCGGCTAACGGCTCGGTATAGCGAAAAACTAGGCGACGGCAAGGACTATGTGGAGCGTATGCAAAGTGCTGCAAAAAGAATGTCCAAGCTGATTGAAGATCTGCTCGCCTTCTCCCGTGTTTCTACACGAACGACACCTTTTGAGACAGTCGACCTCAATCTTGTGGTCGAAGAAGTACTGGATGACCTACAAATTAAGCGCGAAGAAACCAACGCACAAATTGACATTCAGCCTCTACCAACGATCCATGCTGATCCGACGCAGATGGCCCAACTGTTTCTCAACTTGATCGGTAATGCGCTTAAATTTATCAAACCCGAATGCCCGCCAATTATTCGGATCCAATGTGAGAAAACAGAAATTTCCCATGTGGACACCAAGGTACCAGGCTATCGCATCACTGTTAGTGACAATGGAATTGGCTTTGACGAGCAGTTTGTCGACAAAGTGTTTTCAGCCTTTCAGCGATTGCATGGTCGCAATGAGTATGAAGGTACAGGTATTGGCCTTGCGATTTGTAGAAGAATACTGGAGCGCCACTGCGGCGAAATTCACGCTGCCAGCGCACCAGGTGAAGGGGCAACCTTTGAACTGCTGATACCGGAAAACCCGCCGGTACAAGTGGAATACAATGATTCTGAACCTCGCTTGCTCGATACGAGTGCGCAGTCACAGCAAGGTCTCAACCTTTAAGAGAACAATTTATGCAAGCAAGTAAATCCATCAGCATCGTCCTCGCAGACGATGACAAGGATGATCAATTGCTCACCCGAGAGGCTCTCGAAGAAAGCCTCGTAAAAAGCGAACTCTCCATCGTTAGCGATGGTGCCGAGTTGCTGTCCTACCTAAAGCGAGAAGGCGAATTTGAACATCTGGCTAATGAGCATCTGCCCGACTTGATTCTGCTCGATTTAAATATGCCTCGCATGGATGGTCGACAAGCTCTGGCAGCGATAAAAGCAGACCCCAATTTACGACGTATTCCAGTCGTCATTCTCACAACCTCCAAGGCCGAAGAGGACATGTTCAAATCCTACGACCTTGGCGCGGCCTCCTATCTATCCAAGCCTGTAACTTTTGAAGACCTGGTGGAATTGATGCGCTCACTGGGGCGTTATTGGGTCGAATTTGTTGAATTCCCTGGTAAGCAACGCAGCTATCAGTAGTAGTTCCCCGATATAAGTTTCGATAAGATAAACAGCAAGGTAGAGTTTTAAGATGGGCGTCACCAGATTACTTCTGGTAGAAGATGACGAAGATGATTTTATTATCGCGAAAGATCTTCTTCAGGATATAGACCCTGAGGGCTACCAGATCGAGTGGGCACGCTCGCCGGAGGAGGCCCACAAATACTTTGCCTCTAATAATTTTGATGTATGCCTACTCGATTACTCTCTGGGTGCATTTACTGGCCTGCAGATTCTCGCTGAGGCGCGACGCCAGGGTTTCGATGCCCCTATCATCATGCTCACAGGCCATGACGATAGCACCCTGGATGCCGAAGCCCTCTCTGCAGGCGCAGTCGATTATTTGGTCAAAACCCAACTTACCGCAGCCCGATTGAGTCGGGCTATCCGCTACGCAGTATCACGTAGGGATATGGAGCGGGAGCGCTTGGAGCGTCTCAAAGCGGAAGCCGAGAACAAATCCAAGAGCGAGTTCCTCGCGCATTTGAGCCATGAATTGCGCACGCCTTTAACTTCTATATTGGGCTATACCGACCTTCTCCTACAAAATCACAAGGGCCAGCAACAGCTCGATCACTTAAGTATTATCAAGCGTAACGGCTATCATTTGTTGAGCCTCTTGAACGATGTACTCGATTTATCCAAAATCGAAGCGGGTCGCCTGGAGGTGCAATTCAGCGAACTGGCCCTCCCCGGCTTTCTTGCCGAGCTCTATCAATTAATCGCAATTAAGGCGGAAGATAAGGGGATCCGCTTTAGTATTGATATTCAGACAGAACTCCCATCGCAGATCATCACGGATACAATCCGCTTGCGACAGATTCTACTGAACTTCCTCAGCAACGCTGTGAAATTTACCGATACCGGTGAAGTCCGCCTCGAAGTTGACGCGACTCGACTTGAACACAGTTGCCAGCTACGCTTTCGTGTCATCGATACCGGCATTGGTATCCCTCCCGCCGAACAGGAAAAACTGTTCACCCCCTTTGTCCAGGCCCACGGCGGTGCCCACCGTTCCGAACTCGGGTCGGGCCTGGGGCTGGCCATCAGCCGGCAGTTAGCCCAGCTGTTGGGAGGGAAAATCTCTTTGCACAGCGAGGAGGGATCGGGCAGCTGTTTCACCCTGACATTAGAGTGCAAGCACCCTGCGCAATACCAGTATCAGACCTGGGATATTCAGCAACCCTCTTCTGCGGTGCATATCCAGACCCCAAGCCTGTCTGGGCAGGTATTGATTACAGACGATCTCAGGGAAATTCGCGAACTGGTAGCCCACTTGCTTGAAAGCGCAGGTTGTAACGTCCAACAAGCAGCGAATGGCCAGGAGGCAATCAATCTATTACTAGCGGCCCGCAATAATGGCAAACCCTTTGATTTAGTCGTAATGGATGTGCAGATGCCCGTTATGGACGGTCTTACCGCCACTCAAGAGCTACGCATGCTAGGGTTCGAAACGCCGGTCATTGCGCTCACAGCTCAGACGATGCTCGGCGAACGCCAACGCTGCCTGGATGCCGGCTGTACCGATCACTTAGGCAAGCCAGTGCAGCCAGATCAGTTATTTGATCTTCTTACTAAGCACCTGCCAGCCCCTGCAATCAATAAAAAGCTGATTCTGGTTGAGGACGATGAAGATGCGCGCAGTGCGACACAGCAACTACTCATCGCTTTAGGCTGGGAAGCTAAAGCCTGTGGCGATGCCCAATCAGCCCTGGAACTCTTCGCAACCTACCAGCCAAATCTGATATTAATGGATATTAACCTTCCAGATATGGATGGTTTCACGCTTGCCAAAAGAATCCGCAAACTGTCTTACACGGGGCGATTACTCGCCGCCACAGGCGAAAGTCCGAATTCTGATAAGCTCACTGAATCGGGGTTCGACGGCATCCTCAGCAAACCCTATGACCTTATCAAGCTGGCCCAGCTATAGTGCTAAGGGCCTCAACGCTTCTTCTTTCGATTCAGCTCTTGGTGGAGCGGGGAAGAGGTTTTCATGAAATATTTTCAGACAAGCCAGAATTGGCGCTGCCATCAAAGCTCCGCCGACACCCCAGATCCAAGTCCAAAAAATTACTGCCAAAAAAACTGAGATGGGCGATAGTTTCAATCTTTGCCCAACCACTGAGGGGGTGATCAATTGCCCTTCGAGCATTGTAATTCCCATAAATGCCGCTGGCGCCAGCAGGCCTGCCCAGAGTGTATCGTAAGAAACCAAGCCAACGATTGAGAGCAAAGAAACAGTAATCAAAGGCCCTACATAGGGGGCAAAATTCAAAAGGCCTGCCAGGCATCCCCATAGAAAGGGATTGGGAAAGTTCAGAGCCCATAAGACTAGTGACGTAACAATCGCCAATGCCAAGTTCACTAATGCGATCGTGTTTAGGTAGGTTGAGATTTGCCTTCTCACCTGGGTAGCAATGCCCATAAGATGTCGGCGCCCACTGAAGTCACGGCCAAACTGGCCAATGTGCCGAGCAATACTTCCGCGGCTTGAAAGCAGGAAAAAGGTCAGAACAATAATCATTAACGCCTGACCAGACAAAGTTGGAATATCATCCGTAACAATACTTTTCAGCCAGCTTTCCTGCTTTACCGATACCGTTACATGACTTTCATCGTTTGACTTACCGAGCTTCACCACCTCGTCACCCGCCTTACGCAAATCGACTAAGGGTTTTTGCACCATATTGAGTTTTTCCTGTACCTCTGCCGTTTTTTGCGGCCAACTTTCTACCCATTCGCTAGCGGGCTCCGCCAGCAAACGCACAGCGAGAAATAACATGGATACGGCAAACAGAACCAAAAACCCCGCTGAAATAGGGTTGGGTATGCCCTTTTGAGATGTCCAGCGCACGAGGGGTGAGAGCAGCAGCGAACTCATCCATGCGAGGGTAAAAGGCAAAAGAATCGTACGCCCTAGGTAAAGGGCTGCGATAATTGCCAGGGCGGTCAGGATGACCGCACAAGTAGCTAGGATCTTAAACTGACGATGGCTCCTAGATTCACTGCTCATTTTAGGTGCTTGTATTGATTCTTGTTCAGGGCTGTCTTGTGCATTCACTCGGGTATCTGCCGTACTTGAATATTAAAAGTGCAAGTTGCCCCATCCCTCAAGGTGACCGGCACTCGCTCACAACAATGCAGTTGCATCTGAGATTTTATTAGACTTGGGGAGTGGTCAAATCTGAGAGGCTTCTGCCTCGCCGGAAGTTTTATCTTCACCGGGTTTTTCATCGGCATAGTCCGACCAAAACTGAAAACCATACTCTGCGAGGGCACTGTAACTGAGCCCTGAAAGCAGGACTTTAAGTCTTTGCTTCCCTACATCGGCAAAAGCCCTGTCCGAAATAAATCCAGCTGCAACCATGGCCGCCAAACTGACTGGCTGTACAGCAACTTTGGCGGAGTAAGTCTTAAGTGAATCTAGGGCCGCTTTGGCACTTACTAGACCTTCTCGCTCAGTTTTGCGTGCTGCCCGCACAGCAGCCTTCTCATTCTTTAGCAGGAGATCCAGCACCAGAAGCCTCACTTTCAAAGATATTCAGGTCAATGGAAATCAACTGTAACAGGCGTCGACTTTGCTTCCATAATAAAAATACGGCCAATAGCTGCATACACAGCACCACGAAAAGTGCCCAGAGCCAGTGATCAAGAAATTTCCAAATGGCAAAACCTGCCCCGAGGGAAATAGCAAACCAACTTAATGCGATGACACAGCCAAGGCTGACCAACATGACAAGTGACAGCGAGATAGCAACAAGACTGAGTCGCCACTGCGCGCCGATCAATGCCAAGCGCCCGCCGGCCACTTGCTGCAATGCTGACAGCAGCGCCTGGGCGCTCACGCCCAGACGCTGCCAATCCGACGCTTCGCCAGAGCCCTCTACCCCGGAGTCGCATTGCTGAGTATTTTCAACGTCCGACATAAATTAGCGACGACGAATTAGTGCGCTGACAATCGCACCTGTAGCGAACGCAATACCCGCAGCAGCCCATGGATTTTTTTTCGCAAAGCCTTCTATGTCTGAACGGGTCTGGCTAGCGGTCTGCTTGATCTGCTCCTGCTTTTGCGAGAGTGACTCAGATGATTGCGCTGCAGATTCACGGATCTTTTCTTCCGTAGCAGCCGCTTTATCAGAGACGCTGTCTACCGCCGAGTGGGCTTTCTCTCTCGCCATTTCGGATAAAAGAACCTCTTCCTGCACCGCATCCTTACCAACTGCACTTTTATTACCGCGGCTTGAGTTTGTTTTTGAGTTAGCTGCTGTAGCCATGAGAATCTCCTAGTTTGCAAAGTTCATTAGTGAACCTGCAGTTAGCATGCCAACTTCTACTTTGACATCTCTCCCTTCTTTATAGGTGCGAAATGGGCATTGTTCTTTTAAATACCCAACGTCAAATTGCACTTTGTATAAATTTTTACAAAACAGAAATAGAACTCTTTGCAATTTTTACATACCAAAAACATTCCTACACCGTAAGAACACCCCTGGAAGCCATCAGTTATTGACCGATATTAAAAAATCTCAACAGTACCTGCCCCCAAAAAAACTCAGCACCCATGCGGCTTAGACACACTTTTGAAATATTTTTCTTCCCCATGCAAAAAAGTTGGCATACCGGTTGCAACCATCAACAACAAGCTTCACAGCTTAGAGATTCGAAACTGAATTCGGTTTTACTCCCAAGAGAAAATACCGAGAAGTAACAAAATATTTTCACATGAGGATTACTATCATGAACTACGGAAAACTAATCGCTGCAATTGCAATGACCACTGGCCTTACTGGTCAAGCTATGGCACAGGATATCTTTGATCGCTCGGAATCAGAGTTCTTTGTAGGCGGCGGCTACGGCCAGTACTCCGTTAAATGGGATGACGAAGAAACGGAATTCGATGAAAAATCTGAAGTCGTGAAAATTTTTGGTGGTATCAAACTGAATGAATACCTCGGTGCCGAAGTCGCTTACTTAAACTTCGACGAAGCCAACGACTTCGACACCAATGCTGAAATTGATGGTTTTACCTTCGCCGGTATTTTGTCTGCCCCCATCCATGAGCGCGCATCTGTGTATGTAAAAGGTGGCTGGTTTACCTGGAATGCTGAAGTGAAGGCTGACCTGCCTGTACTCGGTGGGGTTTCTGAAGATATGGACGGTGGCGACTGGTTCTATGGCGCTGGTGTAAAAGTTGGTCTGCTTGAGAACCTTGACCTGCGTTTAGAGTATGAGCGCTTCGAAATTGAAGATGATATCGAACCAAAACTTGATGTCGCCTCCGCTTCTCTGCAATTCGCTTTTTAAGGACCCGGTAAATATTTAGCCAGAGAGGTACAGGGATGTACCTTCTCTAGCGAACTCTCTATCCACTACAGAAGGAGAAGGAAATGAAGTCAACAAAGCTATTTGGCAGTCTGGTACTGGTCACTGCAATTTCAGGCTGTGCCACCGGAAACATGCCCACAAATGAGATTGCAGAAGCAAAAATACATATCTCCACGGCTGAAGCAGACAAAAGTGAACAGTTTGCCGCTCAACACTTGACTACGGCAAAAGAGCACCTGGGAAAGGCACAGACTGCTGTAGACAAGAGTGAATTTAATAAGGCACGCAGGTTTGCAGAGAAAGCCACAGCCGATGCCAAGCTCGCCAGCGCACAGGCCCGCTCCGAATCCACCAAGCAAAAACTTTATGAATTGAATGCAACCCTCATTCAGCTCAAGCAGACAATCGATCAGGACTCTTAATCTAATCACCCTTCGCAAACTACGCCCACATTTGCCATTTAAAATACAGGATTTGACCATGAATAAGTCGTTAATCGCTCTTGGCATCGCCACTGCAGTAGTCAGCGGCTGTGCCACCACAGAAATGCCAAAACCTCTCGCCGAGGTTGAAGATCAGTACCAGGCTATGAGCCGTAATGATCTGGTTAATCGCCATGCGACAGTGCCGCTCAGAGCTGCGGGTGATAGCGTGAGTGAAGCCAAAACGGCATGGCAGGAAGGCAATGAAACCGATATGGAGCATCAAGTTTACTTGGCGCAAAAAATGCTGGGCGTTGCAAAATACGAAGTTGATATTGCCAAGATGGAAGCTCAGTTTGAAAATGCCGATATGGTGCGTGCAGGTCTAGTACTGCAAGATAAGAATTCAGAGCTGGCCCAGAATCAGCAGGAGCTCAAGATGCTGAAAAAAGAGCTCGAAAAAATGGGAAGCAAACAAAATGCAGATACTAATGTGCTAACTCTTGGTGACGTACTCTTCGCCTTTGACGACCACGAGCTGCAACCCGGTGCCAAACCCACAGTGAAGAAATTAGCTGATTTCTTGAGCGCACATGAGAATACCAAAGCGGTTATTGAAGGTTATACCGATTCTCTAGGCAGCGAAGCATATAATTTGGAATTATCCAAAAAACGCGCGCGGTCGATCCAAAATGTTCTGATCAATTCCGGTGTTGCAAGCGACCGTATTAGCGTTAAAGGTTATGGCGAATCGAACCCCGTGGCCAGTAACGATACTCTCGCAGGCCGACAGCATAACCGCCGTGTAGAAGTTGTATTACTGGGCAAAAACGAAGCCTATGAATCTCCGACCGTTGCCAGCATGAATTAATCCTCCCCGCTACCCCCCCAAGGTAGCCCCGAAGGCCTCCATCCTTCGACCCTTTGCCACGGACATTAAATATCCGTGGCTTTTTTCTATTTATTACCAGCTCCACAGCAAAGCCGTCCGCGCTTTCAATTTGATAAGCTAATTTTACAGAAGCGCCTTCAGTGGCTCTGATCGGCATTGCGTCTCGAAAATCCCTTTAATGACAGCAGCCCCTTACTTAGGCATTTCAACGTTCAAACCGCAGGCTGTATCAGGCAACACCTGAAAAATCTAAAAGTAAAATTAGCGTCAAAATACGATCACTGAATTGAGATTTCTGAGAGAGGAAAAATTAGTCGGTACATTGCTTAGCTGTGAAAAAGCTAGAGTATGAATTTAATGAGAGAAGGAGAAGGAGAAGGAAAAATAGTCCAGGCAATACGGGATGAAATATAGGCCCCAACTGGACATACAGGCTCAGGCCAGTGATACAGAAGAAAAAAAGGAGGCCTAATGCCTCCTTTTTCCAGTGAAGTTACTTCACAACCCGCAACGCGGGCTTCTTCACCGACTTCTTACCCAGGCTGGTGGGTGGTGTGGGCTCTGGTGGCTCTGGAGTTTCCTCCGCCTCAAACACCATTCCCTGACCATTTTCACGCGCGTAAATACCGACCACGGCCCCGACCGGAACCTGAATATCGGTGGGTACCCCGCCAAAACGCGCATTGAAGCGAATCGCGTAGTTATCCATCGTCAGGCCAGCGACAGCACCCTCGGAAACGTTCAGTACAATTTGACCGTCATCGTTGACATGCTGTTGGGGTACCAGTACCCCGGATAGGTGGGTATCCACAAGAATATAAGGAGTGCACCGGTTGTCGGTTATCCACTCATAGAATGCCCGTAAAATATAGGGGCGATTGGATGTCATAGCCGGCTTACTCACAAAAGTATCCTCAACGCATTTCCCGCTCGTACTCGGTCAGGCTCTGCTGGAAGGCTTCGCGAGCGAACAGGCGATCCATATAATCCAGCAACGGCTTAACCTGCTTGGTTTTGGGCAGGCTGATTTCAAACTGCTCAAGACGCCACAACAGCGGTGCCATGCAGCAATCCACCAGAGAGAACTCTTCGTTAAAGAAGAACGGCAGTTCGGTAAACATCGGTGCGATGCCAACGAAGCTATCGCGCAACTCTTTACGAGCCGAAGCCACATCCTTGCCACCGGCAAGAATTTTATCGACCAGAGGGCACCAATCTCGCTCGATGCGGTGCATGATCTGGCGGCTCTGTGCGCGAGCAACCGGATAAACCGGCAGCAGTGGCGGATGAGGGAAGCGCTCGTCCAGGTACTCCATCATTACCTTGGTTTCGAACAACACCAAATCGCGGTCCACCAGAGTCGGCAGCGAATTGTAGGGGTTGAGGTCAGCGAGCTCGGCTGGTTTATCGTCAGAATCAACATCTATGATATCGACGGAAACTCCTTTTTCTGCAAGCACAATACGCACGCGGTGGCTGTAGTGGCTGCGACCATCGGAGAAGAAGGTCATAGAGGAGCGCTTGTTGGTAGGCACACCCATGTTCAAACTACCTCAAACTTTTGGTTAGCGAGTGCCAACCTTTTTATTCAAAATATAAAAGGGTGGAGGACTAACTCCACCACCCATCAGAGAAAAACTGCCACGCTTAGTGTTGCACGTCTTTCCAATACTCCCGGTTCAGTAACCAGGCAAAGATAAAGAACACAAATATAAACGCCAACACATAGAAACCGATGCGCTTGCGATCTTCTGCCATAGGCTCAGCAATATACTCCATAAAGTTAACCAGATCATACATAGCCTGGTCGAACTCGTCTGGAGTCATGGAGCCTTTGATTTTGCCAACCTGCAAGCTGCCACAATCCGCATCCATAATCGGGTTACCCAGCTCATCACGGACAATTTTTCCGTGGTCACGCTTGGGGCCCGGAGCACATTCAGGCAAGCCTTGCAGCTCCATCAACACGTGGGGCATAGCAACGCTGGGAAATACCAGGTTGTTCACACCGGTAGCCCGACTGTCATCCTTGTAGAAACTGCGCAGATAAGTGTAGAGCCATTCCGGGGAGCGTGAGCGAGCCACCAATGTCAGATCCGGCGGCGTGGCACCGAACCATACTTTGGAGTCGTCCGAGCGCATGGAGATCTCCATCAGGTTACCGATCTTATCGTTCCCCAAAATCAGATTCTCCATCATCAACTCTCTGGGGATATCCAGATCAGTAGCAACGCGCTCCCAGCGGGAATAGTTGGCACTGTGACAACCCATACAGTAGTTGACGAAGTACTTGGCACCGCGCTGTAAGGACGGCTTGTCCTGCAGGTCGATATCAATGTGGTCCAGCTCAACACTGGACTCAGCACCCACGGCCTTGATCGGAATAAAGGTCAGCAGACCCACAACAACGATACCAATAAACAGGATACCGAAAGTCTTACCGCCAGACGGGCTGGTGACACGCTCTGGCTCCGGGTATACCTCATCGCGGTTGGTAATCCACGGTAGCGCAGCAAAGAAAGCAGCAAGTAACAGAGCCGAAATACCAACAAAGGTATTCACAAAGCCATTCTTGTCTTGATCTTCATGACCAAAGGTAAAGTTTGCGAATGCCATCCACAGGAACAGGATACCAAAGCCAATACTCACAACCCATGAACCGATCCCTTTGCGCCCCTTTGGATTCGTCCAAACCGGCATAGTCAGGAAGAAGGCAAAGTAGAACAGAGTCGCCAACTGGGAAAGGAAGTTGCGATCCGGAGTTGGAGACTTAACCCCCAGGTAGCCCAGGATAATAAATACCGCTGCGAACAGGAGCAGCAGGCCTTTGGGCAGCCAGCCTTTATAGCGAATCGAACGCACTGGGCTCTTATCCAGCCAGGGCAGCACGAACAGAACAGCAATAGCTGCGCCCATAGCCACCAGGCCGAGGAACTTAGCTGTAAGCGGGCCAATATCCATCGTTACTGCACGCAAAATCGCGTAGAACGGCGTAAAGTACCAAACCGGCGCGATATGCGGCGGGGTCTTCAGCGGGTTCGCCTCTTCGAAGTTAGCGTATTCTAGGAAGAAACCGCCCATCTCCGGGAAGAAGAACACCACAGTGGCGAAGATAAACAGGAAGACCGCGATACCCACCAGGTCGTGGACCGAGTAGTAAGGGTGGAAAGCAATTCCATCTTTAGGAATGCCATTCTCATCCTTGTTCTTTTTAATTTCGATGCCGTCAGGGTTATTGGAGCCCACTTCGTGCAGGGCAAGAATGTGCAATACCACCAGCAGTACCAATACCAGTGGCAGAGCAATCACATGCAGGGAGAAGAAGCGGGTCAGGGTAATACCGGAAATCAGGTAGTCACCGCGAATCCACTCTACCAGGCTGTCCCCAATACCGGGTATGGCCCCAAACAGAGATACGATCACCTGGGCGCCCCAGTAGGACATCTGTCCCCACGGCAGCACATAGCCCATAAAGGCTTCCGCCATCAGCACCAGGTAGATGCACATACCGAATATCCACACCAGCTCGCGCGGTGGCTTGTAAGAGCCGTACATCAAGCCGCGGAACATATGTAGGTACACCACTACGAAGAATGCAGACGCACCTGTCGAGTGGAGATAGCGGATCAACCAGCCCCATTCCACATCGCGCATGATGTATTCAACGGAGGCAAAGGCTCCTTCGGCGGAAGGGGTGAAACTCATCACCAGCCAGATACCTGTCAACAGCTGGTTGACCAGTACTAGCAGGGAGAAAACACCGAAGAAATACCAGAGGTTAAAGTTTTTGGGCGCATAGTACTTGCCCATATGCTTATCCCAGGCCTGGTAGATCGGCAGTCGCTGATCTACCCAGTCACCGAAATTTGCTAGCCATTTCATGCAGCGCCCTCCTGGTCTACACCAATCACGATTACGTCGTCGCTCTCATAGGAATAAGGCGGAACCTCCAGGTTCGTCGGTGCCGGAACACCGGCATAGACCCGACCAGCCATATCGTACTTGGAGCCGTGACAGGGACAGAAGAAGCCGCCCATCCACTCGGCACCACCCAAATCAGCGGCGCCGACTTCGGGGCGGTACATCGGGGCGCAGCCCAGGTGTGTGCACAAGCCAACCAGGACTAACAGCTTCGGTTTGATAGAGCGGTTTTCCGGATTTACATAAACCGGCTGAATGGATTCCTCGGAGTTGGGGTCCCGCAACAGCGGCTCCACTTTCTCCAGGTCCTGCAATATCTCGTCTGTTCGACGAACCACATATACCGGCTTGCCGCGCCACTCAACGGTGACCATCTGGCCCGGCTCGATTTTGCTAATGTTGTACTTAACCGGAGCGCCCGCAGCTTTTGCCTTGGCACTCGGATTCCAGGAGGCGACGAAGGGCACGGCAACCCCAACCGCACCCGCACCACCAACGACAGAGGTAGCAGCGGTCAAGAAACGACGCCGTCCTACATTTACACCGTCATCACTCATGACGTAGTTCTCCCATCACAGCGATCCCGGGAAAACCGGAAATGCGCTGGCCCAAACCCAAAAAGTCTTGAAAGAAGTCCCGCTCCGGCAGATTGCCCGCGCGAATAAACCCCACAAATCAAGCGGATACAAATCCGCGCAATGTTAAAGAAAATGCCATTTTGATACAAGGCAAAGACATGGGGAACGTCAGGAATTGCGTGGTGGAACCATGAGAAATCAAGCAAAACCCAGAACGGCCGCTCAAATCCTCAAACACAGGACAGAAAAAAGCCCGGCAGAAGCCGGGCCAAAAAGAAAGCTTAACGCTTGGAGAATTGCGGTTTCTTACGCGCTTTGCGCAGACCGACTTTCTTACGCTCAACCTCACGAGCATCGCGGGTAACATAACCAGCGGCGCGCAGGGTTTGACGCAGCTCCTCATCGTACTGCATCAGGGCGCGGGTCAGGCCGTGACGGATAGCACCCGCCTGACCAAAAGAACCACCACCTTTTACAGTTGCGATGATGTCGAATTTTTCGACCAGATCAACCTTTTCCAGCGGCTGACGCACGATCATGCGAGCCACCTGGCGACCAAAGTATTCGTCCAGGGCGCGACCATTTACGCTGATCTTGCCTTCACCAGGCACGATAAATACACGAGCGGTGGAGGTCTTGCGGCGGCCGGTACCGTAGTATTGAGTAGTTGCCATCAGATTTATTCCCGTTTAGATCGCCAGTTCAATCGGCTGTTGTGCCGTGTGAGGATGTTCACTACCGCCGTATACTTTCAGCTTTTTGAACATGGCTCGACCCAGAGGACCCCTCGGCAGCATACCTTTAACGGCGCTTTGGATGGTGCGCTCGGGCGCTTTCTCGATCAACTTTTCAAAGCTGATCGACTTCAGACCACCGGGATAGCCGGAGTGGCTGTGGTAGATCTTGTCTTTGGCCTTGTTGCCGGTCACGCGAACCTTCTCGGCATTGATCACAATAATGTAATCGCCAGTGTCCACGTGGGGCGTGTATTCAGGCTTGTGCTTGCCACGCAGGCGGTGCGCGATCTCGGCGGAAATACGGCCGAGGGTCTTGTCCGCAGCGTCAACAATGTACCAGTCGCGTGTTACCGCTTCCGGTTTGGCACTGTATGTCTTCATGTTATAAACACCTGTAATATGACCCCCTGGTATTAGGGGCCGTCCCACAAAAGAGCGCGGATAGTACAAAAGGAGTGCTCGCTTTTCAAGCGGTTTATAGCCCCTAACCTAGGGCCGTATGCACCGAAATCACTCTGGGCGATGTGCCCTCTCCAGGTACTCCCGAGACTGCATTTCCAATAGCCGGCTGACCGTTCGCTCAAACTCAAAACGGAGGTGCTGTCCAGCGTATAATTCCTCAGCCGGCGCCTCCGCAGAAATCACTAACTTGACACAGCGGTCATAAAATTCATCTACCAGATTGATAAAACGGCGCGCCTGGGCATCCATACGCTCATCAAACCTCGGTACCGCGGCCAGTAGAACCGTCTGGAACTCTCGCGCCAACTCTATATAGTCATTCTGGGAGCGGGGACCGTCGCAGAGGTCCACAAAATCAAACCAGGCAACGTCATCGGCCACTTTCAAGGCCCGAATCGGGCGCCCCTCGACCTGTAGCTCCACGTTGTTGCGCATCTCACTGCCATCCACACTCAGACGAGCGAAGCTGCGGGACAGATTTTCATCTGCCTCTCTATCGAGAGGTGCGTGGTACAACTCCAACAACTCCAGAGTGCGCAGGCGGTAATCGGTGCCTCCATCGACATTCACTACCTTGGTGTGACGCTGCAGGAGTTTAATGGCTGGCAGGAAGCGCGCCCGCTGTAAGCCATCCTTATAAAGCCCCTCCGGCTCAATATTGGAAGTGGCCACCAGTGCCACTCCGCGGCGGAATAACGCCTCCAACAGACCCGCCAAGATCATGGCATCGGCAATATCTGACACAAAGAACTCATCAAAACAAAGCACCCGGGCCCGTCCCGCGATCTTATCCGCCACTTTTTCCAGGGGATTCTTCTCCCCGGCATACTCTTTTAGGTCCCCGTGTACCTGGCGCATAAAACGATGGAAGTGTGTTCGTTGCTTCTGGGCAAATGGCAGGGATTCATAAAATGCATCCATAAGGTATGTCTTGCCCCGTCCGACCCCCCCCCAAAAATAGATCCCTCGCTCCGGACCGGTATCCGTACGGCGCAGTCGTGCGAGCATATTTGCCACAAAGCCCCGCTCCCCCCTGGCCACTAAACGTAGATGCAAGTCTTGCAATTCCTGCACGGCCGCCCGCTGGGACAAATCCTCAATAAAGTCGGGACGTTGCAAATCGCTTTCATAGCGCTCAAGAGGAGTAAATCGTTGGGGTTTAGCGGGCAACATAGAGGAAAATATCTTTAACAACTGGATTACTGGCGCGCACTCTACCAAATTCAACACAGAGCCGCCTAGGCGGCAAAGACTCGACGAGCTGAGAGTACTTTTCGCCGCCACCCAGGCTTGATTCGCCAGGCGACACTGGCGATTCGGAATTGTCAGTAAATCGGTGTATCGCAAACCACCAACAATCTTAATTGTCGGATTAATAATCGCGTATACTGGGCCCGCTAACAGGGGGCATCAGCCACTTTAAGGGGCTTCCCGGGGCCTGGGGCGACAATACTCCCCATATACACCGCCATCCATCATGCACCAGGGATCGCCAGTGCCATATAAGAGCAAGTTCAGGAGGTAGGAAGTGCACTCTACATCGGTATTAATTCTAGTTGGCATCCTCGGCATGACGCTGGGTGCATTCTTGGCGTACCTCGCTATTCGCGGACGCTCCAGTGTCGATCGCTCGCAAGAGTTGGAACAGCGCCTACACGAAGCCAATGACAAGCTCGAAGACTTCCAGCTTCAAGTCAATGAACACTTCGACCAGACCTCCCAGTTGGTTCACAACCTGACCGAAAGCTATAAAGAGATACACGAATATCTGTCGAATAGTGCCTTACGCCTATCCAATCAGGATATAGGGCGGCAAATGCTGGAAGCCGGTAGCGGCAAGCTGAAGGAAGATGACACACAGCTTCAGGATATGGGCCCACCAAAAGACTGGGCCCCCAAAGAACCCGGCGCCAAAGGCACCCTCGCTGAAGACTACGGCCTAGAAAAAGAGGCGCACGTAGGTAACTGAGCAAACCTGTCGGGGATCAAAGAAAAAGGCGGGTGATCCCGCCTTTTTTAATGTGTCCGTGTAAATTTAAAATTTACAGGCTCTGGTAGTAATCCATAAGGATCTGAGCCACTTCCGGGCGGGAAAACTCCTGCGGAGGCGCAATACCATCCCCCAGCATCTCCCGCACCTTGGTACCGGACAACAGAATAAAGTCTTCCTTGGTATGATCCGGCACATCCCGCATCATCACTACCTTATTGAGCTTCTTTGAATAAGCGGTGTGGTCGGCACGGAAGATTTCAATTTCCAAAGCACCCTCGGGGACTTTTTCATCAAAGATTGTCTGCGCATCAAAGGCGCCGTAGTAATCGCCAACACCGGCGTGGTCGCGACCTACGATGAGGTGGCTACAACCGCAGTTTTGGCGGAACACCGCGTGCAGAACCGCCTCGCGGGGACCTGCATAGAGCATATCAAAGCCATAACCGGTCACCATTACCGTATTGGCCGGGAAGTAGAGCTCCACCATCTTGCGGATCGAGGCATCCCGTACCGGGGCGGGAATATCGCCAGGCTTCAGCTGCCCCAGTAACATGTGAATCAGTACACCGTCAGCCTCAACCCCATCCAGGGCCATCTTACACAGCTCTTCGTGGGCACGGTGCATGGGGTTGCGGGTTTGGAATGCCACCACCTTACTCCAGCCGCGCTCAGCGAATTCGTTGCGAATTTCCACTGCGGTGCGGAAGGTATCCGGGAAATCATTCAGGAAGTAGCTGAAATTAAGCACTTCGATTGGGCCTGAAATCACCTTGCGACCAGCAGACTTAAACGTGGCGACACCGGGGTGCTTGTCATCCAAAGTACCGAAAACCTGCTCGGCCATCGTATCCATCTGCCCATCGGAAACGGTTTCAATCGCCTCCACATCCATCACCGCCAGTACCGGGTTACCCTCAACATTTGGGTCGCGTAGGGCGATACGGGAGGCGCCTTCAATTGCACGGGTATCCTCTACAACATTCAATACCGGAACCGGCCAAAAAAGCCCATCGACAGTGCGCAGGGTCTCCGCCACACTCAGTGCATCCGCCAAGTTCATATAACCGTGCAAAGGATTAAAGTAACCCGCACCCAGCATTACCGCGTTGGCAGCGGCAGCGGAACTGACCACAATAGAGGGCAGCGATTCCGCTTCATGCATCAACTGGTGATGCCGCTCGCTGTCATAAACAAAGCGAGGTTGCGGCTCAACACTGCCATGGGGGCGAACAAGGGACATTTTGGTCTCCAAATACTTAGGTTGCCGGTTAGTCTTAAAATTGCGACTGGTTATTATACGCATCTGTGCTGGCCGACCAATGTCAAACCTATACAGGATGAGAGAGTATAGCCCCCGCCTGCGGTCAACCTGAGGACCAAATTTACCACCCACCGATATTGACTCGATGAATAAAACAGCCTGAACTCGCATTCTGCGAAAAAGACAATGTCTATGAGCAGCGTCATTGATTAACCACAAAAACACTTATCCCCACCAAGGCTATTCAAACGGCTCAAACAAAATGTCTAAAAACAAGTTATTTAAAAGAGCCTCAGATCCATTCTGTGATAAGTCTTGAAGCCGTAATGAACCTCAGGCAATGAAGAGCCCGTGTGGCAGCCCTGAACAACAACGCCCACTTTTTAAAATGCATTCGCCCAACCAAAATCCATCCAACGACCAGGAATACCAGCGGAGCCTCACGCTCCCCCGAAGCAATACCAATCTGCTGGGAGCTAATCGGAAGCACCGAGAGGGTTACGCTGCGTAAAAGTCGAACGCAGGCTCTTTATCTCCCCTTACTGAGCCCCCAGCCAACAGAGTCGAGCCTCCCCTACTCGGCGAATCCCCGGCAAGACGTGTGTATAATCAGCGCAAAGAGGAGTCTCGAGTGTCCCAAAATCGCTTTTTACAGGACTGGGCCCTGCCTGCCCTGATAGGCCTGACCATGGCCGCCCTGCTGCTGGTGCTATTTCCGCAGTTGCGCGGTGCAAACCCCACCCCGCCGCAGGAGAATTGGCAGGGGCCGGTATCCTATGCCCAGGCCGTCAATATGGCCGGACCTGCTGTAGTGAATATCTATACGCGCATGGCACTGCCACAGCGGCAACATCCGTTATTTAACGACCCCCTTTTTCGCCGGCTGTTCGACAATATGAACGTCCCGCAGAGGGAGCGCATGCAATCGAACCTGGGCTCCGGGGTTATCGTCAGCGACAATGGTTATATTCTCACCAACCACCATGTTGTCGATCAGGCCGCTGCTATCGTTATTCTGCTGGCTGATGGCCGCGAAGCACACGCCCGCATGGTCGGAAGCGACGTCGACTTTGACCTGGCCGTCTTAAAAATTGAACTGGACAATCTCACCTCAATCTCTGTGGGCGAGCCTGAATCTGCCCAAGTGGGCGATGTAGTACTCGCAATCGGAAACCCCTTTGGGGTCGGTCAGACCGTCACCCAAGGTATTATCAGCGCCAAAGGCCGCCACCTGGAAAACTCCGGCACCGGCAGCCACCTACAAAACTTTCTGCAAACGGATGCGGCGGTCAATCCCGGCAATTCAGGGGGGGCGCTGGTAGATTCTCGAGGTCGCCTACTCGGCATCAATACCTCCATACTCAATCAATCCGGTTATTCCGGCGGAATCAGTTTCGCGATTCCCGCCAATATCGCCTTCAAGGTGATGCAGGACATCATCGCTTACGGTCGCGTCGTGCCCGGCTGGCTGGGTATTGAAGCCAGTGCCATCAGCCCACAGATGGCCAAAGAGTTTAAGCTGGCCTCCACCGGGGGCGTTATGATTACCGCAATTTACAATGAGAGCCCAGCCCACAGCGCCGGACTCAAGCCAGGGGATGTGATTACCCATATCGACGGGCTACCCATTGGCGATGGAAAGCAGGGAGAGGCCACCATGGCAACTCTGCGACCAGGAGACACCATCTCCATAACCTTTACCCGCGAGGGTGCATCCCACACCGTAGAGGCAACGGTGTCAGTCAAACCTGACACGACAGCGCCCGAAGAATAATCAATTAACGCAACACGGAAGGTAAATCTATGCGCGCAGTCATCCTCTGTATTCTCTTGGTTTTGACAGCTGGGCAATCCCGAGCGGACGATAAGGAGGAGCTATCACAACTGCTGCATCACTTTATTGAAAATGCAGCCAGCAGTGCCGAGGTTCATCGGCGCTTCTGGGCCGAGGATCTGATTTACACCAGCTCTGCCGGCAAGCGGTTTGGCAAAACACAAATTATGCAGGGAATGGAAGTCTCACCCGACGAGCCGGTAACAGTGCGTTATGCAGCGGAAGATGTCGATATCCGCCTACTGGGCGATACGGCAATCGTGGCTTTCAAACTGGTGGCTAACGACAGAAGCAACGGGGTGAAGAACTATTACTTCAATACCGGCACCTTTGCCAAACGCAAAGGCGATTGGTACGTAGTCGCCTGGCAGGCAACTCAAATTCCCAACGAGGGAAAACCCAGTGAGAAAAAATAATACACGGAGCAGACCCGGTTAATCCTCCACCTGGGCCTCTCGCCAGTTCTCACGAACATTTAGCATAAATTGAGATTCACTGGGGACATCCGCCTGGGCGATCAGCCCCCGCGCAAACGCCTCCACGTCTTGCCTGCTTCTGCCTTGGCCGGAAAAAGAGGCACGTACTTTTATAAACTTATCTTTGCGCACAAACAGGTAAGTATGGGTATCAAACCGCTCCCCATCGGCAGAAAGGAAATAGCCAGAAAGTCTGGCCACCGGGGTGTCCCGCCCTTGAATACGCCAACTTTCTGACGCTTCCTCACTGAGATCCAATACCTGCCACTGCGCCTCCCTTTCCACCAACTGAAGCTCCTCGCGCACTCTGTCCAGTTCGCGCACCTGCGTTAACGCCAAATCCTCCCACTGCCAGTTGGGAATCGGGTACACAAAAACATCTACTGAGTCGAACTGAAAATGGCGATGTATATACCGGGCCTGAGCGCCAAACAAAGGGTGGCTGGCAAGCTCCAGTGGATTGCTCACATATTCGCCGACAGAATCCGGTAAATTCAGCGCAGAATGGTAATCACTTGCACCGATTGAGCGGTAGAGGTACTCCGGAGCCATGGCCCCACTCTCTTGCACGTGGGCAATCAACTTCGATGCCACCACTTGAGCCAGCCCCCTCTTCGCCGCTTCCGGGGGAGTGAATAAATTGACCGTAGTGGTGAAAGGGAATTCCAGCTGATAGCGCTGTAAAGGCAGACCGTGCCAAGTGAGGATTGCATCGACATGAATGTCCCGAGTTGTGCTCATAGGAGCCAACATCATGGTAGCTCCGGCAATCACCGCCTCACCGATATCTTCAACGCCCTCTTCGGTATATCCGGCCGAGGTTATCAGTAATTGATAGGGAACATCCTCATTACCAAGCTGTACCGAACGAAAAGCAGCGGCCCCCTCCAATGCCCGGAGTAACTCGGCATAATCCAACACACCAAACTGGCAGTGCTTCAACAGAGAACTGTCGCCATAGTCATTACAGCGCTGCTCAAAATCCGCCTCAGGCATTTTTGCGAATAGCGAAATGGGCGGGAGGTTCTGCTCGGCCCGGGTGTAATCCGCGGTACTGTACTCATTGTTGACCACACAACCGGTCAATAACAAAACGATTAAAGCCAATAGTATTTTACGCATGATGTGTCTTGCTGGCGCTGATGCCGAAGCGGTGCGCAATGCGCACGCTTACTTCTTGACTCGAAATGCAGCCGAGCGCGCATGTGCCTCCAGTCCCTCACCACGAGCGAGGGTAGCAGCCACACGACCGAGTTGATCGGCACCTTGCGGTGAACAAAAAATAATTGAACTGCGCTTCTGAAAATCGTAAACGCCCAGGGGGGAGGAGAAACGCGCTGTACCACTGGTGGGCAACACGTGGTTGGGACCAGCACAATAGTCCCCCAGAGCTTCAGCAGTATAGCGGCCCAGGAAGATGGCGCCTGCATTACGAATTTGCGCTAACAAAGGCTCTGGATCAGCTACAGAAACTTCCAGGTGTTCCGGTGCAATACCGTTTGAAATTTGCAGTGCCTGCTCGAGGGAGTCCACCAGAATCAGGGCTCCACGATCCAATAGAGATTTGGTCGCTATCTCAGCCCGGGGCAGATCCTCCAGCTGGCGTAGTAGGGATGCCTCCACAGCATCGAGGAACTCACTATCGGGGCATAACAGAATTGACTGCGCTTGCTCATCGTGTTCGGCCTGAGACAGCAGGTCCATCGCGATCCAATCGGGGTCTGTAGCACCGTCACAAATCACCAGGATCTCTGAAGGCCCGGCGATCATATCGATAGCCACATGACCAAAGACAGCACGCTTGGCGCTGGCGACAAAGATATTGCCGGGGCCGACTATTTTATCCACAGAATCAATGGTTTCGGTGCCATACGCCAGAGCCGCCACTGCTTGTGCACCGCCAATAGTAAACACCTGATCGACCCCGGCAATAGCCGCCGCCGCCAAAACCAAATCACTGATTTCGCCCTGGGGAGCAGGGACTACCATGGTCACCGAATCCACACCCGCAACCTTGGCCGGAATGGCATTCATTAACACCGAGGACGGATAACTGGCTTTGCCACCGGGAACGTAAATACCAACGCGCTCCATTGGCGTAATCTGCTGTCCCAATACCGTGCCATCGGCCTCGGTATAGCGCCAGGATTCTTGCTTCTGCCGCTCGTGGTAACTACGCACTCGCCGAGCGGCAATTTCCAGGGCTTCGCGCTCTTCGGCACCAATACGCCCGAGCGCCTGATCCAGCTCCAGTGGCGCCAATAAAAAGTCTTCAGCCACAACAAGATCACGCCGGTCAAACCGGTTGGTATATTCAACTACGGCAGCATCTCCACGGCTGCGCACCTGCTGCAGGATCTCCGCAACGGTTGCCTCAACCTGCTCATTGGCCACCGCCTCCCAGGCGAGCAGCCGTTTTAATTGCGTGTCGAAATTTTTTTCAGCGGCATTCAGCCTGCGAATAATCTTGCGAGTCATGACTTCCGGGGACTTTTAGTTTTGTGCGACCGCCGCTGATAATTTTTCGATCAGCTCACTAATGGGCTGATACTTCATCTTCATCGCGGCTTTATTGACGATTAGGCGACTGCTGATATGGGCAATCATTTCGCGGGCCTCAAGGCCATTGGCTTTCAAAGTATTGCCACTGTCGACAATATCCACTATCTCATCGGCCAGATCCATTAATGGAGCCAGCTCCATAGCGCCATACAATTTAATGATATCCACTTGGCGACCCCGAGCCGCGTAATGACGCTTGGCACTCTCGACAAACTTTGTCGCCACTTTAATCCGACCCGACGGCAGTGCCGCACCCTTCACGCCTGCTGTCATCAGGCGACAGCGTGCGATCTCCAAATCCAGGGGTTCATAGAGGCCATCGGAGTGATGTTCCAGCAAAGTGTCTTTTCCGGCAACGCCGATATCGGCCGCCCCATGCTGCACATAAGTAGGGACATCAACACCGCGCAAAAGGAGTAGTCGAACCCCCTCACGGTTGGTGGGAAAAATCAGCTTGCGACTCTTCCCCAGATCTTCCAGCGGCTCCAGGCCCGCAGCGGCGAGTAGCGGTAAAGTTTCTTGCAGAATGCGCCCCTTGGTCAGGGCGATAGTGATTTGCATAGTCATTATTCAGCCGGCTTGTCTTCGACAGCCGCCCTATTCAAAGACGGCCTTCTCCACTTACTAGCCGGGCACTCGGCGAATATTCGCCCCCAGCTGCTGTAATTTTTCCTCGATACACTCGTAACCCCGGTCAATATGGTAGATACGGTCTACGATGGTCGTACCTTCCGCCACCATACCCGCAATAACCAAACTCGCCGACGCACGCAAATCCGAGGCCATCACAGGCGCTCCCTTAAGCTTTTCCACGCCAGTGACAAACGCGGTATTGCCCTCGAGGGTGATATCAGCCCCCATGCGATTCAGCTCGTGTACTTGTATCAGTCGGTTTTCAAAAATCGTCTCGACCACCGCGCCCTTGCCCTCTGCCACCGCATTCATAGCGGTAAACTGCGACTGCATATCGGTGGGAAATGCCGGGTAGGGCGCCGTGCGGAAACTGACCGCTTTGGGGCGATTACCCTTCATATCCAACTCGATCCAGTCATCGCCGCAACTCAGATGGGCGCCCGCCTCTTCGAATTTCAGTAAAACAGCATCCAGGATATCCGCGCGAGTGTGCAGGAGACGTACCTTGCCTCTGGCGGCTGCGGCCGCTGCGAGGAAAGTGCCAGTTTCGATGCGATCCGGCATAACTGTAAAGGTACAGGAGTTCAGCTTGGGTACGCCGTGAATACGCATAGTGTCGGTGCCGACACCCTCTATTTGCGCCCCCATGGCGATGAGGAATTCTGCCAAGTCGACAATTTCGGGCTCCCGTGCCGCATTGTGCAGTACCGTGGTTCCCTCAGCCAGGGCCGCAGCCATCAACAGGTTTTCTGTCCCACCAACCGTTACTTTCTCCATAACGATATTGGCGCCTTTTAGGCGGCCATTTGAGCGAGCGCGGATGAAACCACCATCAATGGTAATTTCGGCCCCCATCGCCTCCAGCCCCTTCAAGTGAATGTCCACAGGACGACTGCCGATCGCACAACCACCGGGGAAAGAAACATTGGCCACACCGTGACGCGCCAGCAGTGGACCCAGCACCAGAATAGAGGCGCGCATGGTTTTCACCAGCTCGTAGGGTGCTGTCAGATCGTTAACCGAACGCGGGTCTATTTCGACACCCAGTTTTTCATCAATTGTGACTTCGCACCCCATACATCGCAGCAGGGTGATCATCGTAGTGATGTCGTTAAGGTGTGGCAGATTATGAATATGCACTGGGCCATCGGCCAACAAAGTTGCGGCCAATATTGGCAGTGCGGAATTCTTTGCACCAGAAATTCGCAAGGTGCCAGAAATTGGGCTGCCACCCTCTATTATTAACTTATCCATTCGGTCTCGTATATCGGGAGTCGCCTGGTTTCAGGCGACGGGTTAACGACTGGCTTCTTCTGGAGTAAGGGTCTGCATTTGCACGGCGTGTAGAGTGCCATCGGCAATCTTTTCATTCAGTGCTGCATAAACGAGCTGTTGCTTTTTTAAGCGACTGAGCCCTTCGAAGGCACTACTCACCACGGTTACCATCACGTGGCTGCCTTCAAAAGTGACGTCTACATTACTCTCGGGGATATGACCCTCAATCAGGGTTTTGATTTCATCTGGTTGCATAGGTGGGATTTGCGTTAGTTAAAAAACAGCACGCAAGTGTACTTGAATCGAAGAGGGTGCGCAGCTGCACACCCTGAAGTTCACCGACTAGCTCACTTTATCAGCGACATCTTGCCCGGCGGACCAATTGGAGATGACCTTGTCGATATCGCCATAGGTCTGCATAGACTGGGAAAACTGGCTGCGGAAGGTCTTGCCCAGGTTAACGCCGTTTAAGATGACATTGATTAACTTCCACTGGCCCGCGCGATTACGCACCAGGGTATAGGATACTTTGGTAATACCCTCTTTGCTACGCACTTCCTGCAGCACATTGACACGGTTACCGCTGGGTTGCGTTCCAGGGTTAACCACCTTCACATCAAGGTCGCCAAAATTCGCTACGCCGCGAGCAAATGTTGCCACCAGATCACGCCGGAAAGCGCTGGCAAAGCGGGAGCGCTGGGTTGCCGTGGCCTGTTTGGCATAGCGCCCCATTACACCGCGGGCGATAAAGTCAAAATCCACAACCGGCGTCAGCACACCCTCTATTGCACTGTAATATCTCTGTGGATCAGTGTTGGCATATTGCCCATTTGAGCGAATCACACCGAGAAGTTTTTCGGAAACCCCTTCGATCATTACATAGGGGTTTTGATCGGCATTCGCAGCGGGAACCACAGCAGACACCAGTACTGCGCAAAGTAAGAATCTTAGCCATCGGGAAAAACCGTACCGACCAATCCAAAATGATGTGTTCACAAATACTCTCCAATTAGCAAATCATTCCTTGGACGCACACAGCGAAAATAAGTGCCATGACGAGACTACTGGCATTTGCTCCCAGGGAAATGGGAGCTTGTCGTTCATCCTCTGAGTGACATAGCTGACAGCAGCGGCGGCAGACTATACCATGGCCGCGTCCGGTGGTGTGGCAGTGTACGAGCGTGTCATTTGCCCCATCGGCTGGCGGCTGGCTTTCTGAAATGCCTGTTACGGGCTCACAATCAGATTAGCACGACAACAGTGGATCTACTGCGGCCAGGCTCAGGATCTAAAATCTGCATCCCATAACGTCCATGCACGCGAATAACTTGGGCGAAGGAAGCGATCAAAGATACCGAGTAAAATGAGAAGTTATTAAATTAGAAGTCAGTAACCAGAGGCACCCAATGACCCGAGAACTAATAATGGAAGCTGGGCAACGCACTGTTCGCATGGAAACAGAAGCTGTTGCCGCACTGGAACACAGGATCAATGGCGAGTTCCAACGCGCCTGCGAAATGATCCTACAGTGCCCCGGCCGCGCCATTGTGACAGGCATGGGCAAGTCGGGGCATATCGGCCGCAAAATAGCAGCCACCCTCGCCAGCACCGGCACGCCGAGCTTTTTTGTGCATCCCGGCGAAGCGAGCCACGGGGACCTGGGAATGATCACTCGCGACGATCTGGTAATTGCCATCTCAAATTCCGGCTCTTCCGCCGAGGTTCTGACCTTGCTGCCCCTACTGAAGCGCTTGGGCATCCCAATGGTGAGCATGACCGGCAAAGCCGACTCCCCTCTGGCGCAGGCGGCAGAGGCCAACCTGGATATCTCAGTGCAAACAGAAGCCTGCCCCCTTAACCTGGCCCCCACATCCTCGACAACCGTCACCCTGGTAATGGGTGATGCCCTGGCCGTTGCCCTCCTCGAGGCGAGAGGGTTCACCGCCGAGGACTTCGCTTTTTCCCACCCGGGTGGCGCCCTAGGCCGACGCCTGCTACTCAAAGTGGAAGACGTGATGCACGCAGGAGAGGAGTTGCCGCAGGTTCACCCAGAAACCCTCCTCTCCAAAGCCTTACTGGAAATGACCACCAAAGGATTTGGTATGACCACTATCGTTGATCAGAAAGGGGAGTTGCTCGGTGTGTTTACCGATGGCGACTTGCGCCGTGTCATTGACCATAAAATCGAGCTGGATAAAGCCACCATGGAACAGGTTATGAGCCACCGCCCCAAAACAGTTTCCGCCGACACATTAGCCGCAGAAGCGCTGCGCATCATGGAAGACTACAAGATCACGGCTCTGGTGGTGGAAGACGAAGCCCACTTTCCCGTCGGCGTATTGCATATGCACGATATACTCCGCGCCGGCGTAATCTGAGATAATCGAAGAAATTGCGGGGAGAATGAGCACCCCGCTATAAGCAATTAAGGAAGACCCTGGTGATTTCCGAAGATGCATTAAAGAGCGCTTTGCAGAAAGTGCGCTGGTTGGTATTGGATGTAGACGGCGTCCTCACCGATGGCAAACTCTATTTCGACAATAATGGCAACGAGCTGAAAACCTTTAATACTTTAGATGGGCACGGTATTAAGATGCTGCAGAGTTCGGGGGTCCGGGTAGCGATTATCACTGGGCGACGCAGCTCTGTGGTCGAGCGCCGCGCGCACGACCTCGGAATCACCAAACTTATTCAGGGGCGCGAGGATAAATTTTCCGCCCTTCAGGAGCTGTTAGTTGACGAATCCTGCCGCCTCGAAGATATTGCCTATATCGGCGACGATTACCCGGACCTGCTGGTTATGACCCGCATCGGCTGTCCCATCGCTCCCCCAAATGCCGCCCCGCCCGTTCGCGAGCGCGCCCTATGGATCACCCACGCTCGTGGTGGCGAAGGTGCCGTGCGCGAAGCCTGTGATCGCATTATGCAGGTACAGGGGACATTTGACTCGGCACTGGCGCCCTACATAGGAGAGCAGTAGTGCGCACCTGGCTACCACTGTTGCTGGTGGTATCCCTAATCAGCGCCGGACTCTGGCTCTCGGAAAGCCCCCCAGAACAGCTTCTGGGGATGCGCCCCACTCCACAGCAGCATGATAAAGCCGCGGAACTGATCATCCGAAATGCCAAAACGCGCCATTTTAATGAAGCCGGAAACCTGGCTTACCGGGTGGATGCGGAGCAAATAACCTACTACCAGTTTAAACGTCGTGACCGGGCAGACCTTACCGAGCCCCGCATGCTCTTTTATCAGGATGACCAGCCAAAGTGGCGCACCGAATCCCGCCGGGGGGTGGCCCACAATCGTGGCGAGCGGGTTGTTTTACGCGGCAAGGTAGAAATTGATGAACTACCGACCCCTGGTGGTATCAAATTGGAAACGCCAAGTCTTACGATTTTGCCCGGCAAGGAATTCGCCGAGACAGACAAAGTTGTTACTATTAGTTCCGGCCCCAACCGCACCACAGGAAAGGGGATGCGCGCTTACTTAAATGAAGATCGGGTGGAAATACTGTCCGACGTAAAGAGCATCTATGACACTGACTAAATACCGCCATCTGTTGAAAACCTCCGCCATTGCAGCCCTGGTACTCACAGCCTCTAGCGCTGTAGCCCTCCCTGAAGATCGCCAACAACGGATCAATATCAGCTCTGATGCAATGAACGCAGGTCTCAATAATAACTTGGTGGTATATAATAAGAATGTTGTTATAACTCAGGGATCTTTAAAGATTCAGGCTGATCGCGTCGAGGTTTACTTCACCCCGGAGAAAGAGATCAGCCGTGTCGTAGCCATCGGTAAGCCCGCACATTTCCAGCAAAAAATTCTACAAACTGAGCGCCCGGTGAAGGCCAAAGCCCAGAAAATCGTTTATCGGGTAAGCTCTGAGGAACTCCAGCTCACAGGCAAGGCCCATGTGGACCGGGAAGGCAACACGCTGGCCGCCGAGAAAATTGACTACGACCTCACCACCGAGCAAATGAGTGCCCAGGGCCAGACAGGCAAGGGGCGCGTGGAAATGACCTGGAAGCCCGAGAAAAAAGAAAGTACACCCAGTAACGGTGATAACAAGGGACAGTAGGGTCCCTGGGCACCACTCGGGCACCAAAGCTCTAGATATAATTGCACCGGCGGACATTACTATGTCCGCGGCATGGATAGATTTCGGTACACACTATGCCAACGCTCAAAGCGTTACACCTCGCCAAGCAGTATAAAAAAAGAAAAGTTGTCCAGGATGTCAGTGTCAGCGTTTCCAGCGGGCAGGTCGTGGGCCTTCTCGGACCCAACGGCGCTGGGAAAACCACCTGTTTCTATATGATTGCCGGTCTGGTACAGGCCGACGCTGGGCGGGTGATGATTGACGACGAGGATATTACCCGACTGTCCATGCACGGTCGGGCGCGCAAGGGAATAGGCTACCTCCCCCAGGAGGCGTCCGTTTTTCGCCGCCTGAGCGTTAAAGACAACATCCTGGCTATTCTTGAAACCCGCAAAGACCTCTCCAGAGCTGAGCGCCAACAACAGGCACAAGAGCTACTCGAGGAGTTCCACATTACTCACATAGAGCAGAGCCTGGGCATGGCCCTCTCTGGGGGAGAGCGCCGCAGGGTAGAGATTGCTCGTGCCTTGGCCACCAACCCCAGCTTCGTCCTTCTGGACGAGCCCTTCGCAGGGGTAGACCCCATATCGGTCAATGATATCAAAGGGATCATCCGCCACCTTCGGGATCGCGATATCGGAGTCCTCATCACCGATCACAATGTACGCGAGACTCTCGATATCTGCGAGACCGCCTATATTGTCAGCGAAGGCCACATCATTGCTGAAGGCACCCCGAATGAAGTTCTTGCCAACCAGCAGGTTCGCGAAGTCTATTTGGGACACGAATTCACTATTTAAAGTGAATCACCGATCACTGTCCTCTCTCCTGCCAATTTGCATTAAATGAGTCATCAATCCGAATCAAGACCCCCAGCATTCGCTCCGGGGTCGGCACGCTTATTGCTTGTAATGGTTTGGAGAGAAAGGTAGTCTGCGCCATCTCAGGACAATTTGATAATCACTCTGTCGTATGGCCTGCGGCTCTCTATTATGAAGCAGTCTCTCCAGCTCAAACTCGGCACTCAGCTGACAATGACTCCCCAGTTGCAGCAGGCAATTCGCCTCCTGCAACTATCCACTCTCGACCTGCAGCAAGAGGTCCAGGCAGCACTTGACAGCAATCCAATGCTGGAGGCGGATAGTGAAGAACTGCCAGCAAAAACAGAGGACCCGCAGCCCCAAGCAGAGCAAGCGCCCGAAAGTGCCGCTCAACCGCTAGAGGAAAGAGACCTCACTGAGAGGGACTGGGAGCAAAACCTCCCCGATGAACTTCCCGTCGACTCCCGCTGGGATGACATCTACACCAGCCACAGCAGTGGCCACGATGCCGATTCGCCAGCCTTTGAACGCAACGCCACCTCAATCGACCTACAGGACCACCTGCGCTGGCAGCTCAACCTGACCCCCTTATCCGAACAGGATAAGTGGATTGGTGAGAACCTCATAGACGGTATCACCCCCAGCGGTCTGCTGAGTACCCCGCTGGAGGAGGTCACCTCTTCGGTGAATGTCGAGGAAGATGAGGTGCTTGCGGTATTAAAGACCATCCAGCAGTTCGAGCCCGCAGGGTGCGGCGCCAGGGACCTGAAGGAGTGTTTACAACTACAGTTGAAGCAGTTACCGCCAGAAACCCCGTGGCTCCAGCAGGCGCACGATATTGTTGAGAAACACCTGGATCTGCTCGGTAAAAGAGATTTTCGCCAGCTGGGGCGGCGCACCCGCCTCAGTGAGGCTCAGCTCGGGGAGGCAATTCGCCTTATACAAACGCTCAACCCAAGCCCTGGGGAGAGCTTCGGCGGGCAGGAGCCGGACTATGTGATTCCGGATATTATTGTTTCCCGCAAAGCTCTGCACTGGCAGGTGGAACTGAATGCGGAAATCACTCCAAAAATCCGAATCAATGACCACTATGCCTCTTTGGTCAAGCGCGCCGACAACTCTAGGGATAACAACTTCCTGCGAGACAACCTACAAGAGGCGCGCTGGTTTATGAAAAGCCTGCAAAGTCGCCACGAGACCCTGCTGAAGGTGGCCAACTGTATTGTCGAGAAACAACAGGGTTTCTTTGAAGAAGGCCCTGAAGCTATGCGCCCCATGGTGCTCGCAGATGTCGCCGAATCAATCGGTATGCACGAATCGACCATCTCCAGAGTAACCACTCAGAAGTATATGCTCACGCCCCGTGGGGTCTTCGAGCTGAAGTATTTCTTTTCAAGCCACGTGAGCACAGACTCAGGCGAAGATGCCTCCTCTACCGCCATACGCGCATTGATTCGAAAACTGATCGACTCGGAAACCCCGCGTAAACCCTTATCCGATAATAAGATTACCCAGGAACTGGACAAGCAGGGGATTAAAGTGGCCCGCCGAACTGTGGCCAAATACCGGGAATCCATGGGCATCCCCTCCTCAAGCGAGAGAAAGCGCCTAGTCTAAGCGGTCACGGTGTTTGTGGCCAGCCAGCTAACTGCCACGGTCACGCTCTATTTGGCGCCTGTAGCTGCGCCTTCGCAACCGAACTCCGAACTTTGAGTGTATCCTTCCATTCTGGGCCACTTCCTAGTAGGGTTGCGACCCGAAAGGAGGCTCGCCGAAATGTGATGCACCCAATAAGGAGAAATCCATGCAGATCAACATTAGTGGTCACCACGTCGACGTTACCTCGCCAATGCGCAACTATTGTGAAAACAAGCTGGAAAAGCTCACACGTCACTACGACAACATAACCAACGCGCAGGTCATTTTATCGGTAGAAAAACTGATCCAGAAAGCCGAGGCCCGAGTACATATCAATGGTCACGACCTCTGTGCCGGTTCAGAAGATAAAGATATGTACGCGGCCATCGACTCGCTCACCGATAAGTTGGACCGCCAACTGAAAAAACACAAAGAGAAGTTGCAGAACCACCGCTGAATTATGACACTGGAAGCCCTACTCTCTCCCCGCCTCAGCCTTTGCCACCTGGCGGGGAGCAGCAAAAAGAAATTGCTGCTCAATATCGCCCAGGCTATCGCCGAACAATATCCACAGCATGATTCCGACACAATATTCAACCAATTGATTGCTCGCGAGCGTTTGGGCTCTACTGGAATTGGCGAGGGCGTGGCCATACCCCACTGCCGCCTCCCCGGCTGTGAGGAGCCCATAGGCGTGCTCTGTACTATCGAGCCGGCCGTAGATTTCGATGCAATTGATCGCCAACCTGTCGACTTGCTCTTTGTCCTCCTCGTTCCGGAAGACTCAGAGCAACAACACCTGGACACCCTGGCAGAAATCGCCGCGCTCTTTTCCAGCAGCCAGGTTCGGGACAAATTAAGGCAAGCCGATAGTAGTGATGCTCTCTACGCACTGGCCATAGACTCTGCCGCAGCGGCCTGATCTCTGCACTGCACGTCCACCCAAATGCCATTTGCAATATTTTACTGCGTTGCGACGTTTCAATTACCGTTAGGAATAAAAACACTTATTGTTGAATGAACTAGTGGTATAAAGAACAAAAAAGAGAGGGTCTTTATGCGCTTGGTAATTATCAGTGGCCGCTCCGGCTCCGGCAAAAGCTCCGCACTACAGCTACTTGAAGACGCCGGATTTAACTGCATCGACAATCTGCCGACCAGCCTGCTGCCGGAACTCATCAAGCGCGTCGAACAACAACCGCCGAAAGGGGATGCCCGCCTCGCCCTGGGAATAGACGCACGCAATCTCTGGCAGGATATCAAACAGGCTCCGCGAGTAATCGAGTCCCTGCGCGCCAGCGGCGTCCAGTGTGACATCATCTATTTGGATGCACGCGAACCCGTACTGGTACAGCGCTTTAGTGAGACACGCCGAAAACATCCCCTCAGTAATGACTGCACCCATTTACTGGAAGCCCTCAACCAGGAAAGGGAGTTATTAACGCCAATCTCTGCCATGGCCGACATGGTAATTGATACCAGCAGTCTCGGCCTGCACGAGCTGAGGGAGCTGATTAAAAACCGCGTAGTGGGCGGGCACTCGGAGGGAATGGCAATACTGTTTCAGTCCTTCGGCTTCAAGTATGGGATCCCTGTGGACGCCGACCTAATGTTCGACTTACGCTGCTTGCCAAACCCTTACTGGGAGCCAAGCCTGAGAAAAAAAACCGGGCTAGATCCAGAGGTCGCTGAGTTTCTACGCTCGCACCCCGCGACCGGTAAAATGGAAGCTGACATCACCGGCTTTTTGGAAAATTGGCTGCCCTCTTTCCAGGAGAGTAACCGAAGCTACACCTGTATCTCCATCGGTTGTACCGGTGGGCGACACCGCTCTGTATACATGGTTGAACAACTGGCCCGTACTTTTCTACACAAGTTTGGCAATATCCAGGTCCGCCACCGCGAACAACAGAGATAACCCCACACCCTCCGGCCCCTATGCAAAAACAGCGCCTTACCATCATCAACAAGCTCGGCCTACACGCCCGTGCAGCCAGTAAATTCGCCCAGACCTCCGCCCGCTTTTCCTCCAACATCAAGGTGCACTGTGACGGGCGCTCAGTGGATGGCAAGAGCGTGATGGCGCTGATGTTACTCGCCGCCGGCCAAGGTACTGAGCTGGAGCTGGAGATTGAAGGTCGGGATGAGAGCGCCGCGCTCGACGCTATTTGCGCCCTGGTCTCCGAGCGCTTTGGCGAAGCGGAGTAATTTGCAATGGTTAGCCGCTCTGGATAGAGTCCCGCCATGAGCATAAAATCGCCACCGTTCTCCAGTGGCCATCGCCTCCCAATTATCGCTGAGCAGTAAGGATTTATCGTGTCCAGCCCACCCCAAGCCGAAATCAAGTTCCGCGCGCAAAACCAGCTCAGTGAGCTGTTCGCCGCTCTGGATAGTGGCACCGGGCAGGAAGTCCGGCGCATGCTTAAAACTCTGACCCCCCAGAGTATTGCGCAACTCCTGGAGAGCTCCCCCCCGCGTATCCGCCAAGTACTGTGGAACCTGATCGACCGGGATGTCGAAGGTGAGGTTCTGCAGGAACTGACCGATGAGGTGCGCAGCCAGATCCTCGATACCTTGGACACCGAGGAGATGGTCGAGATTATGGAGGGGCTGGACGCGGACGATATTGCCGATATCCTCCAACAACTCCCCGAGCGCGTCGTTTCGGAAGTCCTCTCAGCAATGAGCGAAACAGACCGTCTGCGGGTAGAAAGCGTTCTCGCTTACGATGAGAACACCGCCGGCGGTTTGATGGACACCGATACCATCTCTGTGCGCCCCAATCTAAGCCTGGACGTAGTCCTACGCTACCTGCGCCGCCACGAACAGTTGCCAGAATCCACCGACAGCCTCTTTGTGATAAATCGCCAGGGGCAATATATTGGGCTACTCCCTCTTTCTAAGCTACTGACAACGGACCCCTCCGTTACCGTTCGCGAGGTGGTGAGCACCGATGTAGAGCCCATTCCCGCAGATATGCGCGATACCGAAGTGGCCCAGCTTTTTGAGAAATACGACTGGATTACCGCTCCGGTCGTGGATGAGAATAACCGCCTGCTGGGCCGAATCACTATCGATGACATCGTCGACGTAATCCGCGAGGGGGCCGACCACTCTCTGATGAGCATGGCTGGTCTCGATGAGGAGGAGGACACTTTTGCCCCGGTAAGGCGCACTGCCCGCAGGCGCGCTCTGTGGCTCGGCATCAACCTGCTTACTGCCCTGCTCGCCTCCTGGGTAATCAGCCTGTTCCAGAATACGCTGGATAAGGTAGTAGCCCTGGCCGTTTTGATGCCAATTGTCGCAAGTATGGGCGGGGTCGCAGGGAGTCAGACCCTCACAGTTGTGATCAGGGGTATGGCGCTGGGGCAAATTGGCAGGAGCAACCTGCGCTGGCTCCTCTCGCGGGAACTCGGCGCAGCGGCGATGAACGCCCTACTCTGGTCCCTGGTCATGGGGGGAGTAGCCGCACTCTGGTTTGACGATATTACTATTGCCGTCATTATTGTTGCGGCGATGCTTATCAATTTGATTGTGGCGGCAATGGCAGGGGCAATTTTACCAGTTGTATTACGCGCCATGCGCATCGACCCGGCCCTAGCCGGCAGTGTCGCACTGACAACAGTCACCGATGTGGTGGGGTTTATGTCCTTCCTGGGACTCGCCACCTGGCAATTTAGCTGAGCGGAAATACGCAACCGTCTCAATTAGACCGGGGCGACCCGGAACCAATACACGGAACTCGAGATGTACGAATACGACGACCACGATGAAGATCTGCCAAAAAGCAAGACGCAGCTAAAGCAAGAAATGCACGAGCTGCAAGCCCTGGGGAAACAGTTGACCGAACTGTCCAAAGCCCAGCTGGCCGAGGTGCCTATTGATGAAGACATGCGCGAGGCGATTGAGACCTTCGCACGAATCAAATCAAACGAGGCACGCCGTCGCCAAATGCAATATATTGGCAAACTGATGCGCAGCGCCGACCACGAGGCGGTAGAAGCTGTCCTGAATAAGTTCAAAGAGCGGGATCATCAGCACCTGCGTTTTGACAAAATGGCGGAGGAGTGGCGCAAGCGCCTGCTCGAAGAGGGCAACACTGCCCAAGGTGCCTTCTTTGATCAACACCCCCAGATAGACCACCAACACCTGCGTCAGCTGGTAAGGGATTCCCTGCGGGAAATTAAAAACAGCAAGCCCCCCAGCAATCAACGCAAGCTATTTCGCTACCTGCGAGATTTCTTTATTCAGATCTCTGAGTAAGTCGATCTCTAAGACTCTTATTTCAGGGCGGCCCGCTTACCGCCCTTCATTTCACTTTCTCACGGCCGCAACGCATTCGGTCTATCCAAGAGGGCTCCGTTAAGCCGGGAAAATTCCAGCCGCCAAATTATCTCGACAAGCTAACTACTGTTTAGCGCTGGGCGCAGATTCGAAATCCAAAGCCAGGGAATTTAAGCAGTAACGCAGGTTGGTGGGCGGAGGACCGTCCTTAAAGACGTGCCCTAGATGCTCACCGCATTTGGATAATACTTCCGTGCGCTTGAGCCCCCAGCTGAAATCGTCTTTCAAAACAATATTTTGCGGATAGGCCACATCCCAGAAACTGGGCCAGCCTGTGCCCGATTTATATTTGTGTGCAGAACTGAATACCGGCAGGCGACAACCCGCCGTAACGTAGACCCCTTCCTTTTGGTTGTAAAGCAACTTGCCACTGAAAGCCCGCTCCGTATCTCCCTTCCAGAGAACCTTGTAGCGGTCTTCAGGCAATATCTGCTTCCATACCGACTTGGGTATCTGGTCCAAGCCACGCCCTTCAGCAATGCGGGTTTTGGCTTCTGCCACCGTCATACCCTGGAGCCGCTGATCATCAGCCTCAGTACAAGCCGACAAGATCAAGACTAACAATATCAGGGGCCATAGGATTCTGGACTTCACCATGCCGCAAACTCCTGTCCTCAATAGGTAAACACCTTAAAGATTAGAGTGCTGCGGGCAAAAGCGGTTCAAGACCTATGCCAATATCAGAATATGGCTAAATTAGAAGGTTAGGAGCCGCCCTCGCGAGTGCCAGAGTTACGGCTGGCATTCGCCACCCCCGAATCCGGCCCGGCCTCTTTACCTGATGCGCCGGAGGCCGCGCCCTGGCGTTCAGCGCCATCTCCATCAAAAAGCCTTTCGAAGCGCATTTGAGGATCAGCCCATTCGCCACTGATGCGGTAACTGACACTGGCCATTTTCTTCACCTGCTTCTTAAAAGCTTTACTGATGAGGTAAACACCTGCCGCAGCCGGGAGCCCTCCCGCCAAAGCGGCAACCAGAGCGAGGTTGTTACTCACAGGAAGAGTAGCCACCAGGGTTAAATCCAAGTCTTCACGCAACAGATTGACTCGCCCCGCCATTTGCAGCTCACTGGTGGGCCCCTCGACCTGTATAGGCACGGCGATCAGTAGCTGTCCATCCCCCTCGAATACCACTTCTCCACGCACACGGTCGAAAGCCATACCACTCTTGTAGAGATCGGAAAAATCCAGGCGTAGGCGGCGTGCCCAGGTATCGAAATTAAACAGCGACAGCAGGCGTAAAACGGTAGAACCCGCAGTACCCGTTGAGCGCAGGAAGCGGCCATCGCGAATATCAATTTTCAGATCCCCCGAAAGCAGACTGCCTTTAACCTGGGCCGGCGAGCCATCCCAGCGCAAAGCGGTGTCAAAAGCGGCAGACTGACTTTCAATCAGGGGTTCATGACCCATTTCGCGCTGAATATCGGCGAGGTCATCCGCGGCAAGGCGCCCTATAAACTGGGACGAGTTTTTACCTTCCGCATCGCGCATCCACATGAGCTGCGCCCCCAAGGCTTTTTTGCCACCACCGCGCCCTTCCAGGCGAAGGCCGCGCACGCCGCCACGAATGTCGCTCAGAACTAGGCGCTCCTTGGAAGGCCGCACATCAAAGGACCAACGTCCAAGCTCCTCATCTCCCAAACGCAGGCTTTCTGTACTGAAATCAATAGCCGGCAAACTCTGGAAATCAAACTTCGCCCAGGGGTCGGCGGGCTCTTCCGCAAAGGGATCCTCTTCCGGGAGTGACGTCTCTTTCTCTGGTTCAGGCAGGCGTAAATGGGCCAGCTTCAGGCTGAGGGGCTTTTTCCCCCCGAGGGTTCCAGAGAGCTTTCCCGCCGCCATCACACTGTCAAAGTCCAATTGCCACTTAGATCCTACGCCCCGACCAGCAATATGGATATGCTCGATGGCCGCAGAACCTAGCTGCAGGTTGTCAGTACTGAGATCCAGATTTATCGGCAGCGGACTGGATGCCTTGGCCTCAGCCGTATTCGCCCGCAGTTGCTCCAATGCCTCAGTCTCTGGTTGCCCCGAGGGGCCAGGACTTACAGCAGTTTCCTCACGGTAAACACCCAACAGGCTTTCCCAGCGGGGCAGATCAACACTGGATATATCGCCCAGGACACTCAACCCCCTCTCTTCGGGGAGCTTAGCCTCGGCATTCAGAGCAATGGCTGCGCGCTCGAGGGCCCCTTCGACCAACCAAAACTGTCCCTGAAGGTGCTCCCCATAACTCAGGTGGAATAAGCTGCCCTGATCACCAATAGGTGCACGCAGTACAAAATTTGTTTTTTTCTCGGCGCTCTTGCCAAGAGGCTCAGGCAGATTTACCGCCACGCCTTCAAGGTTCGAGGTCAACTCGAAAACTGCCGCGTAGGGAGCCTCTTTTGATTTTGCGGGAACCGTGACCAGTGCCCGGTAGTCCATGTCGCCATCCATCCATTTGAGCTCAGGGCGCCGACTCCAGGTATAAATTGATTCTGTAGCGGCATTGCCCTCCAGCACCACCTGAGTATCCTGCGAAACACCCTCGCCAAAGTGACGAATGCTGGCCTTTACGGGTCGCCCCCAAAGCTCGCCGCTCAGCTGCGTACCGGTAAGGCCACGATCACTGTCGTAGACTACATCCCCAGTCAATGCCTGTGCGTGTAAGCGCAGGTTCTGCAACTGTAAATCCCCGCGGCTCAGCTGTAACTCAACGCTATGGCTGGGCGATACAGCCGCACCACCGAGAGGTTGGGTTAAATTCAGGTACCCGCGAATATCTCCAGAGAGCTGCCAATCATCAAAGGCACTGCCCAGCTTCGCTCTCAACGGCGACTCCCGCAGCAAACGCAGCCCATCAGCGGCGGGACCCTGTAGCTGGGCCGACACGTCCAGACGCGAGCCATTGCCAGGCTGTGGAGTTACCTCGACAATAATATCTCGAGCATCCACCCCCCATAAACCAGCCTTATTGGCGCTGACAGATACATTTCCATCATTCAGCAACAGGCGGCCATTCACCCCCTTTACTCCGGGCCAATCGTCCGCATATTTCAGGTCGGCACCGGCAAATTCCGCGGCCAACTGCGCGGTGTGACGCTTGTTATGGGTACCCAGGGCGCGCAGGGATTCTTCCTCACCATTTTTGCTGTAGCTGCTACCGCGATAGATAAACGCGGCAGTCTCAACCCTACCTGGATTTTTAGCGCCCAACCCCTCATTTAGCCACTGGCGCAAGTCCTCACTGACCGTGGTCGGCACCAGTTGCTCCTGGACACCCACTTCGGCATCGCGCAGTGATAGGGCCAAGACCAAATCCGCCGCGCGGCTGTGCGGGCGGAACGGCAGAGATAACAAAAACTGCCCCTGGACATCCCCCACTGCGCCATTTAAATGCAAAGGCCCTGAAAAAATGCTGATTTCATTCTGGTCTCTGTCCAAGCTCCAGGCCAGGGTGCCGCTGGCCTGCTCAAAAGAAAATGTATCCTGGTACAGGTTCGGAAACCCGGCTTGCAGGCTCGAGCCATCCAGCTCTACCCGACCATGGCTCCCTGCAAATTCCAGGTAGCCACTCAAACCGGCAATCGAAGGAGCACCGCGATAGGCCTGCGTGCCAATATTCTGTAAGTTGGCGCTCAGGCTCATTGAACCCCCCGCCCCCTTTCGCAGCTGCAAGCGGCGCAACTGACCCGTGGGCTCCAGAGCCCGCAACCAATCACCCGCGGCACCCTCTAATAAATCCAGGCGCCGGAGAATATCGCTCCAACCTGCCAGATCGATCACATCCGCCGATAGTGCGACCCCCTGCTGATCGCTGCTTACCTGTAGGTTCAGGGGGGGCATTTGCAGGCCCTGCCAGTCAATCTCGGTGCTCTGCAGTGCCAATCGCCAGTGTTCACCAGGCAGCCAGCGCCCTGAAATGTCCCCGGAAAGTGCACGCAAAGGGGCCATGGTGTGATCACCTGCCAGGTTCTGTTCACCCTTCTCTTTCTGGGAATCACCGAGGCTTGCCACCTGGGCAAGATCCACTCGTCCCACCAGTCGATAGCCACTCTTGCGATCACTGTGCAGCCAGAGGCGTCCATCAGCCCACTTGCGCCCGTGCCAATGAAATCGATCGGGCAATGGGGTCAATTGATGCAGTAGGGAAACGATATCCCGATCCAATAGCAGCTCATTAAGTTGCATGTAGCCACGTACAGAGAAGTGCTTTTTCTTACGCGGATTGCCCCGACCCTCGAGTACTAGGCGAAGCGTTTCCGTGCCGGCCTTGTGTTCCTCCCCTTCGCGGGCAATAAAAGCACGGGCCGTAAGGCGGTGGAAATCACCGCGATTTTCCAGGGAGATCTGCGGTAAGTTGATCTCCGCAAGCTGCTCCCCGGGAAGCCTGACTGTGATTGCCGCATCGCGAATCTGTACCTTGGGGCTCAACTGGAAAAGCCGGGCCGGATCAGCCGCCTTGGGGTTGGATACAACCCGGCCATCGGGCTTCAGGGATATATCGGGGAAGCCATCGAGTCGCCATTCCCCCTGTTCATTGCGGCTGAGACCCGCCGCAAAGGCGTGCATTTGCAGGTCCTTCCACACCAACTCCCGGTTCCACAGGCTGGAGAGCAGATCCAGTTGGAACAGACCGTGCCCCATGCGCAGTTCACCATTTTCCCCCAGGCGCAAGCCGTCGAGCTGCAAAGCCACTTGCAGCGCCTCCCAGCGTAGGGAAATCCGGTCCATCTGCACCGGCACACCCAGCTGACCGGTGAGCCAGCGGCTGATCTGTGGGCGGTACTCCTCCACCTGGGGGGACAAGAGCCGCCCGGTTTGCACGAGGATCGCCAGGGCGATCACCAGGCTCACCGATAACAACCAGAACTTTCGCGTGAACCAGCGCAGCAGATTCATTACCACCTTCCCCCTCTCACGAGACAGCTGCAAGCATCGCAACAGCCGGCGCCGACAAACTGTGGGAAAGCGGATAATGATTTACACAAGAACAATGTCGTACTGCTCCTGGTTGTAAATAGGCTCCACCTGAAACTGTATGGGCCGGCGAATAAACTCCTCCAGATCGGCAACATTGGCCGACTCCTCGTCCAGCAGCAGGTCTATGACCATCTGGCTGGCCAGTACCATAATCTTTTCACTGTCGTAAGCCCGTGACTCACGGATAATCTCCCGAAATATCTCGAAGCAAACGGTCTCAGCACTTTTCAAAGTCCCACGCCCCTCACATACCGGGCAGGGCTCGCACAAAATCTGACCGAGGGACTCCCGCGTGCGCTTGCGCGTCATCTCCACCAAACCGAGCTCGGAGACACCAGTAATACTCGACTTGGCGTGATCCCGCTCCAGGGTTTTTTCCAGAGTTCGCAGTACCTGGCGCTGGTGCTCCGGGTCTTTCATATCGATAAAATCGATAATGATAATCCCCCCGAGGTTGCGCAGGCGCAGCTGGCGAGCAATGGCAGTTGCCGCCTCCAAATTCGTTTTGAAGATAGTCTCTTCCAGATTGCGATGACCCACAAATGCGCCGGTATTCACATCGATAGTACTCATCGCCTCTGTTTGCTCGATAATGAGATAACCGCCAGACTTTAATGTCACCTTATTCTGTAAGGCGCGGCGAATCTCCTCCTCAACACCGTAGAGATCGAACAGAGGGCGCTCCCCCGGATAGTGCTCCAAACGACCGGCGATTTCCGGTGCGTACTTTCCGGCAAACTCCGCTGCTCGGCCATGGGCCTCGCGGGAGTCTATACGAATCTTCTCAGTGTAAGGGCGCGCAAGATCACGCAGGGCCCGCATAAAGAGTGGCAAGTCCTCATAGATCACCGAAGGGACGGCCCGCTCCTTGATTCGCTGCTCCAGTTCCCCCCAAAGCTTGTAGAGAAAGGGGATATCCCGCAGCAGTTCATCCTCACTGACACCCTCCGCCACGGTGCGCAAAATAAATCCACCGTCTGCGGAGAGGCCATCCTCCGCGAGTCGCGACGAAGCGGTCTCCACCAACTGGCGCAGGCGCTCCCGCTCCCCCTCGTCCTCGATACGATTGGAGATTCCGATATGGCGAGTCTGCGGCATGTAAACGAGATAACGAGCAGATACCGATAAGTGTGTGGTTAAGCGTGCACCTTTACTACTAATAGGGTCCTTGACCACCTGTACCACCAGGGGCTGCCCTTCGCGTACCAGGGCGCGAATATCTGCCACTTCGGCATCCCGCGCCTCCATACCCTCATCATCCAGGGGAGCGATATCGGAGGCGTGAATAAAGCCAGCACGCTCCAGGCCAATATCCACAAAGGCCGCCTGCATCCCCGGCAGCACCCGGATCACCTTGCCTTTATAGATATTACCTACGATACCTCGGCGCGCACTGCGCTCCAGATAGACTTCCTGGAGCACACCGTTTTCCACCAGTGCGACGCGAGTCTCTGTAGGTGCGACATTGATCAGCAACTCTTCGCTCAAGATTGGGCCTCCTGCCAATAAGAAATGCCCGCCTGTTCGAGCATCGGAATTAGTGCCTCCAGGGGTAGACCAACAACATTGCTATAACTGCCGCTAATAGACGCCACCAAGGCGGCCCCCATCCCCTGAATGCCATAGCCACCGGCCTTATCCACAGGCTCACCTGTGCGCCAATAGGCATCAATCTGTAAGCGGGACAAATTGCGAAAACTCACGCGGGTCTCAACCAGGCGGCTGAATTGCTTCTCCCGATTGCGCAGACAGATGGCGCTCAATACAGAGTGCTCCGTGCCCGACAGGGACAGCATCATGGATTCAAAGTCACGGTAATCTCTCGGTTTCTCCAGGACGCTCTCACCACAAAGTACAATGGTGTCCGCCCCCAGGGCCCAGAGCCCGTTTATATCAGGCGCTGCATGCAACCCTGCGGAAGACTTTTCCTGGGCCAGTCGCTGAATATAGTCCTGTGCACTTTCACAGGACTTCTTCTGCTCGGGTACCGAGGGAGTCAGCTGAGAAAATGGAACGCCTATCTGTGTAAGCAGTTCGGCCCGACGCGGGGATCCCGAGGCCAGGAGGAGATGATTAAAAGCGGTGGTATTCGTCACTGTACTACAAATTCCCTGTGGGCCAGCGGCTGATTATAGCGATACTGATCGAAAAATGATCAAAATTTTACATTGATTTACAGACTGGTAGGGCGATCAACGAACCTGTAATCGACCGCAAAGGCGATGCAACAGGGGCGCTACCCAAGGCCACAACAGGGCTGTAGTGAGTGCCGGCCATAAAAAAGTCAGCCCGGGCACGGTTTTTCCCTCCAAACCGTGTACCCAGTTCCCCACCACCTGATTAATCCCCACCAGTACAAAAACCCACAGAAGCTGCTGTGCCGGATTAAAAGCCCGGGTGCGCTGATAAGTGAGTAGGCTGAAATAGGCCAAAATCGCCAGGGCCAGAGCGTGAGTGCCGAGACTGGCCCCACTGATCAGGTCCTCTAGGATCCCCACCAGCCAGGCAAAGCCGACTCCCAGAGCCTGTGGCATGCGAGTAACCCAAAAAATGACCAATAAGGCTGGAAATGCCGGGCGAAACCAAAGCCACTGCTGGGGCAGTGGCATCACCACAAGCAGCATGGACAGAAAGAGAGTCAGCGCGATAAACCAGCGATTATTCGCTTGCAAGGCCCCGCCTCCCGTTCCCGATGACCGCCAGAACAAAACGACTGCGGCTCATACGGCCACGGGGGAGCACCTCGGCCTCGGCAAAGGGTTTGCCGGGATCGCGGGTAACCGACATGACCTCACCCACTGGATAGCCCGCTGGGAAGCGTCCGCCGAGACCGGAACTGAGCAGCAGGTCCCCTTCGCGGATATCACTGGTATTCGCCAGATGCCTGAGTTTAAGGCGATAGAGATCGCCGGTACCCTCAGCGACGGCTCGCATACTGTTGCGCAGCACCTGCACGGGAATCGCGTGACTGGAATCGGTAATCAGGAGAATTCGGCTAGAGGTATCTCCGGCTTCGATCACTTGCCCAAGCAGGCCACTGGCATCCATCACCGGTGTGCCCACATCAATACCGTGATCGCGCCCTTTATCGATCAATAACACATGTTCGAGAGGATCGGGGGAAACGCCGATGACCTGCGCTACCAGCACCCGATCATCAACCATCTCCGCCGAATTCATCAGCTCTTTAAGTCGAGTATTTTCCGCCTTGACCGCAGCCAGTAGCTGACTGCGCTGCTCCAGCAGAAGCACCTGACGCTTGAGGCGATCATTCTCTTCCAAAAGCTCTTCGCGGGAACGAAATTGCTCCCCAGCCCAGTCGCCCACGCGTTCCGGGGCACCGGTGATCCAGTAGAGGGGGGCTGTAATGCCGGACAGTCGCTCGCGGGATGACTGAAACCAGTTGGTATAGTGGTCGGCAACGATCAAGGCGATAGCCAATGGTACCAACAACAGAAGGCGGAACTCGGGGGAGGGGCCGCGGGTAAATAGCGGTTTCAAGAACAGCCCCCTTTGTACGGGTCAATGATTATTGGTCTCACAATATATCGGATGTCACTGAATCGTGAAACCAGGCGCCGCCAGCGGCTCGCCCACCGGGGGCGACAGGGAGCCACTTCCAACCTCAATCAACTCAGTTCGACATCAAATACAAACGGTTGCGATCCAGCATATCCAAAGCCTTGCCGCCACCGCGCGCGACACAGGTCAGGGGGTCATCGGCAACGATCACCGGCAGACCCGATTCTTCCATCAACAGTCGATCCAGGTCCCGCAACAGAGCGCCGCCACCGGTCAATACCATACCGCGCTCGGCGATATCGGAAGCGAGCTCCGGGGGCGATTGTTCCAGCGCACTTTTTACTGCCTGCACAATACCGGTCAGTGGCTCCTGCAGGGCCTCGAGAATCTCATCGGAATTCAGGGTAAAGCTGCGCGGCACCCCTTCCGCCAAGTTGCGACCACGCACATCGATCTCACGCACTTCACTACCCGCGTAGGCGCAGCCGATTTCCTCTTTAATTCGCTCAGCCGTGGCATCACCAATCACACTGCCGTAGTTGCGGCGCACATAGTTGACGATGGCCTCGTCGAAGCGGTCACCGCCGATTCGCACGGAGTCGGAGTAAACCACGCCGTTCAGGGAAATAATGGCAATCTCAGTGGTACCACCACCGATATCCACCACCATGGAACCGCTCGCCTCTTCCACATTCAGGCCCGCACCTATCGCAGCGGCCATCGGCTCCTCGATCAGCGACACCTCACGGGCGCCCGCACCCAGGGCAGACTCGCGAATTGCGCGGCGTTCAACCTCCGTAGACTGGCAGGGAACACAGACCAGCACACGGGGGCTCGGGCGCATCCAGCTGTTTTCATGCACTTTCTTAATAAAGTGCTGCAACATTTTTTCGGTTACCTGGAAATCGGCGATTACCCCATCCTTCAGCGGGCGAATCGCCGTGATATTGCCAGGGGTGCGGCCCAGCATACGTTTGGCTTCGACTCCGACCGCCTCAACGATTTTCTGGCCATTATAGTGACGGATAGCGACGACAGAGGGCTCGTCGAGTACTACGCCGCGATCGCGAACGTAAATCAGCGTATTGGCGGTTCCCAGGTCGATGGAGAGGTCACTGGAGAACATACCCCGCAAACGTTTAAACATGGAATTCGATTACCTTGTACTAATTGTCAGCCCCCAGGTCGGGCACTGCGGGCGCGGCTTATTTTATGGATGCAAATCCTAGTTAGTCCGCGCAAATAATTCTGAGTTCCGAGCCGCATTTCGAATCGGAGTTCACGCAATACACCGGAGTCACTCAGCAGCCGGCAGGATTGCGCAAACTCTAACAACGGCACCGGTCCAGGGCAAGGCTGAAGCCCGGCCAATCGATTGCAGATTACCCGGTTCAGCGGAGCCGATGAGAATAACAGTCTATTGTGCTAAATTTGCCGACCCTGCCCGGTCTCTATATACGGGACAGAAATAGATTCGCAACGCAAGCCGGAGGAGCCCCATCGCCATGGCCGTGGATACGCAAACCGTAGAGAAGCTGGCAGAACTCGCCCGCATCGCCATATCCGAAGAAACCATTGAGGAAGTCAGTGGACGCCTCGGCGAGATCCTGCAGCTGGTAGACCAACTTCAGGCCGTCAACACCGACGGGGTCACGCCAATGGCGCACCCACTCGATGAGGTACAGACCCTGCGCGTCGATGCCGTGACAGAATCCGACCAGCGCCAAAGCTTCCTGGCCCAGGCACCGCAGTCGGAAGAGGGCCTCTACCTGGTACCCAAAGTGATCGACTAAACAGGGTCGCAGAAAAAGCCCAAACAATCCCATTCCGCCCTAAGCCCGCCCAGAGCCTTTTAAGGGAATAACATGCATCAGCTTACTATTGCCGAGATAATCCGCGGACTGCAAAGTAAGGCATTCTCCAGCACGGAGTTAACCCGCCATTTACTCACGCGTATCCAGCAGCTGGACAATAGCTATAACAGCTTTATCACCGTCACCGAAGAACTCGCCCTGTCCCAGGCAGAAGCTGCCGATCGGCACCTGGCTTCTGGAGAAGCTCCAGCACTGTGCGGTGTGCCTATCGCCCACAAGGATATTATCTGCACCAACGGCGTACGCACGAGCTGCGCTTCAAAAATGCTGGATAATTTTATTCCGCCCTACGATGCCACGTTAGTGGAAAATCTCAATGCGGCCGGCACCGTCACCCTGGGTAAAACCAATATGGACGAGTTCGCGATGGGCTCCTCCAGCGAAAGTAGTTACTACGGATCGGTAAAGAACCCCTGGAATACCCGCTGTGTCCCGGGTGGCTCCTCCGGCGGCTCCGCCGCGGCAGTTGCGGCACTGCTGGTGCCCGGCGCCACCGCCACCGATACCGGCGGTTCTATCCGTCAACCCGCGGCACTAACGAATACCACTGGCCTCAAGCCCACCTACGGCCGGATTTCCCGTTGGGGCATCGTCGCTTACGCCTCCAGTCTGGATCAGGCCGGCCCCATCGCACGCAATGCGGAAGATGCGGCCTACCTGTTGTCCGCCATGGCCAGTCATGACCCGAAAGATTCCACAAGCCTGGATTGCCCGCAAACAGACTTTACCGCAGAGCTGAACAACTCCATTGCCGGCCTCAAAATCGGTGTGCCCAGGGAATATTTTGGCGAAGGCCTGAATGCCGAAACCGCGGCCCGTGTACAGGCCGCGCTCAAAGAATTTGAGAAGCTCGGCGCACAATTAGTAGATATCAGCCTGCCCCACACCGAGCTGGCCATTCCCGCCTACTACGTCATAGCCCCTGCCGAGGCCTCGGCGAATCTTTCTCGTTTTGACGGGGTGCGCTATGGCCACCGCTGTAATGTGCCCAAAGATTTACGCGACCTGTATAGGCGCTCCCGCGGTGAGGGATTCGGCGAAGAGGTCCAACGTCGCATCCTTGTGGGCACCTATGCGCTATCCGCAGGGTATTACGACGCCTATTACAACAAGGCGCAGCAAGTGCGTCGCCTGATCAAACAGGATTTTGTCCAGGCCTTTGAGCAGGTCGACGTTATTATGGGGCCCACCACCCCCTCTCCCGCTTTCGAGTTGGGCGCCAAAGTCGCCGACCCTGTAGCTATGTACCTGGAGGATATCTATACCATCGCCACTAATCTGGCGGGGCTGCCGGGGATGTCCATTCCCTGCGGACTGGTGAACAATATGCCTGTGGGGCTGCAGATTACCGGTAACTACCTGAATGAAGCACGCATGCTCAATATTGCGCATCAATACCAACAGGTTACCGACTGGCACAAAGCCAGCGCCGTGTAAGGAGATCGATTGTGGAATGGGAAATCGTTATCGGGCTGGAAATTCACGTACAGCTATCGACCCAGTCAAAACTATTTTCCGGTGCAAGCACCCGTTTCGGCGCAGCACCGAATACCCAGGCCTGTGCCGTGGACCTGGCTATGCCCGGTACCCTACCGGTACCCAATCAAGAAGCTTTTCGCTTTGCCGCCATGTTTGGCCTCGCAATGAATGCGGAAATTGGCCGGCGTTCGGTTTTTGAGCGCAAGAACTATTTTTATCCAGATCTGCCCAAGGGCTACCAAACCACCCAGCTGGAACGCCCCATCGTCGGCCCTGGAGTAGTCGAAATCCACCTGGAGGACGGCAGCAGTAAAAAGGTCCGCCTGCATCACGCCCACCTAGAGGAAGACGCGGGAAAGTCCCTGCATGAAGACTTTCACGGCATGTCTGGAATCGATTTGAACCGCGCTGGAACTCCGCTAATTGAGATTGTCTCAGAGCCGGATATGCGCAGCGCTGCCGAAGCCGTCGCTTACCTGAAAAAAATTCACAGTATCGTGACCTACCTGGGCATATCCGACGGAGATATGTCCCAGGGCTCTCTGCGCTGTGATGCCAATGTCTCCGTGCGCTTACAAGGCGAAGAAAAACTGGGCACACGCACCGAATTAAAAAACATCAACTCCTTCCGCTTTGTTGAGCGCGCGATCAAAGTCGAGGCCGAGCGCCAAATCGACATTTTGGAAGATGGCGGTCACATTGTGCAGGAAACCCGCCTCTATGATGCGGATAAAAATGAAACGCGCTCCATGCGCAGTAAAGAAGTGGCCAATGACTATCGCTACTTTCCCTGCCCCGACTTATTACCCGTTGTTCTCAGCGAGGATTACATTGAACAACTGCGTAAAGAGCTACCGGAGTTACCAGATGCCAAAGCCGAGCGTTTCCAGTCGGAGTACGGCATATCTGCTTACGATGCTGACCAGCTCACTCAACAGCGCGCCAGTGCTGACTACTTTGAGGCCGTGTGCAAAACCTGTCACGAACCCAAATTGGCCGCAAACTGGATTGCCGGTGAGCTGGCTGCGCTACTCAATCGCAGAGAAATTTCCATCCAGGAATCTCCGGTTAGCGCACAACAACTAGCCGGCTTGATTATTCGCATCAAAGACAACACCATCTCCAGCAAGATTGCCAAACAGGTTTTTGAAGCTATCGCCAATGGTGAAGGCAGCGCCGACGAAGTCATTGAAAAGCGTGGTCTCAAGCAAGTATCCGATAGCGGCGCTATTGAACAGATGGTAGAGGCGGTAATTGCAGCAAGCAGCGCACAGGTAGACAACTACCGAAAAGCCGATGAATCCAAACGCCCTAAAATGATGGGTTATTTTGTCGGCCAAATTATGAAAGCCTCCAAAGGCCAGGCAAACCCGCAGATGATCAATAAGGTCCTCAAGGAAAAGCTGGATGCCCTACTTTAAACCACACTGACATAAACACCGCGCTGGGTCGCCGCCCGGCTGCACGCATAGAAATAAGGATTAGATTTTGAGCCTGAAAAAAGACAAACAAAAAGTTCTCGGTGAAATTTTCGATGAAGAGCGTATTGCCAGTTTCCTGGAAGGAGAAGCCCCGAAAAATATCAATCGGGATTTCCACCTTCTCGAGCGCGCCTATCGCAGTATGAAAGCCGAGAGTTTCGCCACTTTTGTGCAGCTGTTCCTCGCCGAGGGACTCGATTTGGATAGTGCTGGCCCCGATGGGCAAACCCTGTTAACGCGCATTGGTGAACACCGCCAAAGCAGCGAATACATCGAAATACTGAAAGCCGCCGGTGCCAAGCACTGAGTGGAGACTGCGCACCAGCGTGAGGTAATGCTATGACTTCAAACCCAACCCACGGTATCGACGCGCTGGTGCGCGGTGCCCGCTTGTTAACCCGGCGCGAGCTGCGCCCTTTTATTTTGGTTCCCCTACTGATTAATTTAGTGCTGTTTATCGCGATCAGTGGCCTCATGATTTCACAACTGGGTGGTCTCAGTGACTATATTACCAGCCTGTTGTCACACACCCCGGTGGACACCGCAAACATGTCCTGGTGGGAGGCCATCATGGCCAAAGGCGCCGCATGGACTGCCAGTATATTTCGCTGGCTCGCCTGGATTATTGCGATCTTGGTACTGTTTTTGTTCTTCCTTGCTTACGGGTATCTCTTTGGTGTGATCACCAATATTATTGCCGCTCCTTTTAACGGACTCCTCGCCGAAAAAGTCGAAGAATTACTCACCGGTAAAGCCCCACCGACAGAACCTATGTTACAGATGGTATGGCGCACCCTTGGCCGGGAGCTACGCAAGCTCGGTTATTTTATTTTCTGGGGTTTAATCATTTTAGTGATATCCACCCTCACCAGCTGGACCATTGTGATACCCGCCGTATTGGCTGCCTTATGGGGTTCTTGGTGCATGGCCATACAGTACGTAGACTACCCTATCGACAACCATCAGCGCCCTTTTGATGAATTAAAAAGTGTGCTGCGCCGTCGCAAATTGACTAGCCTCACTTTTGGCGGAACGGTCATGCTCGCCAAGATGGTGCCGATCTTAAATATCTTTGTGATGCCCGCTGCAGTCGCCGGTGGTACCGCACTGTGGATAGAACGGCTGCGCAGGGAGGGGGACCCAGGAACAGCCTCCACTAACTCCTATCCGACCAAAAGCTAAATTTTCTGTTACAACCATGCTGGGCAATGGCAAGTTCAGCAAATCCACATAATTAGTGTACACGTATGCTTAAGCCAGCCGCGAAAAAGGGACTTTTGCGGAGAACATACCAGCAAAGATCAGTAGTGGCTCTAAGGGTAAGCAGCCACTCAATATATTTTGGGGCTACCACTTGAGAAGGAAGGCAGAGTGCTCAGCCTTCTGTAACTCTGGAGGGCCCTGACGGAAGTAGAGTTTATGAGAATCTGTCAATTACTTGCCTCCAATAGCTCAGGCGGCCTTGCCAAGCACTTCATAGAGCTTTCAAACGCACTCAGCCAGATACACGATATTGTTGTTATCTGCCCGGCAAAATTCAAAACGGAATTCAATAGCAACATTATACATATTGAATTTGAACCCAGAGGTTCAAGCAACAACCCCCTGAACCTGTATAAATTTTTGCAGGCGATCAAGAAAGCACAACCAGAAATCATTCACGCCCACGGAAATTCTGCTGTTAATTTTGCCGCAAAAGCTAAGCTTTTCTCAAAAATAAAAACCATCGGTACCATTCACTGGAACCTAAAAAGAAAGAAAAATAGAAAAGGTTACGAAAAGCTCGACAGTGTAATTGGTATAAGTAGCGGTGTGCTGAGAGACATCAAAAATCCCAATCAGCGTATTATTCACTTGGGGATAACCCCAACCGGCGATCCAACAGATCACCGCAACCAGCTCCTCTCAGACTACGGCCTCTCTCGCGATAAGCCCATCTGCCTAGCTATTGGACGCCTGGTTAAAGGCAAAGGATTTGACCTGCTTATCCGTGCGTGGCAAGGGGTGGACGCCAACCTGCTTATTGTAGGAGATGGCCCATTACGCAAAGACCTGGATAACTTACTTAAAGAACTCAATGTAACTAACACTCATTTATGTGGCCCCATCCACAATGCCTCCCGATTAATCCCTTCGGTAGACATGGTGGCCATCTCCTCACATTCCGAAGGTTTTAGTTACGTTTTAGCCGAGGCTCTAATAGATCGAAAACCTGTGATAGCCACTGAGGTGTTTGGCCCCCTGGATGTCCTGCCCAAGTTTGCCCTGGTGCCCATCGGGAATGAAAAAATCATGCACGAGAAGCTTTCCCAGGCAACAGCAAATTTGGAACAGTGGAACCAGGATTTTTCAGACACATACGCATGGGCCACAAAGCACCTTTCCATGGAAAGCATGATCAGGCAAACCGTCGAGGCTTATCAAGATCTTCTCGAGCCACAGCCCTAAACCCGCTCCACAAGGGTTGCGATAGGGCAGATAGGGCAGATAGGGCAGATAGGGCAATAAGCGTGTTTTAGCAGCAAATAAGATACAAGGACGTATCGCCGACACAGGCCTAAGTAACACCAGCACACCTTGGTAACCGTGCCAGTTATCGCAGATACCGATCAGTTAATGCCGAATTTTATTTTTTGTAGCGTGGAAAGCCGATAGGCCCTTGCGGCCTACCGGCAATGATTAGATCAGTAACGTGAACGCCCACGGCCTCCACTGCGGTTATGACCACTGCGGCCTCCGCGCTGATTTCTGTCACCGCCACTGTGGCGGACATCAACTTTGGGCGGCTCCTGCAAAAGCGCCTCGGGGGGAACTTCACACTTCAGCTTCTGCCCCAGCAACTGCTCGATCGGTTCCAATCGCATGGCATCATCTTCACAGGCAAAGCTGATAGAGGTACCGGTCTTACCGGCACGGCCCGTGCGGCCGATACGGTGTACATAGTCCTCGGGCTCTTCCGGCAGGGTGAAGTTCACCACATGACTGATACCGTCGATATGGATACCACGGCCGGCAACATCTGTGGCTACCAATACCTTGGTTTTACCCGACTTAAAATCATCGAGAGTACGCACCCGCTTGTTCTGTGCCACCTCACCCGACAGCAGGCCGGCAGAGATACCGTGGGCGAGCAGATGTTCATGCAGACGGCGGCACTGGTCGCGGCGGTTGGCAAAGACAATCAGGCTGTCTACTTCATCCCGCCGCAAAATGTTATACAGCAGTGTGTACTTCTCCTCGCTGGCAGCCAGGTAGACATGCTGTTCCACACTATCGGTGGCCACTCGCTCCGGCTCGATCTCCACAACCACAGGCTCTTCGGTCCACTGTTCCACCAGATTATCGACTTCTGGGGTGAAAGTAGCCGAGAAAAACATGGTCTGGCGATGTGTCTTGCGGGGAGTTTGGCGTACGATGCGGCGAACCTGGGGAATAAAGCCCATGTCCAACATGCGATCGGCCTCATCGATCACTAACACTTCTATCTGATCGAGGAAGCAATCGCGGTTGCCGACAAAGTCCAATAGGCGTCCCGGCGTGGCCACCAGAATATCCACCAGGCGTTCATTGAGATTGCGCTGCTGCTTTTCGTAATCCATTCCCCCCACCAGGGTATGAATTTCCAGATCGGTATATTTACACAGGGCCTTGGCATCATCGGCGATCTGCATTACCAGTTCGCGAGTTGGAGCGATAATCAGGGAGCGGGCTTCACCGGCGTAGCGCTCGCCGTCAAAGGGGTTGCGCAGTAAGTCGTCGATAACAGTAACCAGGAACGCCGCTGTCTTACCGGTGCCGGTTTGGGCCTTGCCCACCAGATCGTGGCCGTTCAGCGTGTGGGGCAGTGAACGCCCTTGAATTGGCGAGCAGTATTGGAAACCCAAGTCATGGATGCCGCGCATCAATTCCTCGGGCAGGTCCAGGTCATGGAATCGAACCTTTCCCTCCTCTACAGGAACCTGGAAATCTTCCAGGGCCCAGGGCGTTACCGCCGCTTCCACTTTAGGCGTGCGGTTGCGCTGGCGGCCCCTATGGGGGCCTTTGCCGCCGCTCCGGCGTGAATTCCCCTCACCCTGGCCAGATTTTCCCTCGGCTTTTTGGCCCTTTTGAGACCTGTTAGCGGGACCTTGGCCACTCTTGCGCTGCTGGGAGCGCTCGTCTCCCTGGCGGGGATCCTTGTCCTCGGAGGAGGAGGCACGGCGGAACAACTTTCCTATCAAGTGAAATACTCGCTCAAATGTTCAAATAATCGACGAGTATACTACCACTCTATGTGGATTCTCGCCCACTACAGTGGCGGCAGAGCCAATAATCAACGCTAAAGAAGCGTCCCGCTCCGCTGCACAGCAGCGCCAACAGCATAATGAAGTAGGTTGCAGAAAACTCTATGCCGTTCTTCACTACGGTGAATCCGCCTGTTTCAGACAACCATTCATAGTCACCGTGTTCTTTAAGCAGCTCAATGGCCTTTTCCTTGCGAGTCAGCGCCTGATCAATCAGATCCTCGCGCCACTCCCAGGGAGCCACCAGGGTTTTATCCGGCAGGGCTGACCAGCCATTCTCCCAATGGGCGGTGGCCGCCGCCACAGCCATTACAAACATCAGGGGAATGGCCACCAATCGGGTAGCGAAACCGAAAAGGATGGCAATACCGCCGAGAAACTCTGTTAACGCGGCCGCCCAGGCCATAAACAACGGTGCTGGCAGCCCCAGCCCCCAGTCGGGGTTGCCAAACCAGGCGGCCACACTGTCAATATCCCCCATTTTATTAAGGCCAGCCAAAATAAAAATTGGCGCCAGATAAATACGCAGAGCCAAAGGCCCCAGCCAGTCAATTTTTTGTACAAAGTGCACAAAGCAGCCATACCAACGACCCAGGGTATTCATAGGAAATTTATCCTTTCCGCTCTCTATTTGGTGTATTTGTTCACTTTAGTCGAGCGATCAAGGCATCTGTTACACAGGCCCAAGCTAAGCTTGTTTCTCCGATTCTTATCTCTCCGGATACTGGAACGAGCTAGGCGGTGTTGAATACCTATTTGCTGGTGCATGGTTTATTCCTCGGGGGCTGGTGCTGGGCACCTGTGGCCAGGTTACTGTCTGCCAGAGGGCACCGTGTATTCACCCCCACTCAGACAGGCCTCGGGGAGCGACATCATTTACTCTCCCCCTCTGTAGGCATAGACACCTTTATCCAAGACCTGATGAACGTCATTGAATTCGAGGAATTAGATCGGGTCATTTTGGTGGGCCACAGCTTTGGCGGTATGGCGGCCGCCGGTACTGCCGACGCCCTCCCCAAGCGCATTCGCCATCTCGTTTATCTGGATGGGGCCATCCCCAGTCCGGGCCACGCTTTTGCCGAACAGCTACCAGAGAATATCCGAACAAAACGCCTGGCCGCGGCAAAAGAAATTAACGGCACCCGCTGCTTTTTACCGACAGACCCGGCTCAACTGGGAATCAGTAACCAGGAAACCCTAAACTGGTTGCGCAGACACATGACCCCGCACCCGGTGAAAACTTATCTCGATCCGATTCAATTGCGGCGGGCACCGGAACAGGGGCCAGCCTGCACTTTTATCCGCTGTGCCAATCCCTATTATCCCCCGGCGAATACCAGTGGAGAGCGCGCACAAAAGATTCCGGGATGGCACTACCGGGAAATTGCCGCAAGCCATGGCTGTATCTTTCTTACCCCGCATATAGTTGCGAAATTATTACAGGAAATCCCCCTGTAGCCGCTGGGCGAAAAAACGATTTAAACGTAGAATATCCTGCCTTTTTGGCAACGGGATATCCGTGCTGTACATTCCCATCCAGCCTCCCGCTCTGCTTGGAAGACCCTTTAACCAACCATCGCTTCACCAACTTTTAAAGCCCAGTTTTTGGCTGAAATTGGCTGATATACCACAATCATCGACAGGCACAGCCTGAACAAACCTGGTTTTTCCCTTGCTCAAGATTTACCGACGCGCCATCTCCACCGAACTCTCCCATCTGACTAAACTGGGCGGCCCTCTGGTGGTCAGCAATCTAGCGGTTGTGAGCATGGGGGTTGTGGATACCATTGTCGCCGGCAATGCGGGAGAGGTAGATCTGGCCGGTTTGGCATTGGGCTCCAGCATCTGGGCGGTGTGCGCCGTCACTTTAATCGGCCTGCTCGCCGCGGTGTCTCCGGTAGTGGCCCACCTGCGTGGCGGACGCAACGAGGAGGGTTGTGCGGCCCAATTACACCAAGCCTTGTGGATTGGATTGGTGGGCGGCCTACTAGTACTTCTCGCCCTGCTCGCCGTTCCGCTATGGAGCCAGTGGATCGATACCGAGGAGCCTGTTCGGCAGGTTCTGCAGGGGTACATCCTGGCGCTCACCGTAGGCACCCTACCCTTCGCCCTGGGCACCGCACTGCGCGGGTATTGCGAGGGAATGGGCCAAGTTCGACCAGTGATGCGTATCTACTTGGCTGCCGCCCTACTCAATATCCCCCTCGACATTCTTTTTGTCTTTGGTGCTGGCCCCATACCCGCTATGGGAGGGGCCGGCTGCGGCTGGGCTACCGCTGCGGTCAGCAGTCTTATCGCTGTAGCCCTGTTCTGGCATGCTGCTACAGATCCGGTTTACCACCACCTCAAACTCAAATGGAAGCTCTCCAAGCCCGACTGGCCCACCCTTAAACATCTGCTGGCAGTGGGGCTACCTGTCTGTGTCGGCGCCGGCAGCGAGGTCACCTTTTTTGCCAGCCTGACGATCTTGCTTGCACCCTATGGCGCTGCAATTGTGGCAGCGCACCAGATCGGCATGAGTATCGGCTCTATTTTTTATCTGGTGGCCCTGGCCCTGGCCCAGGCCCTGAGTATCCGCACGGCACATCTGCTCGGCCAGGGCCGCCCCAAAAGGGCGCTATTCGCCGGCAAGGTGGGCATTGGTGGAGGGGTAGTTTACGCTCTCGGCACCGGTGTTTTGTTGATCACCTTCCGTCACGTATTTGTCCAGGCCTACACCAACAATACAGAGATCATCGCTGTGGCCTCTAACCTGCTGTTGCTCTGCGCCGCCTATCAGCTGGTGGACGCCGCCCAGGCAATGGCCTGGGGCGCACTTCGGGGCTACAAGGACACCCGCGTCCCTATGTATATACAGTTGTTTTCCTACTGGCTGGTAGGGCTCACCAGCGCCTATTGGCTGGGGGAAAATTTCTGGGGGGTCTACGGCTATTGGACCGGCGTCTGTATCGGCCTGGGAACCGCCTCTATCTTGCTGGCTCTGCGCCTGCGCCGCACCAGCCGCAAGGCCATTGCCAAAACCTGGGGGCGATCTGGATCACATTCTCAGGGAACGCTTTGACTATACTGGCGCTCCAAGTCCCCAAGCGTGCCGGGCAACAACAATAACCGGCAGCGCCCGCACCAGTAGTTAACCGGAGTTACCGAATGATCCCGCGCCTTTCCCCCAGCAGGCATCGCCGCTTGCTGAGCCTCGCCCTACTTTTGACCGCTTCCCAGGCCTGGGCCTTAAATAATACCGGCGAGGTGCGGGAAAAAACCCGAGATATAGCCCAGGAGAAGGCACAGGAAGAGGAGCAAACGTCGGCAGTTGCCAAGGCGGAAAATTTAAAACTCGACCACCCGGTAATCACCGAGCTCGGCCCGCCCACCGACGCCGCAGATAAACAGCAGAACACCCCGGCCAACACCCAAGAGCCCCCCCTGCCCCGGGCGGAAAACCTGCAGCTGGACCAACCCATCGGCGAGCTAGAGCCTTCAAGCAAAGAGGCGCCATCCAAACCCGCGGTCAATTCGCCAATTCAGCCAAAGCCCCCTGCGGCAGGCACTGTTTCTCTGGAGATGGAGAAAGCCAAGCCTCTACGTCTGCTCGGCGCCGAAGTAGCCCCCGCGACCTCCACCCGTTTGGCCTGGTCTCCCCGCCAGCACTTCGAGGGGGTCTACAGCCCCACCGCGGTATTAGTCGTCAACGGCGCCAAGCCGGGGCCTGTGCTCTGCCTGACCGCCGCCGTGCACGGGGATGAATTGAACGGCGTGGAGACCGTGCGCAGGGTGATGTACGATCTCGATGCAGAGCAGCTCAGCGGCGCCGTGATCGGCGTACCCATCGTCAACCTTCAAGGTTTCCATCGCAGTTCCCGCTACCTTACCGACCGCCGCGACCTGAACCGACACTTTCCCGGAGACCCCAACGGCTCTTCCGCCTCGCGGATTGCCAACTCTTTTTTCCATGAGGTGATCAGCCACTGCAATGCCGTGGTGGATCTGCACACCGGCTCTTTTTACCGCACCAACCTGCCACAGCTGCGCGGCGACCTGAGTAACCCGCGGATTGTAAAAATGACCAAAGGCTTCGGCTCCACGGTGGTTCTGCACAGCGCCGGGGCCAAGGGCACACTGCGACGCGCCGCCGCGGAGGCGGGCATTCCCACAGTAACCTTGGAGGCGGGCGCTCCTATGGTGCTGGACGAACGTTCAGTCAGCCACAGTGTAAAAGGGATTCGCACCCTGCTGAACCAGCTCGGTATGGTGAGCAAATTTCGTCTGTGGGGTGACCCGGAGCCGGTGTACTACAACTCCACCTGGCAGCGGGCCTCCACCGGCGGCATCATCTTCAGCGAGGTGCAACTCGGTGAATTTGTCAGCAAGGGGGCTCTGCTGGGCACCGTGACCAATCCGATTACCAATGTGCGCACGGAAATTCGCTCGGAACACAACGGGCGCATCCTCGGTATGGCCCTAGACCAGGTGGTACAACCGGGTTTCGCCGCCTACCATATCGGCATTCAGGCCCCGCAGGAGCAAATCAGCCAACCTGAGGAGGTGGTCGCCGAGGATACTCCAGCGCAAAAGCCCCAGTCCCAGGCGAGTAAATCGGCTGCCAAATCCAGCGATAATACCGCCGACTTGGAGGGCGACGAGGACTAATCCTCTATTGCGGGCTAGTCACCTTATCGATAATCCTGGGGCTAGGCTGCTCAATGGGCTCAGGCTGCAGGGTGATATGTTCGATATCGAAGCGCTTGATCAGGGTTTCCCGCAAGCGCTCCAACACTGCCGGCCAGGCTGACAGATCATCCACAACAATATGCGCCGACAGAGAGATGGTGCTGGAGTCCAGGCGCCAGATATGCAGATCGTGCACCGAGCGCACACCAATCACGCCCGCCAACGTCTCCCCCACCACCGGCAGGCTCAACTCCCGCGGCACCCGCTCCATCAATACATCCACCGCATCGCGTAATAGGCGCACGCAAGAGAACAGTATCAACAGGCAGATCAGCAGCGACAACAGTGGGTCGATGGGCACCCAGCCGGTAAAATAAATCACCGCGCCAGATATTAGCGCCGCCACCGAGCCCAACATATCTCCCATCACGTGCAAAAGCGCACCGCGTATATTGAGCGTGCGCTCGCCCCGATAGAGTACCCAAGCTGCAATAATATTGATCAGCAACCCGATAAAAGCGATCAGCATCACCGTGCTGCCGTGAACCGGCTGGGGATTGCGCAGACGGTCGATTGCGGCAATGGCTATACCCACCACGATCAACAACATGATCAGGCCATTAGTGACCGCCGCCAATACTTCGGCGCGCCCCCAACCAAAAGACAACTCCCGGTCCGCCGGCTTTTTGGCCAGCACCGCGGCAACAGCCCCGAGTGCCAGGGCGAAAGAATCCGTGAGCATATGGCCGGCATCACTGAGCAGTGCCAGGGAGCCAGACAACCAACCGCCGATAGCCTCCACAAAGGAGAACCCCAGCGTCAGAATCAGAGCAATCAGCAGCGGACGCAAGGCACCGTTGCCATTGCGGTGGTGAACGTGATCGTGCATAGATTCCCTCCCTTTCAACCCTCGGAATACTCGGCCGCTAAACCGATTGTTTGCGCCCCAAGGTAATTCTCTCCCAGCCGGAGTAGTCTCTGCGACTCTCCACCGCACGGTAACCGGCGGCATTAAAAATTTCGCGCACAGACTCGGCCTGTTGCCAACCGTGCTCCACCAGTAACCAGCCCCCCTCCTCCAGAAACTCACCCGCTTCTAGGGCGATCTTTGTGATATCCGCCAACCCCTGACGCTGTGCCACCAGCGCGGAGCGGGGCTCAAAGCGCACATCGCCCTGAGCCAGATGCGGGTCGGCCGCATCGATATAAGGGGGATTACTGACGATCAGTGAAAAGCGCTGAGACGGCAACTGCGAAAACCAGTCGCTTGCGAGAACCTGCACATTGGCAAAGCCCAGGTGCAGGCGGTTTTCCTCCGCCAGCGCCAGAGCCGCGGGGGATTTTTCCACGGCGACAATCTGCCAGCCCGGCTGCTCCGAGGCCAACGCCAGGGCAATGGCACCGGTGCCAGTACCCAGGTCGAGGGCGCGCAGCGCCCTTTGCGGACAGAGCGCCAGGGCCGTTTCCACCAGCAACTCCGTATCGGGACGGGGTATCAATGTGGAGGGGGCCACTTTTAAACTGAGCGACCAGAACTCCCGCTCGCCGGTCAGATGCGCCACCGGCTCACCATTTTTGCGCCGCATCAACAGGGCATCAAACGCTTCCTGCTCGGCCGCAGAGAGCTCGTACTCCGGCCAGGTGTAGAGCCAGGTGCGCTCGCGGCCGAGGATATGACCGAGCAGCACTTCGGTATCCAGACGCGCCGATTCACTGCCAGTGAGTTCCACATTGCGGGCGACATTGTTCTTAACACTGCTCATCGGGACAAGCACCCTCTCACAGCGCTCCCGGTTGCGACGCATGGATTCACAATTACTGTCCCATCGCTGCCAGTTGGTCCGCCTGGTGCTCGGTGCGCAATGGCTCGATGACCTCTTCCAAGCCGCCCTGCATCACCTCATCCAGCTTGTACAGCGTCAGGCCGATGCGGTGGTCGGTCACCCGTCCCTGCGGGAAGTTATACGTGCGAATGCGCTCTGAGCGGTCACCACTACCTACCAGGCTGCGACGGGCATCGGAAATTTCCTGGGCCGCTGCGGTTTCCTGTGCGTTATTGAGCTTGGCTTGCAGCAGGGCCATGGCCTTGGCTTTATTTTTATGCTGAGAGCGCTCGTCCTGACACTCCACCACAATACCCGTCGGGATATGGGTTAAGCGCACCGCTGAATCGGTTTTGTTGACGTGCTGACCACCGGCGCCAGAGGCGCGGTAGGTATCCACACGCAGGTCGGCCTTACTGATCTCGATGGCATCGCGCTCATCCGGCTCCGGCATCACCGCTACGGTGCAGGCGGAGGTGTGGATACGCCCTTGGGACTCGGTTTCCGGCACCCGCTGCACGCGGTGCGCACCGGATTCAAATTTCAACCTGGCATAGACATCCTCGCCGGCCACACGGCTGATGATCTCTTTATAACCGCCGTGTTCACCGGCGTTTTCGCTGACAATTTCAATGCGCCAGCCCTGCTTTTCGGCATAGCGAGAATACATGCGAAACAGGTCGCCAGAGAAAATTGCCGCCTCGTCACCGCCGGTGCCGGCGCGAACTTCCAGGAAGACATTCTTGCGGTCATTGGGATCGCGGGGCAATAACAGCGCCTGTAATTCACGCTCTAAAGGCTCCACCTGGGCCTCCGCTTCGCGCAGCTCTTCCTGCGCCATTTCACGCATTTCCGGATCGCTCTCACCTAGCATTTCCCGCGCCGCGCTCATGTCCTCCTGCAACTGCTTGAAGCGGCCGTAGCACTTGACCACTTCTTCCAGTTCCGAGTACTCCCGCGACAGTTCGCGAAACTGATCTTGATCGGAAATTACACTGGCGTCGCCGAGCAGGGCTGATACCTCTTCGTGGCGTTCCTGCAGATTATCCAGCTTGTTCAGTAGGGATTCTTTCATTTGTGTTTTTTCTCTAATTCGGTATCGGCGGGATCGTCTAACCCCACCACTTCGCGGGCGATGCGCAGTCGCTCCAGATCGCCCTCCGCAGTGGCCTTTTTGAGGCTGATGGTGGGCGCATGAATCAATTTGTTAGTGAGGGCGCGGGTCAGTTGTTCCATCAGGCGTCTGGGGTCTTCACCTTTATCCAGCTGCAGCAGCACCCGCTCTAACTCGGCACCACTGATTTGTTGAGCGCGTTGACGGTAACTGCGGATGGTATCCACCGCACCGAGGGCGCGGCTCTCTTTGGTAAATTCCGCCGCGGCACTATCCACAATTTCCCTGGCGGCCTCCGCGGCCCGCTCGCGGGAGCGCATGCCTTCGTCGATCACACCGCGCAGGTCATCCACGCTGTAGAGGTAGACGTCATCGAGCTCGCCGACTTCGGTTTCGATATCCCGCGGCACGGCGATATCCACCATAAACATAGGGCTGTGGCGGCGCTTGCGCAGGGCGGATTCCACCGCGCCCTTGCCCAGGATTGGCAGCTGACTGGCGGTGGAGCTGATCACAATATCGGCGCGGGCCAAGTGTTCGGGAATATCCGCCAACAAAATCGCTTCGGCACCGAAATTCTGCGCCAGTAATTGCGCACGACTCAGAGTGCGGTTGGCCACGATCAGCTGCTTAATACCCTGGTCCAATAAGTGGCGCGCCACCAACTCCACCGTCTCACCGGCACCGATCAGCAGCGCCGTTTGCTGCTTCAGGTCGGTAAAAATCCGCGAGGCTAGAGATACTGCCGCATAAGCGACGGATACCGGATTTTCACCAATCGCCGTCTCGGTGCGCACCTTTTTCGCCACGGTAAACACCCGCTGGAAGACCCGGTGCAATTCGCTCCCCACACTGCCACATTCCCGTGCCACTGCGTAGGCCGACTTAATTTGGCCGAGAATCTGCGGCTCGCCCAGAACCAGCGAGTCAAGGCCGCAGGCCACATGCATCATATGGCGCACTGCCTCCTCTTCGCTGAGGATATAGCTGCAACCTCTGAGCTGATCCAGCGGAACCTGGTGGTAGTGCGCGAGCCACTGCAGCAGCGGCTCCGCTTCCGCATTGGCATAGATCTCGGTGCGGTTACAGGTAGAGAGAATGGCGAGTTCCCGGCATTCGAGCGCCTTGCGCGCATCCCCCAGGGCACCGGGCATCACCTCGGGCGCAAAAGCGACCCGCTCGCGCACCTCAATAGGCGCACTGTCGTGGTTGATCCCCAGGGTAACAATTGGCATAGAGTTCCGTCGGCTAAATCTAGAGGCGCGGCATCCGCATTGGGGGCGCATTTTCACGGGCCGCCGCTTAGCTTGCAAGCTGGTGAGGCGGTTTAATTGTGCGCTGATTTGAGCCGCCGGCCCAGGGCCCACGCTCCAAAAGCAGAATCACGGCTAGAATTATATGGCGATAATCGTTTAAAACACGCCACTCTTACACCGCTTCCCGCAGCAGCAATGTATGGATACGATCTATGCTCCCACCCCGCTACCCAGACTCCCGATACGCAACACCCGCACTGCTCTGTGTGCTCTGCTTGCTCAGCGCCTCATTTCTGAGTGCCTGTACCCAGGTCGCGTCTCATCGTGTAACCAACGGGGATACCTCCCCCGAGGCGCAGGCGCAGCAGCAACCCAGCGCGCAGAAAACAGCACCCGAAGCGGAAGAGCGTGAGGCCCGCAGCTTCCCCATCGAAACGTTCTACACACTGCTGGTTGCCGAAGTCGCCGGTATTCGCGAACAGTACGACGTAGCTTTGGCCAACTACTATCACCAGGCTGAAGTCACTCAGGACGCGGGCGTTGCGGCGCGCGCAACCCGTATTGCGCGCTTTCTTAACGTCCGCCACGCCGCGCTGCGCTCGGCGCAGCTGTGGACTGAGCTGGAACCAGACAACGCCGATGCCCAACTGGCTCTCACCGCCGAGCTGACCCTCGCGGGAAAACTTTCAGAAGCTCTGGTGCACGCGGAGAAAGCCCTCTCGCTCGGCGGCAAGGCCCCGATGCAATCCATCGCCGCCACCGCCATCGGCCAGGAGCAACTCAACGAGGAAATCCGTGCGGAGTTCGCCCGGTTAGCTGAGACATACCCCCAAAGCGACGAGGCATCCATGGCCTACGCCATGGTCCTGCGCAACGCCAAACAATCCAGGCGCGCGCTCTCCCTGGTGCGCCGAATCCAGCAACAGCACCCCGACCAACTCGATGCACCGCTACTGCAAAGCCATCTGCTGGTCGATCTCGACAGGCGCGATGAAGCCATCGAATTGCTGGAGAAAATGGTCCGAATTCATCCAGAGGAAACCCGGCTGCGCCTGCAGTACGCGCGCCTGCTCATTCGCGAGGATCTCACTCTGGCCCGCCAGCAATTTGCCGAATTAGTCAAACAGCGTCCCAATGATGGCAACCTGATCTTGTCCCTCGCCTTGATCCACTATGAAACCAACCAGATCGATGCGGCCAAGCCACTGCTTAACCGCCTCCTGGAGTTGGAACAGCACGAATCGGCGGCACACTTTTATCTCGGCGGCCTCGCCCAGAAGCAGGATAAAACCGAAACCGCCGCGGCACATTTTCAGCAGGTAAAGCCCGGCAACGATTATGTGGAAGCCATCACCAAAGGCACCAAACTGCTTGCAGCCAGTGGCAAACATCGTGAAAACCAAGCGTGGTTTGCCAGACTGCGCGAGCGACACCCCGGGCAGGCAGAACATTTTTTCCTGATGGAGGTCGAATTGCTGCGCAAAAGTGGCGAACCACAAATGGCCCTGCAATTGACGGATCGTGCTCTCACCGCTCTGAGCGACAGTGGCCGCCTGATTTATACCCGCGCCCTCCTCAACGACCAACTCGGCAATGCGGCCGCTTTTGAAACAGACCTGCGCACACTGTTGGAGCGCGACCCGGATAACGCCACGGTGATGAATGCCCTGGGTTACAAGCTGATCGACGATGAGACCCGCCGGGAAGAGGCCCTGCAGCTGATCAGCCGGGCACTGGAGCTGGAGCCTGAGGACCCGGCTATTATCGACAGCATGGGTTGGGTACAGTACCGCTTGGGGAATTACCGCGTTGCGGAAAAATACTTACGCCAGGCCTTAGAAAAGCTGCCGGATCACGAAATTGCCGCCCACTTAGGGGAGGTGCTCTGGGTTCAAGGGGAGCGCGAAGCCGCGCTCAAAGTCTGGAACGATGGCTTGACCGCCAACCCTAAGAGCAAGATTATTCCAGCCGCGATGAAACGACTGCAAATCAAAGAAACACTGGAACAACATGCATCCGAAAACTAACGCCGCTACCCGCAAGCTTTACTTTTTACTGGTGACAGCCCTGGCCGTATTGGTCTCCGCCTGTGCCGGCCAGAAAACCAAAGAGCCGCGCGCAGCGGAGGCGCCCTCGGAAACCGGCGCTCCCACCTCGGTAGCCCAGCTCAAGCATTGGACTATCAAAGGCAAACTCGGGGTGCGCTCACCGGCGGATAACGGCAGCGCTAACCTGACCTGGCAACAGAGCGGCGCACAAAATTTTCGTATCCATCTAAGTGGCCCCCTAGGTGCCGGCACCACGGTAATTTCAGGTTCTGCTGGCGGCGTCAGCCTGGTGCGCGGTAACGAGCCACCGGTGGTTGCCCGCGACGCCGCCCAACTCACCCAACAGACGTTGGGTTGGCCTCTGCCCGCCAAAGAAATGTTCTACTGGGTTCGCGGGCTCCCAGCACCCGGTCCCAGGGGGGCAGAAAAACACAATGGCCACGGCGAACTGCAGAGTTTGCAGCAGTCAGGTTGGTCTTTGTATTTCAGCAACTATCGCCAAAACGGCCCCTACCTCCTACCGACCCGTATAAAAGCACAAACTAATGCTGCCGCCGGCCCGGTACAGGTAACCCTGGTCATTAAGGAGTGGGGTTTTTAAATGCCCAAGCGCCAGCGTGCAGGTATGATAGGCCCACTTGAATTAATCGGCCCGGCCCCCCTGCATGCTGACGTTACCCGCCCCCGCAAAACTCAATCTGATCCTGCGCATTCTCGGCCGTCGCCCTGACGGCTACCACGAGCTGCAAACCCTCTTCCAAATACTCGACTACGGTGACAGCTTAGATTTCTCGCCGCGCAGCGATGGCATTATCAGCGTGGAGGCCGGTGCGCTGGATATACCCGAGGAAGACAATCTGGTCTATCGCGCCGCGCAACGGCTGCGACAAAGTATCCAGTGGCAAGCCGGCAGTCTTCCCGGTGTACATATTCGCTTGAGTAAAAAACTACCACACGGGGGCGGTATCGGCGGTGGCAGCAGTGATGCGGCCACAACACTGCTGGGCCTCAACCACCTGTGGCAATGTAACTTGCCCATCGAAACCCTCGCAGAATTGGGCAGAGGGCTTGGAGCGGACATTCCGGTTTTTGTACGCGGGCGCACCGCCTGGGCGGAGGGCGTGGGCGAAGAACTCACACCGCTGAGCATCGAAAATCGTCACTATTTAGTGGTGGCCCCAGACTGCCAAGTGAGCACGGCAAAAATTTTTTCCGATTCACGTTTGACAAGAGATTCCGTCGCAATTACATTAGCGGCCCTTCGCGAGGGGCACCCCACTGAAAAGCCACTCGGCAGCGATAGACTGGAAACATTTTCTGGTAATGACTGCCAGGCATTAGTTGAGAGTCTCTACCCTGAAGTTCGCGATGCCAGAGAGTGGCTGCAGCAGTTTGCTCCAGCACACCTCACCGGCACAGGAAGTTGCGTTTTTACAGCCTTCCCGAGTGCGCAAGCGGCCCGATCGGCACTTGCCAGACTACCGCGAAAATGGCAGGGTTTTATTGCAGCCGGCGTGCAGGTTTCACCCGTACATCGGCAGCTCGCGAAATTAACCTCAAGCGATTGAGGAAAGATACTGGGGCGTAGCCAAGCGGTAAGGCAGCGGGTTTTGATCCCGTCATGCGAAGGTTCGAATCCTTCCGCCCCAGCCATTTTCTTTTTACGCAGTGGCACCAGCAAAAAAACCGGTTCCGACATGTTTCAGTCGACACTGACCCAGCCGGCCATGGCCATTCGTAACGGGCTGCAAAAAGCCTATCCCCGAATCCACAAAAACAATGTCGAAGGCAGTCTAGCTTACAAGCGCTTGTCGGCGACCCGGAGGCTCTGCGAACGCCAAAGTAACCACCACCTGGGTGACCTGGGACGGCCTGCGTATTTTTACGCTTCGCCACCCACTTTGTCCCCCACTATAAAAGTGGTGCTATCGCATCCTAACTGCTAGCAAATATTGCCGGCATCTACACTTCAAATCACTTCAAGACAGAATTAAAGGAACTCGCAGTGGCTGACTTAATGGTCTTTACCGGCAACGCAAACCCGGAACTGGCGCAGAAGGTTGTCGACCATATGGCGATCCCCATGGGCGAAGCCACGGTCAAACGCTTCTCCGACGGCGAGATTGCAGTTGAAATTACCGATAACGTACGCGGCCGCGACGTGTTCGTCGTGCAATCCACCTGCCAGCCCACCAACCGCAACCTGATGGAGCTAATTCTATTGGTAGATGCCCTGCGCCGCGCCTCCGCCGGCCGCGTTACCGCAGTGGTACCCTACTTTGGCTACGCCCGCCAGGACCGTCGAGTAAGATCCCAGCGCGTGCCGATCTCCGCGAAGGTGGTGGCCGACATGATGGTAAGCGTGGGTATCGACCGCGTACTGACCGTCGACCTGCACGCGGAGCAGATCCAGGGCTTCTTCGACGTGCCTGTGGATAACGTTTACGGCTCTTCCGTACTGCTCGACGATATCGAGCGCCAGAAGTACCAGAACATGGTGGTGGTATCCCCGGATATCGGTGGTGTTGTGCGCGCCCGTGCCGTGGCCAAGAGCCTCGACTGCGACCTGGCCATCATTGACAAACGCCGCCCCGCGGCCAATGTCGCCGAAGTGATGAACATCATCGGTGAAGTTAGCGGCCGCACCTGCCTGCTGGTAGACGATATGGTCGACACCGCCGGCACCCTGTGCAACGCCGCCAACGCCCTAAAAGAGCACGGCGCCGAGAAAGTAGTGGCCTACTGTACCCACCCGGTTCTGTCGGGCAATGCGATCAGCAACCTGAATAACTCCGTACTGGATGAGCTGGTCGTCACCGACTCCATCCCGCTGCTCGACAAAATGGAAAAAGCCCCGAAAATTCGCCAGCTAACCCTAGCTGCGATGCTGGCCGAATCCATGCGTCGTATCAGCAACGAGGAATCCCTCTCCGCAATGTTCCGCTAGAGCCTCACCGGAGGCGCTCTCTAGCAGCGATCAAAAGTGCCCCGCTCCGCCGGGGCGCTTTGCGTTTAGGTCCGATTCCCGTAGAATACGCGCCCGCCCGGTACTGCCGGGCAATTACTTTTGGGCCAAAAGCCCAATTTACTGAAACGCCAGAGCGGTCCGGTCGCAGGTCTCTCTGGACAGACAACCCGAGGTTTAACCTATGTCTGATATCAAACTGAACGCCATTGCCCGCAGCGATGAAGGGAAAGGTGCGAGCCGCCGCCTGCGTCGCCTGGAAGGCCGTGTACCCGGCATCATCTACGGTGGTGAAGCAGAGCCAACTTCTATCTCTGTTCTGCAGAAAGACCTGTTCAAAACCCTGGAAAACGAAGCTTTCTTCTCCTCCATGCTGACTGTCGATGTTGACGGCAAAGAAGAGAAAGTGATCCTGCGCGACCTACAGCGTCACCCCGCCAAGCAACAGCTGCTGCACATCGATTTCCAGCGTGTATCCGCCACCACCAAGGTCCACGTGAAAGTGCCGCTGCACTTCCTCAACGAAGAAAACTGCAAAGGCGTTAAGGCCGGCGGCATCGTTTCCCACACCCTGACCGAGCTGGAAGTTAACGCTCCTGCCGGCAAGCTGCCCGAGTTCATCGAAGTGGACCTGGCCGACCTGGAATTGGACGCGATCCTGCACATCTCCGACCTGAAACTGCCGGAAGGTGTTGAATCTGCGGACCTGAGCCACGGTGAAGACCACAACCTGGTTGTAGCTTCTATCCACAAGCCTCGCGGCGCCGTGGAAGCTGAAGCCGAAGCTGGCGAAGGCGAAGAGTAATCGCCTTGGCTGCGGCACCGGATACCCCGATTCAGTTGATCGTCGGCCTGGGAAACCCCGGGCCGGAGTACGACCGGACGCGGCACAACGCCGGTGCCGACTTTGTTGTCGAGCTGGCCCGCCAACACGGCACCCAGCTCAGCCTAGACAGCAAATATCACGGCCTTACTGGCCGTGTGCGGATCGGCAGCCAGGATATACGGCTGCTGATCCCCACCACTTATATGAATCGCAGTGGCCAATCTGTCGGCCCACTGGCGAACTTCTTCAAGATCCCACCGCAAGCTATCCTGGTCGCTCACGATGAGCTGGACCTGGCCCCGGGTATCGCGCGCCTGAAAGCTGGCGGCGGACACGGCGGGCACAACGGCCTGCGGGACATCATTGCTGCCCTGGGCAACAACCGCGACTTTATGCGCCTGCGACTTGGCATTGGCCACCCCGGCAGCGCCAGTGAAGTCTCCCGCTTTGTTCTACAGCGGGCTCCCAGAGCGGAACAGGAAACACTGGCTGACGCGATCGATCTCGCGATCGACGTACTGCCCAGCGCCGCCGGCGGCGACTGGAGCTCAGCCATGAAAACGCTGCACACCAACAAGTAGATCCCCCCGGCCGGCTTGCCTTTTGGCCCGGAAATACTGATAGTGTGCTGCGCCAAATTGCCGGTATTTTTTCGGCTGGCCCGGATTATTCGGTGGCCGCGCTATCCGGCCCGCCCAGACTCCCGCCAGCGCAATCGCTACCGGACTTCAAACGCAATTAGCAGAGCGCGCTCTTCGCGCCTCAGGCAAACGGAAAATTATCACCATGGGTTTTACTTGCGGTATTGTCGGCCTGCCTAACGTGGGCAAATCCACCCTTTTCAACGCGCTGACCAAGGCGGGAATCGACGCAGAGAACTTCCCCTTCTGCACCATCGAACCCAATGCCGGCGTAGTGCCAGTGCCGGACCCCCGCCTCGACAAGCTGACGGAGATCGTTCAGCCTCAAAAAGTGATTCCAACCACCATGGAATTCACCGATATCGCAGGGCTGGTTGCGGGCGCCTCCAAGGGTGAGGGCCTGGGCAACAAATTTCTCGCCAATATCCGCGAAACTGATGCCATCGCTCACGTAGTGCGCTGCTTCGAAGACGACAACGTTATCCATGTCGCCAACCAGGTTCACCCAGTGGCCGATATCGAGGTGATCAACACCGAGCTGGCCCTGGCCGACCTGGACACCGTGGAAAAGGCCCTACAGCGCTTTACCCGCGCCGCCAAGGGGCAGGATAAACACGCCATCAAGATGAAGGCGCTCTTGGAGAAAATTCAGCCGCATCTCGACGAAGCCAAGCCGCTGCGCTCCCTCGACCTTTCAGAAGATGAGCTTGCGGATCTGCGTGAACTGAGCCTGCTTACTATCAAGCCCACCATGTACATCGCCAACGTGGATGAAGACGGCTTTGAGAACAACCCGCACCTGGATGCCGTCGCCGCTATCGCCGCCGAAGAAAACGCGGTACTGGTGCCCATCTGTAACAAGCTCGAAGCCGAGATCGCAGAGCTGGATGACGACGAAAAACAGGAATTTCTGGAAGAATTGGGCATGGAAGAGCCGGGCCTGAACCGGGTAATCCGTGCCGGCTATCAGTTGCTGGGCCTGCACACCTACTTCACCGCCGGAGTCAAAGAGGTGCGCGCCTGGACGATTCCTCTGGGTGCAACCGCCCCGAATGCAGCCGGTAAAATCCACACCGACTTTGAAAAAGGCTTTATTCGCGCCGAAGTGGTTAGCTACAACGATTTCGTCAGCAACAATGGTGAAGCCGGGGCCAAAGAGGCCGGAAAATGGCGCCTGGAAGGCAAGGACTACATTGTCGCCGATGGCGATGTAATTCACTTCCGCTTCAACGTCTAAGACCTCTAAGCCCCCTCCCCGACATTGCACCTCCCCACCCCGGGGAGGTGCTCCCTGCGACGCAAAACTTATGGCGCAATCAAACTGGAAGATCGGACTGCCTCTGGCACTGATAACAGTCTTTATGTGGGCAGCCCTGCCCATTGCCCTCAAAGGGCTTCTGAAGCATATCAGCCCGGAAACCGCCACTTGGTATCGCTTTGCTGGCGCAGCACTGCTTGCGGGGCTCTACTACGGCCAGGCTCGACAGCTAAAGCTCAGAGCGCTGTTCAGTCGCGGATTGCTACTGTTCACTCTGCTCGCTGTGGCCGGGCTGCTACTTAACTATCTCACCTACGCCAGCGGTCTCAACTACATAACCCCTGGCGCCGCACAGATTGTTATCCAACTGGCTCCTTTACTGTTGTTAACCTCGAGCGTGCTGTGGTTGGGAGAGCGCTTTTCGCCACGCCAGTGGAGCGGTGTAGCGCTCGTGGTGATCGGCCTGCTGTTGTTTTTTAACCAGCGCCTGGATGAACTGGTTAGCGGCGTGGACAGCGACTACCTGCTTGGGCTCGGCTTTATCCTCATAGCCGCCGTTTCCTGGGCGGTCTACGGTTTCTTTCAGAAAAAAATTCTCGCCCGCGCCACGCCTCAGGACCTGCTGGTATTGATTTATATCGCCGGCACACTGTGCTTCCTGCCCATGGCCGATCCACTGGACGTTGCCCACCTGGGCTGGCTGGAGTGGGCTCTACTGGCGTTTCTTACCGCCAACACCCTTATCGCCTATGGCGCCTTCAGCAAAGCCCTTGCGCATTGGGAGGCATCCAGTGTCAGCGCCACACTGTCACTGGTGCCAGTGATCACCCTGCTGTTCGGTGCCTTGATCAGCAACATCTGGCCAGACTATATTGCCGCAGAGCCACTCAACTGGATCAGCTGGGCCGGCGCGGGCGCCGTAGTCCTGGGTTCAGCTCTTGCCGCTATTCGCTCCGGGCGCCGCTCCAAGCACGCCCTGGGTCCAGATGAAAAAATCGCTAACTAACTGAAAAGAATACAGAAAAGGTGTTGACACACCCGGCCCATCGATTAATAATGCGCGCCCTCGGTAAGGCCGAGGCAACAAAAGAAATGGCAAGGTAGCTCAGCCGGTTAGAGCGCAGCACTCATAATGCTGAGGTCGGGAGTTCGAGTCTCCCCCTTGCTACCATTTCTGATCACAGAGACTATTCTTTGTGAATCTTGAAAATGGGGCGTAGCCAAGCGGTAAGGCAGCGGGTTTTGATCCCGTCATGCGAAGGTTCGAATCCTTCCGCCCCAGCCATTTTCCAGAATTTATCCCGCAGGCCCGATTCAGGGCAGCACTCAAAAAATTATCTTGTTTATTCGCCCACAAGCAAGCGCAGCGCTCTATCGCACAACGCCAGCTATCCAGCGCACCTATTCGACGCCCTGCGCCATCACCATGTCTCCTGCAACCGCTTTACCGTCCCGGTTTGATCGCAGCACGTCCGTCTGCTGCAGATGCTCTCCTCGACGGCGCTCACGGCGCAAACCCAACGCACGCAACCACTCAAACCCTAATAAACACAGCACCAGCGCAGATAGCACCAGGGGGCCACCTATACCGCCCAGCGCCTGCCGCTCTGACACACAAGTCCACACAAGCTGTACAACGCACAAAAGAGCCACGATCAGCAGTGTGGGCTTGCGGCCCAGCAGACTCACCACAAAAACGCCCAGCGGTGCGCCCAGGGCCACCACCGGTGCTGCCGCCAACCAGTTGCCGAAGACCCCCGGCTGCCAGTCCCCAGCCAGTGACTTCACGAGCACACCGAGTACCGAGCAAAAGGCCATAATCACCACCGAGGTGGGAATGGCTACCTTTAAGTCCACACGGCTCAACAGGACCAGCGCTGCATATACCAGCATATCCACACCAACCCCAGTGACAGAAACCACACAAAACCCGGCAAAGGCGCCGAGTAACAGCCCCACACGAAAATCTGTCGGGCACTGGGGATCGCCTTTGTGCGCACAATCGGTGATCTCTGTAAGCCGGTACAAATGAAAAATACCAAAGCTGCCCCAGAGTACCGCGAAGGACAATTTCACCCAGAGTTCTGCAATCAGCGGCGCGAATAACAATATGCCCGCAGGGATAGCCAGTAGAGAGCCCAGTAATGCGCCCCGCAACATCGACCAAGCCAGGGCTTGCCGGCGACCAAGGATAAACAAGCTGGCACTGACCATGCCGATGGACTGCACCGCAAAACTAAAATCACGGCCGAGACTGGCCGGCATATCAAACAGGAGGACCAATACGGGAAATCCAACGGTACCGCCCCCCATCGGGGTGGAGCCCGCAGCGTAACTGCCGATGGCCATAGCCAGCGCCATGGACCAATGTTCCAGTGCCAGGGCCAAGTTATTACCCTGTAAGACAATGAACAGCCAAACCCCGTAAAACAGTAACAACCAGGCAAACCAGTAACGGAGAGAACGCTGCGCTAGGTATTTCATCTTATTATTCGCGAACTAAAACGTCAGAGGAGCTAATAGTGGTACGAGTATAAGGTGGGATCAAGGCGGAACAATGACTGCTGATAACTACATCGCGAAAAAGAGTGTGGGCGGATGGCCCGGCAACCGCAGTTACCGGGCACTACAAGATCAGTTCAGGCGCTTTCTACGGATCAGATTTTGAACCTGCATAGAAGACATCATAGAGGCGTAGATAGCCGGCAGGGCTCCGCGTTTACGCAGCTCCAGGAAGTCTTCATCGGGCAGGTTGTTGAGCTTTTCTTCGTCAATCACAAAGAAACCGGTCAGGTCGTAGGGCTTGTCATCTTCGTTTACGCGAAGCGTCAGCTTCTTCTGAACCAACAGATCCTTAGAAACCAGGAACTCGATAAACTGCTCGGTAACAGACACGCGTTGGGCGGTTTCCACTACAGCCTGAGCACGATTTTTCAGGTAATCGGTCTGCTCACCCTCTCCATCGAACAGCGCCTCACCTTCAGATTCACTCAGCATCTTGGAATCTTCATCGACGCAAAGTACCGCTTGATCAGTATTTTCCGGGTTCTTAACCAGTACGAATGGGTAGGTACGAACCTGCAGAGGTACGTAGCTGCCGTTCCAGCCCTCAGCACCCGAGAACAGGTTTTCGCCGGGACGCAGGCCTGTGAGGGCAACCACTTTGAATTGATCGGTGTTCTGGTCTTTGACGAACAGGATCGGATAGCTCTGGGCCGCCTGTACAATCTCCTGAACCACCAACGGCAAAATGTGGTTGCCGCTTACATGGTCAAAGGTGATGTCCTGGGTGAGTTTCAGGTTGGCATGTGCCTTTTTATCCAAAGCTTTGATCTGTGCCATAAGTACAACTCCTAGCTACTTTTATAGTTACTTAATTTTCAGAGATACCCTAACGTACCACTTTATTGGCTTATACACGATGACAAGCGCTTTCCTCTAGCCGCCGAAAACCAAAGCCCGCATTAAACAGCGAAGCGAGCCAACAGGCAAACAAAGCCTGTTGTAAGCACCTTAATGCAAAAACTCGTCGATTATAAAGATAACTTTCAAGACAATAGTACCGGTTATGATCTCAGGTATCGTACCGAAACGGGAAATAACCAAATAGCTGGCAATTTCTGTACAAAACTCCTGCTACGAGTGCATGCACAACCTCTGAAGCACACTAAATCTGAGCACTCAACTCAAGAACCCCAATCCCCAATAACAGCAAAGTAACTCCCCATAAACATAGAAAGAACTCAGCCGGCTAACCGTATCAATAGCCACCAGCCAGCTCATACCGGAGGTGAGTCAAAGCTTGGCCTGAAGCTCTCTCAGCGCCCTGTCGAGCACCTCATCCTCATTAGAACGCACAGTAGCCAGGGTACTTTCGACCAAGATATCCGGCTTAATACCATAGCCGACGAACTCCAGCCCATCGGGGTATGTATCCCGCTTGGTGCACACCCTGAAAGCCCCCCCCCCAGGGAGATCTACAAAAATTGGCTGGCCGGTGCTGCCATATGTCGGCTCACCAACGGTTGTAAAGTGCTCGAGAGAATCTGCATACACCAAAAAATCTTCAGCTGCGGAAGCCGTATTTCGGCCAATAAGCACATAAGTGGGTACTATATGGTTGCTTTCCAGTTTGGCCTTAAGTACATCTGAAGAATCTTCGCTGAATTCCCAGGAAGTACCCTCTGCATAGGGTCGATACTCCTCAAATTCTTCGAATTGATCAGCAATTGCCCCCAAGGCCTTGTAGGCAGCCACATGCTTGGGCGATTTCCAAATAGAGCCTGGCAAGTTCCGGTTGGCCAGGTAGGAGATAATTTCTCCAGCATTAGTAGTACTGCCGCCCCCATTAAAACGCAGATCAATAATCAGGCCTTTGGATTTGCTGATCTCACCATAGTGAGACTGAAAATGCTTAACGATCTCTTTATCATGGAAGCCATTTAAAGCCACATAGGCGATATCGCCACCTAACCACTTAAATTCGAGCAGTTCTCCATTGGAAGCAGGCTGCTTAATAGAGGTATATTCGATCTCCCTGCTACGGGCATCCCGATTAACCTGAACCTCTTTCATCTTGCCATCCGGAGTCTCAATAGTGAATTCCGCCATGGTATCCGGCTTGCCATCTAGAGCATCCCGAACCGCTGTATCCCAAAGAATATGCTGGGTCGAGCTGGCGATATAGGGGATTACCCGCTCCTTTAAATAAGCCTGTAAATCCTGTCCATTTACCGCAACAATAATTGAGCCCGGTGGGATTTCTAGCTCCAACCCCTTCTCAACCCCTGTGACTATCGCTTGATGCCCAGCCTCAGCCAGGTGAACAGCTGGCCAATCCAAGTACTGGGCTGAGAGCCCCTTAGGGTAATAAATGCTGGTGTGACCATCCTGCAGAAATGCATTTAGCCGCTTTAGTTCACGATAATATTCATACGTATTTTCTGTAGCCAAAACCCGCGGGATAAACTCCTGGTACTTTACATTAAAATCAAGTTCAGGAACCTGATCGAAGAAAGCGAAGTTATAGCTAACCTCTTTCCAATAGAGGGATAAACCATATAACTTTTCTGCATCCGATAAATTTTCTGATACCTCACCTACATTATCTGCATATACAGAGCTGATGGAGGAAGCAGAAATTGCAAAGGCCAATACAATCTTTTTAAGCACAACAAAAACCCTATGTTTGTTAGGGCTTCCATCATATGCATTTAGAAAAAATGGTCAATGTAGACTATCTTTACAAAGCGACTATTTGTCGAAACCAGAAGCATGAAATGTCCTTGTTTGCTCCCTATTTGTCCTTATCCGCTATTTGTAACCTCTGGAAATCAGCGCTAGTACCTCTTTCACTATCATCTCGGGCTCATCATTTTGAGGATAGTGATAGCTTTTCTCAGTTAAAACAGCTTTACCTCGCGGAAACGCTTTGGCCCAATTTGAATGTAACTCCCCCCACATATCCCGGGCTTCATCAGTAAAGAAAAGAAGAGGAGGATTGTCATACTTTTTAATTGAGGCAATTACCGTAACGGGGATATCGGGAATTTTTGGGTAGTCAGACAACGGGCGTTTAGACCAAAAATCCAGATACTGATTCGACATACCGTTCTTCATATCATCCAGTTTTACCTGAGCAATCTGCTTTTCGGCCAACTCCAAATTCAGTGATCGCATAATATCCACATCATGCTCAGAAGACGGCTCTATCAGCATTAAAGCTGCGATTTTTTCAGGGTATTGCGCGGCAAAAGTTCGGGCTACATGAGCACCATAGGAATGCGCAATATAAGTAACTTTCCCTTTAACCCCCAAAACCTCCAATAAAGCCTTGGCCCCTTGAGCATAATCCTCAGAGCTAAAATGTTTCTTAATGGCCGTTGATTTTCCATTGCCGACACGAGAATAACGTATTACTCGTGCATACTTCACCAAGTCATCATAAATAGAGTCCCAATCTTGCATCCCGGCCGAACCACCTGCTTCGAGAAACAAAGTGGCCTCACCAGAACCTTTGACCTCATATTCAATATGATATTCACCAACAGAAATTGCCTCTGAATTCACTAATGCACTTAGCGGCAAAGTAAATATAATTATCAAGAGAGCTACACGCATATAGAATTCCTATTTATTATTAAAAGTCCTGATCAAGAATTATTAGGGCGCGGCTAAATTGCAGCCATCCCCTGCCCCAGGCGCGATTCATTGCCTGGTCCAGGTTGCTCCGGCACTAATTGGGCCAAGCCAAGGGAGACCAAAGCCATCAAAGATCCTGCAAAGAACACCATGGCTGGAGATGTGAGCCAAAGCAGACCGAACAGAACCGGTATAACTACCGCTGCGATATGATTAATGGTAAAGCTGACCCCAGCGGATGAGGCAATATCTCGATCATCGACAATCTTCTGGAAATAGGTTTTGATAGCAATTGCCATAGAGAAGAACAGGTGATCAATAATATAGAGCACCGCCGCCAGCATCGCGCTTTCTACCAGAGCATAACCAGTAAAAACCAGAACCAAACCGACATATTCCAAGGTTAGAATGCGACGCTCCCCAAAGCGCACAATAAATTGTCCAATCTTAGGTGCTATGTATAAATTGAGCAGGTGGTTAGCAGTATAGAGCGCAGCAATTTCCCCCACGCTATAGCCAAACTTTTCTACCATCAGAAAACCGGCAAAGACAATAAAAATTTGTCGGCGTGCACCACTCATCATTGTCAATGCGTAATAAAGCCAATAGCGCTTACGCAGTACCAATTGCTTGCGCTGGCTATGGGGTTGGGGAAACTGGGGAAATAAAATCCAAGCTATAAGAGCAATGACCACCGTAGTGCCACCACCAATGAGATAAACCCAGGTATAGTCCAGATTAGCCAAATTCATCAACCCCCAAACCAACCCGTAAGCCAATAAAGCAGTAAAGGACCCTGCTGCAGCCATACGCCCCATCCAAATAGCGGAGTTTTTTTTAGGGAACCATTGTAAAGCGAGTGATGTTTGCAGGGTTTCATAGAAATGAAAGCCTATGGACATTAACAGCGTAGTAAGTAACAGCCCCGTAAGTGACGGAAAGAACCCAGTCAGCATTACACCCACCCCAGTCGCCACTAATGAGAGAAGCGCCAATCGCTGTTCACGAATTAATAACAAGACAAATATCACCGTAAAGGCGAGGAAACCGGGGATTTCCCGCACACTCTGCAACAGACCAATATCCGCCCCGGTAAATGAGGCCTTGGCTACCACAAAATTATTTAATAGGGTATTCCAAACGGAAAAGGAGAGCGGCATTGAAGCTGCAAGAACCAACAGCAGAATCTCTGGCCGGCGGAAACGTTCTAACATAGCGGGACTCCTACATAGAGAGCGACAATATACGCCATACCACATACGCTAAACCACATTGAGGTGTAGATTTAGTGCACTTTGATAGTGAAGTACTATTAAGTAATCACCTCATGAGGTTGTTGAGAACTAAAATTTCTTTACAAAATAGAATACCCACAGGCCAAAGATTTCAGGCTCTTCTAGAGATTCAGAACGAGTGTTCTATTGATTTGACACCGTATCACTAGCCAGGTACCTGGCGCCTCTTAGTTACACGGAAATTTAGACGTATTCAATCGATATCCTGATGCCGAAGCCAGTCAATAGTTAACCTTGCTTTTATTATCTATGCTCTAATCGAGGCATAGGCCACACAATATTCTATGCTGTGGCATAAAATTCTTCCCAATTGTGGACAAACCTAGCTACCGGAGTCGGTAAATGCGTATCCACTCAAAACTGCTCAGCTTGACGTTCCAATCCATTATTTGCACTATTTTCTACTTATCAGCACCGATATACACTGCGGCCCAAGAAGGCGGCTTGCCAAACAAACTCACTCTAAGAGAATGGAAAGTACCTTGGCAGGGGTTGCCCAGAGATCCCTACGTGGATAACAAACAACGAGTCTGGTTTTGCGGCCAGGCCGGCAACTATATAGCTAGGTTTACCCCAACTGCGGAACAGTTTAAACAGTTTGAAGTGCCCGAGGGGACCCACCCTCACAATCTTATAGTGAGTAAGCAGGGGCAGGTTTGGTATGCGGGAAATCGCAACGCCCATATTGGGCGCTTGGACCCAGAAACCGGAAAGATACACCAGTACCCAATGCCCAAAGGCGTCAACGATCCACATACACTCGTCTTCAATCGCCAGGATAATATCTGGTTTACAGCCCAGCAAAGCAACCGCATAGGCCTTTTGGATGTAGACAGCGGTCAGGTCAAAATTGCCACACCACAAACGGCCAACTCGCGCCCTTATGGCATCAAGGTAGACTCGCAAAATCGCCCTTGGGTGGCCCTATTTGGCACGAACAAACTAGCTTGGGTAGACCCCAAAACAATGGTGGTAAATGAAATCTCGATTCCCCGGCCAAACGCCCGTCCTCGCAGGCTGGAAATCGATCCATCGAACAATATCTGGTATGTAGACTATCCGGAAGGTTATCTCGGCAGATATACGCCCTCTACAAAAGATTTCAAAGAATGGAAACTCCCCACAGAAAACCCTCGCCCCTATGGAACCGCACTGGACAACAGAGGGCGACTCTGGATCGCAGACACCGGAAAAATTCCCAATATCATCTTCGCCTTTGATATAAAAACAGAAAAATTCATTAGTCAGACACCCGTTCCCAGTGGGGGAAATATTCGGCATATGTATTTTGACAGCAAGGATGGTAGCTTTTGGTTTGGAGTGGATTCTGGATTTTTAGATCAGGGGATACCAAAGGACTGACCCCTGGAAAATTAAATATTTTTCCTAACATCTTAAAGTTCAATAAGCGAACAACTCTTCACCATGACCTCCGTCTGACGAAGAGCAGTTTTAGGAACATAAGGGTGAGAAAAGATCCAGAACTGGTTTTTTCAATCCCTTCAATCATTATCTTCACCGCTTCGTTAGGGGCCACACCCTAAATAACAGCTTCCGCATTTTTTTCTTTACATCACGGATTGTCTCGTTCTTTGTATCTTTTCTTCGTATCTCAATCGGCTGATCACGAGTAGCATCGAGCCTATTGGTTTTGATCGCTCCGGGGCAGAATACCGAGATTGTTACAGGTGCCCCTCTCAAACGAACTCACGTCCCAAGCTCTGCATAAGACCTACACCACCAAATTTAGAAACGTTGTAAGCACCTAAAAATCCATCCTATATAGACCGGATTCCGATGCCACAGGTAAGATATAACCCTCTACCTACTTTTCCATACCTGGTAAAAAAATATGAACTCCGCAGATCACCCCCCTATAAATTAAATGACAATATCCATTGCCAATCTTCATTTTAGGTGCCCTCTATATGGTTAAGATTAATGCAACACCAGCGCATTACACAACAAGTGCACTCAACCAAAGCACTCAACAGCAATCTCTGAAAATATATTGAACGCCCACAAACTTGGACACACCCACTTGAACACAAACACACTTAGTCACGCGATCTAAAATTAATTATTCAGTAGCCTCAAGATAATCACAATTATATCCAGACAGTACCAACTATATTCTTATTGGCCAGCTCAACAGCCATTGCTTCACCAGCACCAGCACCAGCACCAGCACAAATGACCACAGCAAACTTTCCAGATAACTTCATGGTGCTTCCGTGAAGTTCATATTCAAGATCATGTCACACCCCCCCAAAAAAGACGGATAGCAAACCGGAAAAACTTGGATTCAACATTGAATGCCACACCATGTAGGCAATTATTTAAATACAACAGAAACTAATCACCTAAATTATAAGCCTCAACAGATGAAAACACTAACGTAAAGCCCAGAAACAAAAACTCTCAACCCTAATAATTTTTTTGGGGGAAAGCTTAAAAACCCCAAAGCAGCGCCAGAAGAAAGATATCAATTGGCCACCACATCAACAAGTTAAGCAATCCTCTGAAAAAAATGGCAACATATAGAAATAAGATCTATCTTCTTTCCATTTATTTCAAACAAAAAACAAGAGATAAAACCCCAGCCAAAAGCGAAAGATCCAGGCACAGACTTTGAACTCACATAAAACTCTCAGGGCAACCTTTCACTAAAGAATCAGGCGCCAAGGAAAGTTCCAAATTAATAAAAATTTCAGACTAAGAGTATGCTGATTTTTTATAAGACATATTACCCAACACTAGAGCGGGGGCTGCCAATTAATAATTGGCGGATACCCTTCAATCTCGCACAACCAAATTACGGCACGCACCCTAGGCTTGAGACTACCTCGCGGATCCACTATTTTTTCCCAGTCACCAGCCTGGAACACTTGCCCCTGCAAACGAAACTGCCCAAGAGTATCTTGCCAACTAGGCATAGTGAGTTTCAAAGATTCACTCGTACCGTAATCAGTAGCAATACCCAATTCAATCCCATTATCTGATTGCCTTAGTTTCGTTACTTCCCCCTGCCAAGAAGTCAATTTATTTCTATCGCAGGTCACAAAGTCTGGAACAGCCAGTCGCTGTGCAGTTAACTCGGTCGCACTCGCGAAACTCAAAACATAGAAGAGAGTAGAATAGAGGATTATTTTCATAAGTCATACTATGTCATGTTGGGGGGCAAGCCCCCCAAGCAATCTTTATAAACCGCGATAAGTACTGCTTTGTTCATCTGCACGGGTAGCCTGCCCGTCAGAGAATTCATACATGCAGCTATCGTCGGTATAATCCATAAAGTTAGTAACCGGGTCTTGTCCTTCCGCATTCCTACCCCAGGTACAGGAATCTCGACCTACAGGGCATCCATAGGCCGGCGATCTTTCCGCCGGCGTATCGGCTACATAGTCGCCTCGACCAAAACAACCGCCTTGGAAAGTATGGTACAGACCCAGCCAGTGACCAACCTCATGAGTCAAGGTATCGCCTTCATTGTAAGGTGCGGCATCTCCGCCGGGCACGGAACCGGTCAATATTACGACCCCATCATCCAGTGGATCGGAGGAATAGCTACTTGGAAAAGTAGCCCACCCCAGTAGACCATCACTGATATTCGCCACATAAATATTAAGATCTCCAGCACCACCAACACGCAAGGAATTCTTCATAGCCTGCTCGGCAGAAGAGTCATACCCCACGTTGTACCAAGCATTATTGGCAGTAACCGATGTAGAGGCCAAATTAAAAGTGAATGGAGTATTTGCATAGGCAGAATTTAATACCGCCATTTGTGCATTTATTTCACTATTAGAGAGCGCACCATTATTAGAGGTATCAGTAATTACATGAAAGTAAACATCAACAGTGACTGAGCCAGCTGGACGTAGTCTGTGACCACCATCAATACTGGCTGATTTACTACGCAGTGAAGTAAAATGCTGCTCCTTTAGTGCCGCTTCTTGAATGGTAGGATGCTTAGTGCCGCAGTGCTTAAACTTTGCAGTATTCTCTGTGTCAATAATACTTTGTGCAACCCCAATAGCAGAGGATGTCAGTAGACATAGTGATAAAGTAGCCTTTATTGAAATCGATCGAGCAGCCTTTCTCATAACCTGAACCTTAACTTTATTATTAAATTGAACACCCCATAAAACCGCATCAACCTTCCACGCTAAGCATGACTTATGTCAACAGTACCAATTCCCAAAGTTGAGATAATGACATCAGTTTCTTTTGTTGGGCGGGAGGTTCAACAACAAGACAACGATAGAATTAAAAAAATACTTTTCGCACTAAGAAATAATGCATCAAAAAATAAATTACTGACGTGAAAATTAGTTACAAGAGAAATCACTTCAAGACAATAACAAATAAACCATTAACACAGATCTACCGAATTATGGTTATATCAGAAACTCTAACCATTAGATTATTTTGAAAGAACTATTAGTCGCAGCAACTACTAAACTGAAGTCAACCCTGAAAGGGTCCCACAAGACACCCATAAATGTAAACATCAGCGCGCACAACATCTAAGACCAAAAGTACACATCAATCTTACACAGCTAAGTAACTGGATATACATGCCATGCCCAAACTATCAACAATACAATGTGAACATGGAACTTCTCAATCGATGAAACTGGACACAAAACAAAAGAAATACATTAATATCATTATTGTCTACCCTTTCGCTATACTCATCTTTTCCACATTGATAAATCTAACCTTCATTAATATTGACAGTCTCCAAATTAGCCTACCCACAGAATGGCATCTACATATCTCAATACTTTCAGCCTTAGTCTTAACAATTAATCACAGCTTATTAATGACAACCACAGAGATAACGAGAGTTAAATTTAGGATGTACGCCACTCCAGAAGAGTTGCATGAACGTGGCTTCAGCGGGAAAGACATTTCTAAAGATGGAATCCAAGAGTTACAACGAAACCATAACGCTCATCGTAATTTGACGGAAAATACTTGCTTTTTCATAGCACTTGCACTTCCATTTATACTGACCACTCCATCTATAGCGGCTACCTTTCTTTGGCTTATGGGGTTCGCCCTCTGCAGATTCGGTCATACTATTTCCTATCTTGTAGGAAGTACTAATTTTCGAAGCATTTTTATGACCCTTAGCCTTTTAGCCATGTATGGAATAGCAAGCCATTTAATTATCAGTTGGATTATTTAATATTCTACCTATAAAGCGTCACTATCGTGCATGACAGAATATTTGAGCAAGCAATAACAGAATGATTTTTAGGTAATACTACACGTTATGAAAACTGGCAAGTTAGAACCTTCACATGATTATTTATGACCACCAACTAAAATTCAATCTAAATGTCGCTTAACACCAATGCCTCTAGAGCTTGGAATTTCTCCGCCTAAATCATTTCTCTCCTTGCAATGTTCATCTCCACAGCCACCTATGTAACTGCTTCCGGAGCCCAGTACAATATAAAAGATAAATCCATGAAAAGTCTTCGGAGGTCACCCGCTCATCAATCAAACAGCTCATATGACCTCATTAAGGTCCGCATATTTCGTGGCATATTAAGAGATAGAATCCTGACGTGAAATATTATGTAACCAACACTCACTACCCTTATAAATATCATTCATATAGAATCTAATAACAACAAACACTTACAGGTAAATAGTCTTTCAACACCATACATAAGAAACCAAAATCTCACACACAATAACAACCCAACACACAACCTTATTGGAACTATAGAAAAGAGATTCCACATTGAACTTTATATACATACTGTCAAAAATAGCGAACCTGCTTGATACAAGCAAAAAGAATATATCAAAAGGAACCATTGAAGAGTCTGAAGAAAATTTAAACCAATTCCAAGGTGAGAAATATCTTCTGGAAAACTCTAAGAAAATTTCACACTACTTATTAACGAAAAATTCGAAAGACGAAAGAGCTTTAATATGTATAGCAGAAGCATACTTTCAAGATGCTTACCTAGGTGGGCTGTCTTATAAGAAAACCACCCTACTAAAAGGTTACATTTGGATCCTAAAGACACTTTCGATAAACCCAAAAAATGAAGATGCCAGATCCCTACAGGCCCTGTTCCTACTCTACCTAAAAGGGCCGCGACAAGCGGCACACTTATTAGATAACATACAAAATTGGAGAGCAAGTTTTGCAAGAGGCATGATTGCCTCGGTAAATGGTGATCCTACACAAGTTGAATTACACTTGGTGAAAGCAAGTGATAACTGCCCCAAAAATAGAAAAGCCTTTCTGGTAAATCATACGGGTGTGACGCTATCCATATTAGGTCAGACCAAAAAAGCAATTTTTTATTACAGGCAAGCGATAACCATTGATCCAAATTTTGCATGGCCATACTATAATTTAGGACTGGATGAGGAAAAAATCGGCAATATGGAGGCAGCTAATAAATATGCAAACGAAGCACTATCCAGAATGGAATTTGAGTATGCCTCAGATTTAGACAATAGAACAAAAAGCAACCAACCAAAACAACTTTAAAAATCACCCTTAGCCTGGCAGCTGTCGCTTCTAAAAAATTACCCAGCCAGGGGTCAGCTAACCTCCTCCTTTACCATGGCTTGGACCGGGCTCTGGCTCCCACTATTAGCTTTGTCCAGCCGAAGTTATTGCAGCTGTCCTTGGGGACCCTAATCCCAGCGGCCAACCAGTCCATTGCCGTTATGACGTTCAGTTTCCCTGCCCTGCTTCTCGTGGATGATTCAGAAGATCTATCGATCGATATCACCTTCTGCTAAACGGCATTGCATACTTTGAAATTTTCCGGCGGGGTTGAAGGCTAAGCTGAGTACTTCACCATCGGACAAGGTAGTGATGATATGGTTACCAGCCGCATCGTACTTATGGGTAAGCCTTGCTAATCCGCGGCCGCTGACATCGTATTCCTATCGCAGTTTACGGTATCTATTTTCCTCCTTTCATTGAAAAAATCTGAGTCTTATCTGCCTTTTCATAGGCATCAGCTCTATTGTAGTTAAGTTCATTCAATAAATGGAAGACTTAACCCTACACCATACCGACATTACTTAAAGCTAATCACTGAGTGGCTCTCTTGGAATCAGAAGCTCCTATTAAGCGCGATGACAAATATCCGATGGTGATAAAATCGTGACGCAGCAAATGGTTAACTCTCTCGGCCTATTTTAAATACCCAGAATATTTCTGAACTCTAATCTACACTACCAATACAGCGTTGGCCGTACATCAGCTGTACCGCAAGTTGACCAAGAACAAGGGTGGCTTTACCAGTGAGAATAACTTACTGAAGTTTCTTTACGCTGATATATTAAAAGCCTCTGAACACTGGGTGCACCCGATTCAAAGTTAGAATCTGACATTATCACAGTTGGCGATCGACTTTCTCGACCGTTTGGAGAAATACATCAGCCTATCGCAGTTTTGTGATCCAAAGTTTTGAATATTCTCATAGCGACAGATATTTCTGTGCCGTTAACACTGGGTTATAGCAAAGTAATTCGGAGTCATTCAAAAAAGTTACAACATTATCAATACTTTTAATCACTTACCCTCTGTAGCCTCCAAGATTGTAACTGCATGCTTTTCATTTTTCGATAGCCCTAGATTTAGTTTTTTCTTGTAACAAGCACTCAGCTATTTGTCTGCACCAATAAGAAACTACCGACGATTTGTTTAACCCATTTTTTTGAAAAATGTCAACCAAAAGTAAAACCTTACCTATTTCAACTGGCTTGGCGCACAAATAACCCAACAATATTTCACATATCAAAACCACTGCTTTCCGCCATAAATATCTCCCCTTTTTTTACCCTACTCTCTCACTAAATTTTTCAACTAGTTTCTCTCCCATTCTTATCAAATCATCTATTTTACTCAAAATTTACCCACCCTATTTTCAATTTTCCAGACATTTACCCGCTGTTAGACTCCTAGAGTTATTTGCAGCATCTTCTTTACCTCCAGCCTTTAGAGCAGCAAAAACATGTGTAAGACAACTATTATTTTCCACAAAATACGCCCCCATCAGGCGTTCCCGCTCGACTTTTCTGACATTCAATTGCGGCCTGGGCATCAGGCAACTTAATGGTTATTATTTTTTCAGGTTCCATTCCCAACATTACTGAGAAATCTTCACCTACAATTTCTGCTGGCCTTCCAAAGTTACCTAGGCTTTGCTGCTCTGTTATCATGATATTTTCATTGTGGTGCACTTCAACAATAAAGTGTACTTGAGCTCCCTCTTTATACATTTTTATTACTGCGAAACCCTCTTTGCAAGAGAGTCCATAGGGATCTATCCATCTAACCGGATTAGGGGCATACCGATAATTATTCGATCTTCCCAGCAAGCGAATAGGTTGCTCTATCTGATTTTCATGGGCCAGAGCAATATTGCCATAACTCTTGTAGGCAACACTCCATACCACTTCACCATC
>NZ_CANMKV010000007.1 GCF_947498635.1 uncultured Microbulbifer sp. | reverse complement strand
AAGTCCTAGTCAGATATTGGGAGAATATACGGCTGAGGCAGCAACCTAAAGGGTGATGCACTTCAGAGTTGAATGCAGGTTTAGATAACCGAGGCTAATACCGTAAATTTCAAAGTTAAACTTTTGAATATCTGGTTCTGAAACTACATACCGGCTATCAAGGATTGCAAACTCCTGCATTGATACAGACTCCACTGCTACAGAGATAGGCTTCCTTTCCTTTGTAAAATTAAACACAGCCAGATTGAGATTTTTACTGAATCCAGTACCATAAATAAATTTATTCACAGTAATATGAAAACTAAAGGATCTCTTAAAGCTATAGGGGTTTTCCACATAATTAACATAAGGCAAAAGCCGCTCTCACAACTGTGCTAAGGAGTAATCACCAATGTCCTCTAGCTCTGCCCCCAGTAAGAAATTATACCTCTCCGTTGTATCCACTACTTTGAGTTTTTCACCAAAATATTTAAGGCGGAATGGATAGTGCCTGTGCGATCCGGACATAATATTATAAGAGGTATGAGCATCACCGATACTGCGCACGAGGCGCATCATCTCAACCTCTACCTGAGACTCGTTAATAGCTGGCAAATGCACTATTAATTGATTAACTTCAGAATCAAACTCCTTTTCATTAATATTCACAAAGGGATTGATATGTTTCTCTTTTATCAAGGTTTGTAGCTGAGTGATATCCTCCGCCCACAAAGCACTTTCTTTTGGATCAAGTGCATAGTTTTTGCTTGCGAAAACAAATAAAACTATCCCAAGCAATGATTGGTAATTCATGGGCAATTCCTGCTGAAATAAGAGGGAGAAACTCCAAACTGGTTGTGAAATGCACGGCGAAAACTATCGTAACTAGTAAACCCCACGAGAAGTGCCACTCTCTCCAGTCTTAAAGATTTACAAGTGATCAGATCTCTTGCCCGGTTAAGGCGTAACTGATTTAAGTAGTGGCTGGGAGTACTATTCAGATGCCGCTTGAACAAACGAGTTAACTGGCGCTCACTGAGTGAAGTTTTATCAGCCATATCTGTGACGGTAATGGACTTCTGGTAATTTTCAACCAACCATTCCAGCAGTGGGTTGAGACGCATACTATCGCTGGACTGTACCTGTAACAGGTCCGAATATTGGGATTGACCACCCCGGCGTTGTAAGTAGACCACTAGCTCCTTGGCAACGCTCGCAGCAATTGTATTGCCATAATCTCGGCGAATAATCTCCAAAGCAAGATCAACCCCCGATAAAACACCTGCAGAAGACCATACAAAATCACTTTCTATAAACAGTGAATTTTTTTCCACTTGATAATTGGCAGCCTGTCTAGACAATTGCTGACAATACCGCCAGTGAGTAGTTACCCTGTGGTGTTGATCAGGAAAAATTTTAGCCAACACAAAGGCTCCGGTGCAGATACTCAAAACCTTACTGGCACCTTCAGCAATCCCTCTTAAGGCGTTTAATTGCTTGGCATCCAATGCCAGTTTTCGCATCCCCGTTCCCCCGCAAATAACCAGGTAATCCACTTGGGGAGAATGATAAATATCAGTATCGATAGAAAGTGATTGCCCATACACTGTATTTACTTGTCCGACCGTTAGCCCTAACAAACTACATGAGTAAGCCTCGCTGACAAAACTATTGGCCTCCATAAATGCATCCAAAGGACCAAACAAGTCCAGAGCCTGGAAGCCATCGGCGATAAAAAATCCAATTTTTTTAGTCATTATTATTCCTCCTCGAACACATATTAACGACCCACCAACGTCGCCTTAGACACAATTACGACATATTAAGACATCTTACCCAGACGATGTATTCTGTGAATGAAGGAAATCGCTTTATTGAAATATAAAGTTGAATAAAAGAAGTAGAATCTGTCATCGAAGTGTCTGATATCTGACAAGACTGATCTTAATTAATGATAAACGCTCAACTAAGGGCTTCAATGTGACTGAGTGTAATGAAAAGATTATTAGTCAGCACTTTCTATGATCTAATTCATTAAGAGCAAACCCACAAACACTCTAGGAAACCACCCGAATGGAGGATAAAAACCTACAAATAAAATGAATCAACCACCCATTAGGCATTGCAAATCCAATTCTTGAAGCACCAAGACCGACTTGGCTTACAGCTACAGATGCCAATATAATTAAGCTATACTACTAAAAATTCTAGAGCGCAAACCCATTGAGCTCCATTAATAGATAGACAATACATGTATAGTTCATTCGCTCTCTTCGCTCTGCTCTCAACCGCCACCTCACAAAATACCTGCACCGATGGTATTGCGCTAGCCAAAGGAGTAGCTGCAATCTTTGGGGAATATCCCTGGTATAGCCACCATGAAAAGGATTATGTGATACGTAATTACCCCAAAATGTATCTTGTGGTTCCCAAGAAACTCAATGAATCGCTGAAAGCTGGTGGTATACCGAAGGCAACCATCAATAAAGAAAACTGCCAAGTGATCAATGTTTATCTGGCCCGGTAAGAACACAGTATCCCAGCTAAATTATATTCGGAAAAGAACAGCAGTGTAGGGATGATAATCCTCCCCTACTTTCTTGCTGGCGATACATCTGATGTACCGCTGTATCCCCTCCAACTTTACGGTATTTTATTTTTCTATCCGGCTATATCCTACAGGTCCTGCTTGGGGTACAAAACTTAAAGGCCAGATCTAGGCAATGTTACAACTCAGCCAGTGTATATACCGCTGTCAGACTGGCTCCGACCACCAGACAAAGCGGATAGATATTACCAAGAATGAAATATTTTAAAACTGTTAAGCCCCACCCCTGCTGATAGATACGCTTTTGCATTAACAACAGGTACACAGGTATCCACAAAGACAGCAGTACCAGTAGCCAATTGCACAGGGTCTCAATCCATCTATAGTTTTTCAACCAGTCTTGCGTATTTACTACCAGCGTAATTAATAACAAAACAAGACAAATAAACGCATGGCTGTGTAAAGCAACTATCAAGTGCTCCATATATAGGCGGCGTTTAAAGGGATTGATCAACCAAAGCATTAGAGCAAACAGCGGAATCATTAATAGCAGTGTAGAGGGCAGCGCACTGAGAAACGCCTTTTTAAAACGGTTCGGATTCTCGGTAACACTCTCAATATTCTTACTCGCCCGAGCCAGCTCAGAATTGATCCAGCTGTTCATCTGCTCCGGAAATATATCAATTTCTACTATCTCTTGATCCACTTCTGTAATTGCATCCTCCAAGCCTGCGCTGAAATGCGCTTTAGCCTTGCGCTCCTGCTCTTGTTTATCTTCCCTATCCTCCCCTGTACTCGCCTCACCGGAGGCTTTCTGTAATTCAACTACTCGGTTGGCTAAGAGCGCCTGAACCTCGCCCAGTTCAGCAGCGACCTCTGGATTAGTGACGCCCTGCTTTGCTTTCTCTACCTTAACCAGAGCATCACTCATTTTTTGCTCGGCAGTAGAAATTGCGTCTTCGTTACTAGACCCCAAGTCAGTTCCCGAGCTGAAGTTAATATTCCAGTCACTGCTTAAGCGAATCACAAAAAAACTGGTAACACAAAGAAAGATAAATAAGCGTACGGGACTGACATAACGTACACGACGCCCGGAAAAATACTCTGTAGTCAAAAAGCCGGGGCGCAACAATAGCGAGGGCAGGGTTCGCCAGATGCGTGAATCCAATGCGAGCAAGGTATCAAATAAATCGCCAATTACATTCGAAAAATGTCGGACCATTCCTTTGATTGGTTGCCCACAAACGTAGCAATGCGGTCCCAGTAACGTTGTCTTACAGTTTGCACAATGGGCTTCATGAGCTCCATTCACGCCTGCCGTTTCAGAGACACTCATAATTTCCCCTCTTAACATCTCTTCAAGACCTCAGCAGATATCACTATTCATGTTTTTTATAGCTATTCTGCTTTCTACTTATTTATTCAACACTTTCTATGGCGTGCAGAAAACACTGGCAATTTTTTACCCTGAACAAGACAAATGGTCTAATTCATAAATCCCCAAATAACAAAACGCGCTCAAGTGAGCGCGTTTTGTATATTTTCAGGAAAAGACTTTCGCTTCTTTTACCTTCAACTGTCCTGCAAAAAGCGCGCAATTGTTCGCAAACCATGGCCTTTGGCACCTGTAGCCCAGAGGTCATTGGCGGCGGGCTGGTAGGAGCCTGAGAGGTCCATATGCACCCAGTTGTTACCCTCTTCCGGAACAAAACGTGCCAGAAAGGCCGCTGCAGTGGAGGCTCCGGGGCTGCCTTCTATTCCGATATTGGAGATATCCGCAAAGCTCGAAGGCGTTTGCTCCAGATGGAAGCGCTCCAGCGGCAGGCGCCAGGCCTTTTCACTTTCCCGAGCGGCAGCATCCAATACCTTCTGCGCCACTTCATCCTCAAAGCTGAATACCGAATTAAAGTCGCGGCCTACGGCCATTTTTGCAGCACCCGTCAAAGTGGCAGCATCCAACAACCAGCGAGGCTTATCTTCACCCGCGGCAAGCAGGCCATCAGCCAATACCAGACGCCCCTCCGCATCAGTATTTAACACTTCAACCGTCACACCGTTTTTATATTCGATAATATCGCCCAGCTTAAAAGCGTGACCGGAGACGAGGTTTTCCGCGCAACAAAGATACAGTTTTACCCTTTTTTGCAAGCCTCGGGCGATCGCCAGCGCAAGGCCGCCAGTTACCATGGCGGCGCCACCCATATCGGATTTCATCGTGGCCATATTGTTGGAGGGTTTAATGCTGTAACCGCCGGAGTCAAAGGTAATGCCCTTGCCCACCAGGCAGGTATCCACCGGAGCATCAGCCTTGCCAGTGGGGTTGTAATCCAGCTGCAACATCACCGGCTCACGCACACTGCCGCGGCCTACATTATGAATCCCGACAAATCCCTCTTGCAGAAGCTCATCTCCGGCGATAATACGGAAGCTCACAGCCTGAGGCGCAATCTTTTGCAACATGCCCGCAGCACTTTCCGCGAGTACTCTGGGCGGGACATCCTCTGGAGTGCCATTGGTAATCTCGCGAACCCAACGCGCGGCGCGCTCGCGTGCGGCCAGTTCTTGTTGCTCTTTGGCGTCCTCCGTACCCCAATCGATTGTTTTACTAACACGCGGATTGAAATAACCGGCCCAAAAAGCCCAGCGGCGTTCTATATCCCAGCCCTCACCGCTGAGCGCCACTTCAGTAACCCCCATGCCATCGAGGCGACGCGCCCCTCTCTGTGCGGCGAACAGGGCGGCACCTTTGGCTGCGCCAATATGGATATAGGCCTCGCTGCCGTTAAAGCTGAGTAGTGCAGCCTCTCCCCAGGGTTCCTCTGCCGTACCTTCAACCAAATGAACGCGCATTACCTTTGCCATACAACACCTTTTTTGAAACTTGTGTGCCAATTTTATTGGGATTCTTGCTGCATTCTAACAGTACATCAAAAATACTCGACGATTGCACCGCAACGAGTGCGACGGATAAACTGTCAGCAGGAAATAGAATAAACCTTCAGGAAAAAAAGATCTTAGGGAACGTTCATGGCCGAATCCTGCCACTATCACGCCAGTGCCGACGCATCCTGGCAGTGCCAGCCCTGTCAGCGCAAATACTGTAGCGAGTGTATCCCCGGTTCCCGTGCTAACTACCAGGGTCTCGGGCCCGAGTGCCCACTATGTCGCAACCCGGTGGAATATATCGGCGCCAGTAACGGTGCAAAACCATTCTGGCAAATGGGGCTTTTCTACTTTCTCTACGCACTGAAACCCGGCCCTCTGGTGATTATGGCACTGGCGGCCGGCGCCAGTTTACTGATCTCGGGCCTGGGGCTTTTAGCTATTGTGGCCCTGGTGGGTATTGTCGCCCTGGTGAGCCGCTACAACCTGTTGGTTATCGAGCGGCTGGCCAGTGGACAGTTAGAGGCTCCGGGGATCAGCGATGCCCTGGACGGCAACAGCGCACCACTGTTTTTAAAAGTCATCGCCATGACTTTGATCGCCGGTTTTGTCGGTTACAAACTATTTGCCCTCGGCATGGGTGTAGTACAAGTTTATGCCTTCGTACTGCTCCTGCTGGCGCCAGCGGCTATGATTGTCCTGGCGCTAGAGCACAGCCTGCGCGCGGCCATTAACCCACTCAAATTACTGCAATTTACATTGATCATCGGCTGGCCCTATTGGCTACTCTGGCTCACCACCACCGCAGTCTCCGCCGCGCCCAATCTGTTTATGGCCATCGCCGCGGAGAAGTTACCGCCCTGGCCCCTGGGCCCAGTGATCGCCGCCACCACCACGTATTTCTATATCGTTACCAGCGCCATGATGGGTTATATCTGCTTGTCGCGGCAGCAGAAACTGGGCATTCAGGCGGACCCGGATGACGATAACCTTTTTATGGAAGAAGAGGCGTTCAGCCGCGCACGGGCCTTGGCGGATGCACAAATATTAATGCGTGAATCCGATTTCCAAGCCGCGCGCCAAGCCCTGGTGGATGGGCTGCGCCGCAACCCAAACGACGAAGCCCTCAACGAGCGCTACTATCGTTTATTGTTGGCGACCCAGGACAAAAAAGCCCTGCGCGAACTCGGGCCGCATCTACTGGACAAGTTTGTACAACTCAACCGACCCCACAAAGCGGCGGAACTCTATCTCGCCACAGAGCCGGTACCTCCCATCACAAAGCCCGAAGTTCGCCACGCACTGGCCCAGATACTCTACCAACAGCACAAGTATCAACCGGCGGCACAGCTACTGAACAATCTGCACAAAGAAAATTATCCTCAACTGGATGCCGCCTATCTGCTGCTGGCACAGGTTTATATCGATGGGCTAAATCGCGAAGATCTGGCCAGGAAATTGTTGCAGTTCGTGCGACAAAAATTTCCCGACAGCCCCCTGCGCAGTCAAGTCGAGACACTCAGAAAAGTGTTAAATAGCAGCGAGGCCGCAAACTAAAGGTATGGGTAGCAGTACACACCCATAGCGCGCAGCTGAGCAGGGGGCTAAAGGCTCAGCGGGGATGCTCTATATCTCCGTGATCCACCAGCTCCCAGGGCAACCCCTTGTTGCGGTAGATTCTCTTATTTTTATTGGGATAGTCGGCCACATCGTGATCCAGGCGCTGCCCCACCACAATGCAGCGCAGGGTTTCATCGCCGGTATTTTCCATCACATGAGGCAAACCACCGGCCGGATAACCGACAAAGTCCCCCTCAGAAACCGCATAAGTCTCTTCGCCAATTTGCACTTGCCCCTGTCCTTGTAGGAGATACACACACTCATCCTCAAATTTGTGGCAGTGATATTCTGTGGACTCATACCCCGGTTCTATTTCAATAATATGAAAGCCAAAACCAGTTATCCCGGTCATATCACCCAGGGATTTATTGCGACGCACCGCATTGGGATTGAGGAAATGCACTTTGTGTTCGCCTTCCATTTCCAGAATTTCTTCTTTTTTTACAATCGATCGATTCATACCGCTCCCTTTCCAGTTAGACCTTATTGTTGTCGGTTAGCGTTAGCCTTTTAAAACCCAAGCCAATGGAAAACTGCTGCTTCTAGGGCTGCCCAGAGGTCTCCATAGCCCGAGTCAATTCCATCGTTTCCCGCGCGCGCGCCTCCTCGCCAATACGCCGGTAATAGTTGACCAGAGCCGTGCCCAGCTTCGGGATTAAAGGGTGCTGCACCTGCTGGGCAATCAGCCTGTTGAGCAGCTCATCCAGCCAGGACCAATGCTTAGCTTCGGCAGCGCGGCGCGCCATGAGCAAGCAGACCTTGGCTGTGAGGGCGCGGGGTTTTTGCGTGGCATTCAGATAACGCTGGTAACCAGCGGCGAGGATGCGCGTATCAATAGCCGGGTTGGCCCCCTGGGCGAACAGCGCCAAGTTGGCGCGGTGGAAGGCTTCGCTATCTGGGCTGATCGCCGTCAAATCGATATAACGCTGAATCAGCGGCAAGTTATCTGGATACTGGCGCACCGCTGCCGCAGCGGCCTCAGCGGCCTCAAGCAACTTGCCCTCCTCCTGGAATCGGTCGATACGGGTCAGCGCACTTTTCTGTGGCGAGGGGAGCTCTTCCTCCTCTTCCGGCATCGCCTGTACCGGTGGGCGCCAGTAGAGCAGCATCAGGGCCAGGACAAAACCAGCCAGCAAACCACCGGTGTGGGCCCAATAAGCAATGCCAGCATCTCCATAAAAATAACCGAATACCTCCTTACCCAGCCACAGGGGCAGTACCATCAACGCCGGCGCACTGAACTCACCAAACATAAATCCGACCGTGTAAAAAAAGCGCAGGCGACGCACCCCGTAAATGGCCACGAACATACCCATAATTGCCGATACAGCGCCAGAAGCACCGACCATCGGCACATGGCTGCCCGATTCCACCAGCATATGCAGCCCGGCCGCGGCCAAACCGCCGATCAGGTACAGGGTAATAAACCAGAGCCCGCCCAGAGCCAATTCCACCGACAGGCCAAACAGCAACAAAAACACCATATTGCCGATCAGGTGGTCCCAGCTGCCGTGTAAAAACATATGCCCAAACGCCCCCGAAATAGTGGGCTCTGCCGGGGTCAATCCCAGGGCCAAGCTGCTGACCTGATCGCGCAGTTCCGCGAAGTTCTGACGCTGCTGTAGCCATTCGGTCTGCCCTTCCAGCTCCAACTTGGGCAACAGCCACTGGTGAAATTCCGGGTTCCATAACAACTCCCGGTAAACAAATTCCTCTCCCTCCACATCCATCTGCAGACGCCACTCAGGATGTTCTTCATTGACGTAAATAAGGAAATGCTGCTCCTCCAATTCCGGCAGATCACTGGAAAAATAGTACTCTTCGGCCTTCTGCCAGCGGGCTTCATCGCCGCCTTGGTAGAACACAAACATCAGCAGATTGGCGAGAATCAGTGCAAAGCACATCAATGGCGGGCGACGCCAGTCCGGCTTGTTCTGAATGGGGATAATCAGCACGGGCATTTCCTTATTGATATTGCACGAGCGCCCGGTAGCAAAACCCAGCAATAAGAAATCAGATCGATAGGGCTGACACTCACGCCAGCCGCTTGAAAAATACTACGCCTATTTGCCGCAACTCAAGGCCCAACCACCCCCAGCGACCTTACTTCTTCATCGCGCGGGTAATTACCGCAGGCACATCCCAACTGCGCAGGTGCAGGTCCCGCTGAGGGAAAGGCACTTCGATACCCTTCTCGCGAAACTCGCGCAGCAGCTCCAGGTTATAGAGCGCATAAGAATCGCCCAGGGAGGTAACCATATTACTGTTCACCCACACCACCAGTTTAAAATTAAGCGCGTTATCGCCGAATGCCATCAGCCACACTTCGGTTTTACGCTTCCAGTCGGTGTGGGTGATATTGACCCGAGAGGCGGCCTCCAGTGCGGCCTCGCGGACCAGGTCGGGGTCTGAGGCGTAGGACACCCCAAAAGAAACATGAATGCGCCGCACCGGATCGTCCAGGGTATGGTTGATCACCCGCCCTGCGACAAACTCCGTATTCGGCACCAGAATATCCACATTGTCGCGGGTGGTAATGCGGGTCGAGCGCACATTGATGTCGCGGATACGCCCAAACACACCGGACTCCAGCTCCACCAGGTCCCCCACTTTGAGCGGACGCTCAAACAATAGAATTACCCCCGAGATAAAGTTGGAGAATATCGCCTGCAAGCCAAAGCCGATGCCCACAGACAGGGCACCGGCTACCAGCGCCAGCTTCGAAGTATCCAGGCCCAGCATGCTCAACACCACAATGAGGGCGGCACCAACATAGGTGTAGTGCAGCACTCTGCTCAGGTTGTACATGGAGGATTCACTGGCGTGCTCCCTGCGCACCAGCCGATGCAGGAAGGCTCGGGTCAGCACCGACAATAACCAGGCACACACCAACACAAAGACCATCTTGGCAATCAGGCGCAGGGTGATAGGATTTTGCGCAATGGTAAACAGTTGGTAATCGGCCAGGGTGCGCCAGCGTTTGTACACTTGGCGGCCGGTCAGAGATAAGCGCTCGCGCACGGTGGCCCACCAGCCCTGGCGCTCCCGGTAGACCTCCAGCTGGGCCTTTTCGTAGCGCTGGATATCCTGCTCCAGGTCGTTGGCCCGCGCCAGGCCACTGCCAATGCGCTCGAAATACGCCCACCAGCGGCTCAGGTCTGCATCTTCCGCCTCATCGCGCCAGGCCACCACTTGTCGCTGGCGAATCGCCAGTTCCCTCGATGTGCTCTCGATCACCACATTGGCGTTTTGCAGTAATTCGCGGCTCACCACCAGGGGGGACTCCTCATCCTGCGGATTCAGCACAAAGTTGATGGATTGCAGCAACTCGCTCTTGCGCTTGCCTAAGTGCTCCTCCAGCAGGTCCACCTCCAGCTGCATCAGCGTGAGGTCCTTTTTCATATTAATATCGGGATCGGTAGAGAGGTCTGTAGTACTCTGGATACTGGTGCGAGTGGCGGCGATACGCTCGATTTTCTTCTCTCTGTCGCCAATTGTTTTTTTCAACTTCTCGGCGTCTTCCTCACTGAACTGCAGGTCGTCGAGCATGCGCCGCAGCTTAGTTTCCGCTAGATCGATTTTCTCCTGCCAAGTACCGAGAAACCCGTTCACACTCTCCAGCTGTTCGATAATATTCAGGTGATTAATCTGCGCCAACAGCAGCGCCTGTGCCGCCGCATCCTCCTCACTGCCCTTGGCATCGCGCAACACAATGACTTGTTTGCGCAGTTGCGCCAGGGACTGGGAACGGCTGTCTCGCAACTGACGCGCCTCCAGTTGCACCCCACTCAGGCGGCGCTTCCCTCGACTGATCGCGGCATCGGCGCTGGCCCAGTCTAAAACGGTAGGATTTTCCGGAAACTTTACCTCCGGCATCAGCTCAACTTTTTGATACTCCTGGCGCTTTTTCCAGGTAACCGCCACCCCCTCCAAACTCTGGGTGATTTTTTCAGCCCCTTTTTGCAGCCCCTCCTCCTCTTCAGGCAAGTCCTTTTGCCATTCGCTCCAGCCCGTTTGCAGGGCCTGTAACCACTCCCTTCGCTGTTCCGGCGAGGCGCTGGTCCACGCGGTCCACCAATCGGCGCTGGGATCGGCAAAATCCGGCACCTCAGGCTGAAACTCCTTCGGTTTGGAGCCGGGTAACTGAGCCTGTGCCGTCAGGGAAAAAAGCGCGAGAAAAATTAGGCAGAGGACAAGGGGGAGTCGGCGAGAAAATCGATGCTCGGTGCGCGTCTTGTACTTGTATAAATAGGAATAACCACCAGCGCCCAGCATAAGTACATCTGTCCGTGAAGCAGCATCTGCAAGGGGGAGAGCCTGCCCCTAAGGGCTTATTTTTTGAGTGTAGCCGAGAGCGGCCATGCTCCCAGAACGGGCAGGCTAAAGTAGGATTAGTAGCGTCTGCGCTCGTACCCGCGCATACAGTTGAGGTACTGCCTGCGATAGGCGCGCGAACTGGTCACCGCGGCTCTGCCGGGCTGGCGCGCACTTCTCACCAAGCTCTCTGCCCTGGCCTTACAAAATAATTCCCGGCGACCAAGACCTCGGTGCGAGCGGCGTACAGGTCGCGAACTGCGCAACTGACTGACTCGTCGGGGGGATTCGTATTTGGAGGGGTAGGCCCGCGGGTAAACTTTCACCTGAGGCGCGAGGGGATTGCGATTGTAGTTGCGCCAGTTGGCCGGGGGTGTGACTACGACAAATTGGTTGTCCTTTGGGTCAAACTCAAAGAAAGTGCCATTCCCAGCCCGCCGATAATCCTTGCCCTCCAGGTAAAATGCAGTCCCGGTGGGCACTTCTGGCACCCTAGCGCCCAGTGGCGGTTCCACTCGGGTATAGCCATCTGGTCCCTGCCGATAGAAGTATCCGCCTACATAGAAGTAGATCTCATTATTGGCTTCGATTAGGCGCGCCCCGTCCGGGAGGCGCACCATCTGCGTCTCCGCCAGGGGTGCCGAAGTCATGGTCAGTAACAGCAGGGCAAACACGAAACGCATGAAACACCTCAACGAGCAATTGATACTCGCGGAAGTGTATTGTCATGGAAAATTGTTCCCCAATTTATTTAAGGGAAACTGTGACCGGAAAATAAGTCAGCTACCCCCCTGAATACTCATGCCGTCCTCATCACGCACCACTTCGGAGAGTATCTTCACCTCCTGCCCCGGTTGCAGTCGCTCGGCACCGCGCACGATCACCCGGTCCCCACTGGCTAAATCGCCGTAGACCCCGATCCATTCACCATCGCCACTACCCAGACGCACAGTCAGGCGCTCCGCTTTCTTCTCCTCATCCACACGGAATACGAAGGTATCGCCATTGCGTAGTACCAGCGCATCCCGCGGCACCGCCATAGTGGCGCGGGCCTCAGATAGGGGCACGGCCACCTGCACCGGCATTCCCACAATCCAGTCCCACTGCTGCGGCGCACTCTGTGGCAGCTGCACCATCAGTTTGACTCTGCGTGAATTATCGCTGGCCACTGGGACAAACTGGCGCACCTGGCCGGTGAAAATCCGCGTGTTGACACTTTCTCCCTCGGAGCGCGATACCGCGTCACTGCGCACCGAAATAGTGTCACCGGCACCGATCAGGGGCAGTGCCGCCAGGGGAATATCCGCCTCGACCTCCAGCTGAGACATATCCAGGGCGCGCAGCAGCTCTGAGCCTGTGCGCACATACTCCCCCGCCTGTAATTCGCGACTCACCACTAAGGTGTCGAAGGGGGCATCAATGGTGGCCTTGGCGAGTTCGTAGACGCGCCGTTCCCGCTCGATTTGCGCGGCCAGAAGATCCTGAGCCATGGCTTCGCGCTCGGCCTGCTGCTCCTCCAGTGCCGCGCGGGAAGTGCTGTTGGTTTCGGCCAATTTACTGAGGCGCTGCAGCTGCGCGTCCAAATAGGTAAGACGCGCCTGCAGCTGGGCGATGCGGCTCTCACTATTGCGCAACTGCAGACGCCAGTGGGTGGCATCCAGCTGGGCCAGACGCTCGCCCTTTTTCACCAGACTGCCGGGCTCAGCGACAAACTCCAGTACGCCGTCCAGCTCTGAGGAAATGCGGATATCGCGACGGCTCACCACCTCTCCGGCAGACCACTGACTGGGCGCCATTTGGCGGGTCTCGGCCCTGTCCACGGTGACCGCCACCGCGCCGCTCTGGGCCAATACCGGCCCAACAACAAAAGTGAGGGTGATACCGGCGAGTAACTTCTTCATTGGGAATTCCTCAAGGCCAACCTTTGGCGCAGGCGGGTGAATTGCGGCAGCGGCAGGTTTCCGGTCTGTAACAGCGCCGGCAATAGAATCAAGGTAAACAGGGTACTGACCGCCATACCGCCGACAATCACCGCGGCCAGGCCGCGATAGATCACACTGCCCTCCCCCGGTGCCACAAGCAGAGGCAGCATGCCGAACACGCTGGTCAGGGTGCTCATAAAAATAGGCCGCAGACGCAGACGCAACGCCTGTTCCACCGCCTCCACACGCGTCGAGCCGGCCTCCTCTGCAGCGCGGGTTTGGTGCACCAGCAAAATGGCGTTGTTGACTACCAGCCCCAGCAAGATGACAAAGCCGATCATGGTGAGTAGGTCGAGGGGCTGAAAGCCAATCAAATTCAATAGCTGCAGCGCCAGCACGCCGCCCACCGTGGCCAGCGGTACCGTTAACAGCACCAGACCGGCATCGCGCAGGGAGCGGAACAGGGCGCTCATCAATAAAAACAGAATCAGTAGCGCCAGAACAAAATTTTGCGACAGAGAGACCAGAGCCTTGTCCAGGTCGCTGGCGTTGCCACCCACCAGGATGCTGCCATCGTCGGGCAGGGCCTCGCGGATCTGCGGCAGGACCGCTTCTTCCAGCTGGGCGCGCACTTCTTCTAGGGAGACGTCATCCGGCGGCACGATATTCAGGGTGATGGTGCGACGGCCGTCCACTCGGCGCAGGTTGCCCGGCCCCACAGTGCGCTCCACACTGGCGAGTTGGCTCAGCGATACCACCTCGCCACGGGGGGTGACCAGCGGGGTGTTTTGCAGCTGCTCGGGGGTGCTCCAGGGCTGTGCTTTGAAGATTACATCGAGGCGTTTTTTCCCATCGAAATATTCGCCCACGTAGAGGCCGTTGCCGAGGGTGCGGATCAGGCCGCCCATATCCTGACGGTTCCAACCCTGCTCCAACATGGCGCGATCGTTGGGGCGCACAGTCAACTCCGGCTCAGAGAGCGACAGACCCGGATTGGTTTGCACCGGTGTCCCCGGCATCACCTCTTCCATCACCTCCACACCGCGGGCGGCGGCGCGCATCAGGCCATCGGCATCGCGGGCCTGTAGATGTAGCGCAATGCGGCGATCACCGCCAAACTGGCCGAACAAATTGCCGCGCGCGGCAAAGCCCTGAAAATCGGGAATATCCACCAGAATTTCTTCACGCAGCAGCCGCTCCATCTCTTTGGCTTGATCCATATCTTTAACGCGCACCCCCATGGTACCGCCGTTGGGCCAGGAAATAATGTAGTAGTTCTTCAATTCCGGTTGGCGCTCGCCGCTCATGTAAGGCGCCATGCGCCGATCCAGCTCGTTGACGATTTCCTTCTCAATCGTCTTGGTGTTGGTCGACGAAGGAAAATTCATCCATACATCTACCGCATCTCTTTTTACCGGCGGTAAATAATCGAGGTTGGGTAAGAAAAAATAAGTCGCGGCAATAGGCACCAGTAAGAACCCGCCGATCACCTGCCAGCGCCGCGCGCGCGTACTGGTTAGCGCCATCACACGGGCAGTGATTTTTTCCCACACCCGCGCCAAGCGGTCCTCATTGGAAATCGGCGGCAACCACAGCTTTGCCGCCAGTGGCACTATGGCCACAGCAGCGAGCAGGGAAAACACGACTGCCACAGCAATGGTCAGGGCTAGGTCACCAAACACCTGCCCCTCGACACTGTTGAGGAAGAAGACCGGCAGGAAGATCGCCACCGTGGTGGCCGTGCTCGCCAACAGTGCCCCCCACACCTGTCCAGCCCCCTGCTCCGAGGCCTCCTCGGGCCCCAGACCTTTTTCGCGCAGGCGTACAATATTTTCCAACACCACAATCGCGGCATCGAGCACCATGCCGGTAGCGAAGGCGAGGCCGGCGAGGGAAATCACATTCACACTGCGGCCGGCAGCGGACAGGACGACGAAGGTGGAAAGCAGAGAGATGGGAATGGCGGCAGCTACAATCAGGGTGGCGCGCATACGTCGCATAAACCACCAAAGCACCCCCACCGCCAGGAGAATACCCAGCATCAGATTACCGCCGAGTAAATTGAGAGCGCGGTAGACGAAGACCGAGGCATCGAAAGACTGCACCAGCACCAACTGCTCGTTTTTCAGCTTGGTGTCATTGAGCTCCGCCACTTTCTTTTTTACCCGCTCCAGGGTGGCGAGCATATTCGCATCGTTGGTGCGGTTGATGCGCATGGACACCGCAGGATTGCCATTTTGTGTGGTCACCCCACGCGACTCCGATGGCCCCACACGCACCTCAGCGATATCGCCGAGGCGCACCGGCTGGCCGTTGCGCCATTCGAGCACCAGCTCGGATAAATCCTGCGGCTGGTATTCGCCAACAAAACGCAGGGTGTAACGGCGCCGCCCCACATCGGTGAAGCCACCGGAAACATCCCGCGCCGAGGCCAACTGGCGACTGATCGCCGGCAGCTGAATACCCAGGTCGGCGGCCTTCCAGGGATCGAAAATTACCTGCAGCTCCTCTTGTGCGGCGCGACCGGACTGGGCCTGCACACTGGCGACACCGGGCACAGACTCCAGCTCCGGGCGCAAAACATCCTCAATCAGACCGGCGTAGTCGTCGAGGTGGTGGGGATTGCCGGGAAGTTTCTGTAAAAAGAAATAAGTGAGTGCGGTGGCATCCCCGCCCCAACCGCCCAGCATCACCCGCGGCGGCTCGGCATCCCGCGGCAGCGGTGGCAGGCTACTCATTCGGCTGATGACATCGATCAGCACTTTGTCCATATCGGTGCCCATGGTGAACTCCAAATTCACCCAGGCGCCCCCGCGGCCCGCGTTCACCTGCATCATTTCCAGGCCAGTCAGGCCCTGCAGTACCGATTCGATGGGCTCGACAATTTCCGCCTCTACCTCTTTGGGCGCGGCGGCGCGCCAACCGGCCTGGATGGTAATGCGCGGGTTTTCGATATCGGGGAAGAGTTGTACCGGTAGGCGACTGGCGAGAAAGGCTCCCAGCAATACGGCGAGTACCACGGCCACACCAGCGGCGGCGGGATTTTTTAGAGCGGCTTTTGTCAGCGCCATTCCATAGGCCCTTATTTTATATTCACGATTAACCTGGCAATGACCTAGAAAAGTCTTTATCTACCTGCACGGTCTCCCGTAAATACTGACGCAGAATCATAAAATTGCAGGTTTTTTCCCGGCTTACGCCCAACTAATTTTTTCGGAAATACGTACCGAGTTTGTCAGCAAACGTATTACTCCCGGGACTCTGGCTAGGCGCCAACAGCTGCACTTTCTTGTGCCGTGCGATACACCCAACGGCAAATGCTGCCGGGCGATGGTGGGAAGGCTACTGCAATAAAAAACGTAAACAAGGGTATTGCGACAAAGTGCCGGGAATTATCGGTCAGGCCACCAGACGATTTTCCACTCGCACTGCAAACGAAAAAACTCAGAGAAAATGCTGTACTTTGTTCTTGTAGCTGCGGCTCATTTTCAGGCACTCACCATTATCCAGCACCAGGTGATACTCGCCGTTAATATGGGCACGGATTTCCCGCACGCGACTCAGATTCACGATAGTGGAGCGGTGAATTCGCTGAAATAATTTGGGGTCGAGCTGTTGCTCCAACTCCTTCATGGTGATGCGCATCACATGGGTTTCCCCCAGGGCATGCACACACATGTAATCACCGGCGGCATCGATCCAGTCGATTTCCCGCGCCGGCACCAGAGTAATTTTTCCGGAGTCCTTCACCGCAATTTTATCCGGGTAGGCGCTGCCGGCGAACTGACCACTCACCAGTTTTTGCTCTAGCGCCTGCGGAGATTCCCTGGTCAGGTCCGCCACGGCTTCCAACAACTGTTCGCGTTGTATGGCGATATCCGCGGTAGCCATTTTTTCCCGCGCGCGCGTCAGCGCCAATTGCAGGCGCTCCTCCTCGATGGGCTTGAGCACATAGTCCACCGCATTGACTTCGAAGGCCTCCACCGCGTACTGGTCGTAGGCGGTTACAAATACGACCTGCGGCAGCTTTTGCAGGGGCATCTGTTGGACCAGTTGCAGACCATTGATACCGGGCATCTGGATATCCACAAAAGCCACATCGGGATTCATCTGGGGGATAAGCTCCAGGGCCTCGCGGCCATTGCCGCACTCGGCAATCACCTCGACGCCAGGCATCTGCTCCAGGCGCAGGCGCAGGCCGCGGCGTGCCAGGGGTTCGTCATCGACAATTACTGCGGTCAGGTTTTCAACTGCACTCATCTCGTTATTCCTGTTCGTAGGGAATGCGAATATTCACCGACAGGCCACCCTCGGGGCGGTTGCGGAAACGCACTCTCTGATCATCGCCATACAGGGCGCGCAGTCGCTCACAGGTGTTGCGGATACCAACACCGTAACCCTTGCCAACCAGGCGCAATTCCTCTTCCGGCATACCCGGACCATTGTCGCTCACTTCAAGCAATAATTCCCCGGCAAAAACCCGCCCCTTGATATTGATCTCTCCGCCGCTCTCTAGCTGGGAAATCCCGTATTTAATCGCATTTTCCACCAGGGGCTGTAACAACAGGCTAGGCACCAACGCCAGGGACGACTCCCCCTGCAGATCCAGCCTCACCCCAAGGCGGTCGGCAAAGCGCACCTTCTCGATATCCAGATAGAGCATCAACGCCTCTACCTCCTTGGCCAGAGTGACCTTCTGCATAGGGTCATTGTCCAGGGAGTGACGTAGAAACTGTGACAACCGCGTCACCATATTGTTGGCAGTGCGCCCGTCGTTATCCAGGATCAGGGTAGAAATAGCATTGAGCGTATTGAACAGAAAGTGGGGGTTCAATTGATAGCGCAGCATTTTCAACTGGGCCTGGTGCGCCATGGACTCGGCACGCAAGGTTTTGGCCTGCTGTGTCTGTGAGGTCTGATAGTACTTGATGCCGTAATACAGCGCCGCCCAAGTGGTGAGAATCATAAACGAATAGGAGAACCAATAAGTAGCCTGCCATACCGGATGCTCATCGCTCGCCTTACCGTAGAGCCATAGAAAACCGCCGAACTTAATTGCCGCCCACAGTACTGCTACAAGCACAACCAGTAGCAGTGAACCCAGGAAGCGTGTCGCTGGCGGTTTGTTCCATAAACGCTGAAACCCATATCTCATGGAACCACTGAGCAGAATTCCGGCAGTGGTGGCCATGGCGATATAACCCGTATGGACCCAGTGGTCCTTCACCCAGAAAAAGCTGCTGATGAAGGTCACAAGGGTATAACCGGCCCAGCCACCGAGCTGAAAAGCCCAATAATGGGACTTATGGCTCGAAAAGCGCTGTGAAAGCCACTGAAATGCTTTGTTTCCCATAATCTCCCGCTAGAGGCATCAGAAAATAGCGCCGATTTGACACTTTTGTATGGCTTCATACTAAATGGCGCCGATCGCCGACGAAACACCAACCGGCGCAGCACAGGGACAAACTGCCGCATGACACTCTGGTTATTCAAATCCGAACCCGATGAATACAGCCTGCAAGACCTCGCCGCCGAAGCCTCTGGCTTCGGTCGCTGGGATGGCATTCGCAACTATCAGGCGCGCAACTTCCTGCGCGACCGAGTCGCCGTAGGTGACGGGGTGCTCTTCTACCACAGCGCCTGCAAAATACCGGCGGTGGTAGGCACCGCCGAAGTGGTGCGCGCCGCCTACGCGGACCCCGCCCAGTTCGACCCCGAGAGCAAGTATTTCGACCCCAAGGCCAGTGCCGACAAGCCCCGCTGGTACTGTGTGGACCTGGCCTGGCGCAGCGAATTCGCCCACCCTGTGCCCCTGGCCGACATCAAGAAAAACCCGCAGCTGACGGAGATGGTTTTGGTGAAGCAGGGCCGTTTGTCGATACAGCCGGTGCGTCAAGAGGAGTGGGATAGCATCGTAAAATTGGGGGGGAAATGAATCGAAGGGGACGGCACCGATTACCGTCCCCCAATGAATTCTCCTTGCCCGCCGCTTATCTTTCGTGCCGCTCTTCATCCGGCCGCGGCGGATTGCGCCCCACGCTGTACCAGTCCAATTTCCGCGTCAGCACCATAGTGCAGCCGAGTACTCCGAACACCAGCAGCGATCCCATCAACAGGGCGTAGTCCTCGGCACTGAGCAGGCCGTAGAGAAGTGCATAGAGCGCTGCCAGCAGTCCGGCAAATCCCAAACCGCGGTGCCAGCTGCGCAACACTGCGCTGGTGTAGAAACCAATCAAACCCACACACGCGCTGGCGGACAATACATAGGCCTTGGCAAAGGCAATATGTTCAGACAACGACAGCAGAAGCAGGTAGAACAACGCCAGTGCCAGTCCCACCAGGGCGTATTGTACCGGGTGCACAGCCAGGCGCTTGAGGATCTCGAAGAGGAAGAAGGTGGCGAAGGTCAGAGTGATAAACAGCAAAGCGTATTTGATCGCGCGGTCTGTCTTTAGATACTGATCCACCGGATCGAGAAAACTCACACCAAAGCGGCTTCCCAGCAGGTTCTTACAGTGACTCCCCCCACTGCAGCGCTGCAATATTTCTTCCAGGTTGGTGGCGAAAAAACTGGTCTGCCACTCGGCAGTGAAACCGCTATCGCCCACTTGTCGGCGGGTGGGCAGGAAATCCCCAAAGAAACTCGGGTGCGGCCAGTCGGCACTCATTATCACACGGCTGTCGCGGCCCACCGGCACCAAGCTGAAATCCTCGGTGCCCTGCAGTTTGAGATCGAAAGCAAATTCCAGGGCCTGACCACCTTCGCGCTCCAGCGCTGGTAGTACGGCGTGCACGCCATCACCGAGAATTGGCGCGCCACTGCCGGGGGCAAATTCCAGGATCTGATTGTTCAGGTGCAGTTTCAGATCATTGCGGATACCGCGAATATCGTTGATACCCACGGAGAGATAGGGTGTACCCAAAAGATACTGGTCCAGGTCGGCGCCAAGGCCCAACTTCTCGGGCACGCGAAACAGGCCGCTGACCTTGCTGTCGCTATGGTACAAAAGCGCCTCATAAATACCACGCGCACGCCGCTCTGTGGTCAGATCAGTCTCAAAGACAAAACGCTCTGGCAGAAAGTATAAGTGCCCCCGCTCCTCCCGCTTTTCTTTGTAGCGCTCTCCCGTTTTTTCGTTCGTCATCCACTGCCAAAATGTCTTAACGTAGGGCACCACCAAAATGGGGCCGGTGATTTGCTGGTTGTAACTGGTGCTGCGCGCAATATCGTCAATCACCCCATCCTGATAGCGCTTTCGCTCAGTAATCAGGCCATCAATCATGGTCAGCGGAATCAATAAAAGCAGAATCAAAATGGCAATAGCGCCCAATTTAAAAGCCAGGGCTCGGTTCATGGTTCAGACCTCAATGTCGAGTTTCGATCTGCCCAGTCTGAGCGACCGATGTGGCGCATCGGTGGAGGCGGGAAGGAAATTGGAAGGAGATTGTGTGGATTTTTATGGAGCCGGTTCAGGCTCCAGGCAATAACAGGCGGACTTCAACGCCCCCCTCGACGTTGTCGATGGCCAGGTCGCCGCCATGCAGCTCGGCCACCTCCTGCACAAAATTGAGCCCCAGGCCCGTGCTCTTGTGCCCACCATCGGGCCGAGGTAGCGAGTAGAAGCGCTCGGTCAGGCGCGCCAGGGCATACCGGGGTATCGCCTCGCCCACATTGTACAAGCGGAGTTCAACCCGCTGTTCGCGCCGCTCGGCACTAAAGCGGATTAGCCCGGCGGGAGCCGTGAAATCCAGGGCGTTATCGAGCAGGTTCGCCAGCGCCTGGCGCAGTAAGAAGCGCTCGCCGCAAAGTTGCAGCGCCGGTTCCAGCGCCAGCTCCACGCGCAACCGCGCCTTAGTGATTCGCGCCCCCTGTGCCTCGAGCAGCTCCTCCAGTAGTGGCCCCAGCGGCACCCCCACGCGCTCCTCCAAACCCTGGCGCTGCTCCACCTGAGCCAAGTGCAGCAAACGTTCACTCAGCTGCTGCAGGCGCGCTGTCTCCCGCTGAATATTGTTCACAAAACGCTGGCGCTGCGCCGCTGGCATATCGCTATCGAGCAACTCCGCCGCGCCGTGGATGGCCGCCAGGGGGCTCTTCAATTCGTGGGTGAGGGTGTGCACATAGCGCTCTACATAATCCCGGCCCTCCAGCTCGTTGCGCATCTGTTCCACCGCCGCGGCCAATTGCCCCAATTCGCCGCTGGGTAGACGCGGCGGTTTCACCCGACGGCCCGCACTGGCGGCCTTGGCGTAATCGGTCAGTTTGCCCAGGGATCTCCCCAGCCACCAGGATAATAATGCCCCAACCATCAGGCCGAGACCGAGCAGCCCCGCACCCAGCCAGGCCAGGCGCCGCTGCGAGCGTTCGATATAGGGCTGCAGGGTACGGTTGGGTTTGGCCACCGAGACCACGCCGATAATCCGCTCGCCGTCGAGGATCGGCGCCGCCACATACATCACGGAGGAGTCTGGATTATCTGGCTCTTCGCGGGTGGAGCGGGCGCCGTAATCACCGCGCAGAGTGAGGTATACATCGTTCCAGCGCGAATAGTCCTGCCCTAAGGCCCGTCCACTGGAGTCGAGTAGGACTCTGCCATTCGCGTCGGTGACATAAATACGGTGGTTCACCTGACTCTTGGTGTGCCCCCAGATAGTGGCTTCAGGGCGCCGTCGACCATAGGCTTCGAGCAGCGCCGGCAGGTGACTCTGGGCCAGATTACCGGCGGCAACCTGGTCGCGCAGGATCTCCGCCAACAGATTCGCGGTGTCCACCAGGGTTTCCTCGGTGGACTGGCGCACGCCGGGGCGAATCTCATCCATCACCCTGCTCAGCACGAACCAGCTGGCCAGACCGACAAACAGGAAATAGACCGCGAAGATGCGCACCCCGAACGGCATCTCAGTGCACCAGGCAGCAGCTGTAACCCAGGCCTCGATGGGTTTGGATAGGCTTGGCGGCGGGCGCCACCTCACGCATTTTGGCGCGCAGACCTTTGATATGGCTGTCGATATTGCGCTCGTAACCCGCTTCCAGGGCCACCCCCAAGGCATCGAGTAACTGCGTGCGGGAAAACACCCGGCCGGGCTGGGCCAGCAGGGTTTGCAGCAGACGAAACTCGTGATGGGTCAGTGGCAGCAGCTGCTCGTGAAAATGGATCTGGCAACGTGCCGGGTCGATGCGAAAGGGCCCCTGCTTCGCCGCGACCTGCGGCGGCGCTGTTGCACGCGGTGCCACCCGCTTGAGGATGGCCTTGACCCGCGCCGCCACTTCGCGCGGGCTGAAGGGTTTCACCACATAGTCGTCGGCACCGATTTCAAGGCCTACCACCCGGTCTATTTCCCCGCTGCGCGCGGTGAGAAAGATCACTGGCACCTCAGAAAATTGACGCAGGCGCTTACAGGCTTCAAAACCACTGATATCCGCCAGCCCCACATCCAGGATCACCAAATCAAATGGCTCGCTCGCGAGCAGTGCCAGGGCTTCACCGGCCAGCTCCAGCCAGCGAGTGGCAAACCCCTCGGCCTGCAAGGCATACACCAGGGTATCGGCGATCGCGGCTTCATCCTCAACAATTAATACTTTGGGCATGGGTTACTGGGCTCTAACACTCTGCTCTCTGGCGAATAACTTGTCTGCACCATCATTTACTCACAGGAAATCGACCATTTCCTCCAGGGGCTTTCTGGCGATCGCCGGCACCTGGGCGCCCTCCGCCGGCAGTCCGGCCACCAGAATCATGTAGGGCTTCTCCTCAGGCGGGCGGGAGAGAATGTCATTGAGAAATTTCATCGGGCTGGGGGTGTGGGTCAGGGTCGCGACACCGGCATTGTGCAGGGCCGCAATCAGCATACCGGTGGCAATACCCACAGATTCCGCGGTGTAGTAATTTTTTAGCCGCTCCCCATTTTCCGCAAGGGAAAACTTCTTCAGGAAAATCACGATCAGGTAGGGCGCGGTTTCCAGGAAGGGCTTGGATGCATCGGTACCCAGGGGCTCCAGGGCACTGAGCCACTCTTCCGAGGCGCGACGCTGGTAAAACTCGCGCTCCTCCTCTTCCGCCGCCAGGCGAATACGGCGCTTAATTTGTGCGGTTTCCACCACGACAAAGTGCCACGGCTGCCTATTGGCTCCGCTTGGGGCACTGCCCGCCGCACGCAGGGCATTCTCAATAACCCCCCGGGGCACAGGATTTGGGGAAAAATCCCGCACCGAACGACGCCGGTGCATCAAGCGGAAAAACTCGTCGGAACGTTCGCGCATGGCTTCTTCATGCAGGCGGATGAAATCGAGCGGCTGGCAAGGTTTCTCTGCGGTCATAGCCCTAAACCACACCTTTGGTCTGCGCAATAAACACACTGAGCAGTGACAATAGGGTCAGTAGAATCACCAACAGCAACAATAACAGCAAAGGCCTGAACGGCTTGCGCTGCACTTGGTTAACACCGCTTTTAAGGTACTGATCCACGCGGGCCTGGTCGGCCTCGGACAGTTTCTTCTGGGGAAGATCGGACATGGCTCTGACGCTCGTTTTTGTTGTGCCCCGAGTGTAGGAGAAAGCGAAAAACGACTCCACAAAAAAAGCCCCGCAATGCGGGGCTTTTACACAGCTCGGCAAAAGGGCTGTTAGAACAGCGCCTCCTCCAGGTCCATCAGGGTTGCACTGCCGGCGTTAACGCTGGCAGCCAGGGCCTGGGTACGCGGCAACAGACGTGCGAAATAGAAGCGCGCGGTCTTCACCTGACCTTTGTAGAAGCTGTCCGCCTCCTGCTTATCCAGTGCCACCGCAACCACCTTGGCCCACATAAAGGCGTAGGCTACGTAGCCAAACAGGTGCAGGTATTCCACGGACGCCGCGCCCGGTGCATGGGGGTCTTCCTGAGTGGCTGCAACCATCTTTTCGGTCGCTTCGCGCAGGCGCTGCAGCGCCGCTGCCAGTGGCTGAACAAAGCCTGCCATACCCTCGCGATCCACTTGGCTGTCGATAAATGTCTGTACATCTCCCGCAAACATCGCGAACAGGGCACCGCCGTTGGCGACGGTTTTGCGCCCCACCAGGTCGAGAGCCTGGATGCCGTTGGTGCCCTCGTAGATCTGGGTAATACGCACATCGCGCACCAGCTGTTCCTGGCCCCACTCGCGAATATAGCCGTGACCGCCAAACACCTGCTGGCCGAGTACGGTGCAATCGAGGCCCATATCGGTGGCAAACGCTTTCACGATCGGTGTCAGCAGGGCCACCATGGACTCGGCATTCTTCTTCTCGTCGCCCTCACCAAACTTGGAGATATCCAGCCACTGCGCCACATAGGTGGACAGGGCGCGGCCGCCGCCAACCAGGGCTTTCTGAGTGAGCAGCATACGGCGCACATCAGGGTGAACAATAATCGGATCGGCAGCTTTTTCAGGCTGCTGCGCGCCCGCCGGTGAGCGGCTCTGGATGCGATCGCGCGCGTATTCCACGGCATTCTGGTAGGAGCGATCGGAGGCGCCGAGGCCCTGAATACCCACTCCCAAGCGCTCGTAGTTCATCATGGTGAACATGGCCGCGAGCCCCTTGTTCAGCTCGCCCACCAGCCAGCCCTGGGCGCCATCGAAATTCATGGCGCAGGTGGCGGAGGCCTTGATTCCCATCTTGTGCTCGATGGAACCGCAATTCACATTATTGTTTTCACCGACATTGCCGTCTTCATCCACTTTGTATTTGGGCACCAGGAACAGGGAGATTCCCTTGGGTCCTTTGGGTGCATCCGGCAGCTTGGCCAGCACCAAGTGAATGATATTTTCGGACAGATCCTGATCGCCACCGGTGATAAAAATCTTGCTGCCGCTAATGCTGTAGCTGCCGTCTTCGCGTGGCTCGGCCTTGGTGCGGATAATGCCCAGGTCCGTACCGGCGTGGGGCTCGGTCAGATCCATGGCGCCGGCCCAGGTGCCTTCGTACATCTTGGGCAGGTATTTTTGCTTCAGCGCCTCGCTGCCGTGGGCGTCAATCGCCAGGCAGGCACCGTTGGTCAAAACCGGGTAGAGGGCGAAAGAGATATTCGAAGCATTGATCATTTCCTCAACTTGGGCGCCGAGCATCTTCGGCATGCCCATGCCGCCGTACTCCGGATTACCCAGCAGTGCGCCCCAGCCGCCTTCACAGAAAGTGGCATAGGCTTCTTTGAAGCCCTGTGGAGTGGTCACAACGCCATCGTTCCACTGGCAACCCTCTTCGTCACCGCTGCGGTTAATCGGGTCCAGGGTGTTGGAGGCCAGCTTGGCCATCTCTTCGAGAATCGCATCCGCGGTTTCGCGATCCACCGCCCCGTTCAATCCGGGCAGTTCCGCCCAGAGTTTTTCCGCAGCAAATACTTCGTGCAGCAGGAAGTTCATCTCCCGCAGTGGCGCCTTGTAGTCGGCCATGCTCCCGGTCCTCATTCAAGTGTTTCAAACGCTTGTTTGAATCTAGGGCCGTAGAGACGCAAAGTCAACTGGTTTGGGCCCTCACGGGCCCTGATGGGAGAGCTTGCAGGGAGGGCGTTCAGGCCGGTAAGAGCGGGCGAATATCCAGGTGCTGCGCCACTTCGCGGTAGTCTCCCGCCACGCTGTGGGGAACTACACCGAGCAGCGGTGCCGGCAGCAAGGCCTCAAGGGTGGCGAGGTTTTCCTCGGCGCGGACCATTTCTGGGCACACAAAATTTGCCACCCAACCCGCCAACGGCAGGCCATCGCGGCGGATGGCCTCGGCGGTTAGGAGCGCGTGGTTGATACAGCCGAGCCGCATGCCCACCACCAGAATCACCGGGGTGTTCAACTCCCTCGGCAGCTGCGACAGGAAGGCCCTGGGCCCCAGCGGCGTACGCCAGCCACCGGCGCCTTCGATCAGCACCAGGTCGGCACCGGCGCACATCACACCGCGGCAGACACCGGCCATACGGGCCACATTCAACTGTGTGCCCGCCTCAATGGCGGCGATATGAGGCGCGATAGCCGGCTCCAGGGCAAAAGGGTTCACCTGCTGATAGCCGAGCGGCATGGTCATAGCCTCTTGCAACAGCAGAGCGTCCTCGTTGCGCAGCCCGTTTTCGGTGCGCGCACAGCCGGAGGCCACCGGCTTCACCGCGGCAGTTTGCAACCCCGCATTCGCAGCTGCGGTGAGTAGTGCCGCGCTCACAAAGGTCTTACCCACTTCGGTATCAGTACCGGCAACAAAATAACTTCTACCCAAGGCGAAAGCCTCCCCTCATCAAAAAAGTTCAATTTTTTTCTTGTGGTGACTTTTCACGCCACGCACTTGGTGATAATTTAGACGTGTAGCGCAGATTTTGAACAAGTCAAGCCAAGCACTGATAACAAAGGCACGGGGCCGCGCTCACAAAATAACTCCCCCAAAAGGGGAAACTGCTCTGCAGGGACGCGGGAAATCTCGAAATGACTGAAAACACTCAAACAGCTTAGAGACCATGCGATACCTTACTCTTGCCCTGCTGCTGGCGCTGCCCCTGCTCGCCACAGCGAAAGTTACCCCTGTCGACCATGTTGTGGTTTACAAGTCCAAGAAACTGATGCAGTTGATTCGCAACGGCCGGGTCGTGAAAAGCTACACTGTATCTTTTGGTGACAACCCCAGGGGCCACAAAGTTCGCCAGGGGGACGAGCGCACGCCCGAAGGGCGCTACACCCTGGACTGGAAGAACCCCAAAAGCCGCTTCTACCGCTCCATCCACGTATCCTATCCAAACAAGCAGGACCGGGCACGCGCTGCCAAAATGGGCGTCAGCCCCGGTGGCGACATCATGATCCACGGCATCAAACCTGGGTGGGCCTACATGGAGAGGCACCTGCGCCGCAACAACTGGACCGACGGTTGTATCGCGGTGGCCTCCAACCGGGAGATGGACGAGATCTGGGCTCTGGTAAAAACCCCCACGCCCATCGATATCTATCCCTGATCGAATCCCTGGGCAAGCTTCATATAGATCACCTCGTAGCTGAGCGGCAGCCCCTTGGGCTGCCTCAGCGCCTCGTAGGATTCTGCCAGACGACGCAACTTGCTGCGCCCGGTCATACCCCGTTCTGCGGCACGATTAATATTGTGCGCGCCCACGCCTTTCAATTCCCGCATCAACTGGCGCAAGTTGTCAAAATACAGCAAGCGCTGTTCGTCGAGCACTTCCCCTTTCAATTGCGACTGTGTCGCTGCTTCGCGCCAATTCACCAAGGGCAGAAAGCGATTGACGTGCACACCGCTGTCCACTTCGGCCCAGCTATCGCGGAGTTCAGCCAGGGTACCTGGCCCCAGTGTGGCCACCAGGCAGTGCCCTTTGGGGGAGAGCACCCTGCGCAGCTCGGCGAAGAGCTGCGGTAACCGGTAACACCATTGCAGCGCCATACTGGAGAACAGCAGATCCACACTGCCGTCCGCCAGGGGCAACTGCTCTGCATCTGCGGCGATATAGGCATCTGCCTGGGGCCGTTCCTTGCGGGCAAATCGCAACATATCCTCGGACAGGTCCAGGGCAACAATACGGGCATCGGGAAAATGGTGGCGCAGCAGTTTACTGCCAAAACCCGTACCACTGCCCAGATCGACAATGTTACTTGGGGTCCAGTGACGCTCTGCCAATTTCACTAATTGGCGGCAAACGGCTCGCTGTAAATGGGCGCAACTATCGTAGCTGCTGGCGGCGCGCCCAAATGATCGGGCTACCGCAGGCTTATCAAAGGGTTCCACCAGTGAAGTGCCGGCAGCGGACAGGTTTTCTACGAAATGCCGCAATCGCTTAGCCACCTGATGAGGCTGCGACATGTGTGGTTTATGACCGCAACCTTCCATTATTTCTACTTGGGCACCCGTGGCTTGGATTTCCTCCACAGCCGCCAGGGGCACCAAAGCATCTCGCTTGCCGAACATATGTAAGGCGGGCACCGCCAAGCTCTGAAGCAAGTTGCGATTATCCAACCGGGACAGGCAATCCAGGGCATGCAACCAGGTATCGGCATTAATATTGGGTCTGCGCCCTTTCAGGTGCTTGAGCAAGGCGCGCATGGCGTTGTCACCATGGGATTGCAAAGCACAAAATCGCTCCCAGATGGCGTAGGGATCCTGTACGAAGGCGATGCGAAAACGCTCAAAGGTGCGTTGGGGCATTCCCGGCCAGTCACCCTGTTCCACAAAGCAGGCATTCGCAGAGATAGTGACAATTCCACAGATTTTTCTCTGTTCCCGCATGGACGCCAACTGCACAGCCAACATACCGCCAAGAGAGTGCCCAACCAGAACACAGTTTTGTGGCAGCGCGTGATAGAGCTGCTGCAATAGCACCTCCTGCTGCTGCCAGGGCTCGTCCCTTCGCTCACCAAACCCGGGCAGCTCGATACAGCGCAGGGGCACCCCCAGCTGTTCGCGCACCGCTTCGAGTAGTGGCTGCCACGGACCGTTATCCCCACCCCAACCATGCAGGAATACCAGATTCTCAACCTGGCTCACGAACGCACCAGCGCATTTTCCTGCAGCACGGAGACCAGTTCATCGAGTAGTGCATTGATTTGGTCATGGCTATGGGCGGCACTCAGAGTAATTCGCAGACGAGCCGTGCCCACAGGCACGGTAGGCGGTCGAATCGCCCCCACCAAAAACCCTCGACACTCCAATTTTGCAGACACCGACATAACGGTTTTTTCACAGCCGAGCAGCAGGGGCTGGATCGCAGTGGAGGAGCCTGCCAGAGGTAAATTTAGCTGTGCCGCTCGCTGGCGGAAGTGAGCGATATTCTCCTGCAGACGCCGGGCCAACTCGGGTTCACTGCGCATCCGCTCCACCGCAGCAATACTGCCGGCGGCCACCGCTGGTGGCATGCCGGTGGTATAGATATAAGGGCGGGCAAACTGCACCAGGTAATCGATCAAGGCGCTGGAACCTGCGACAAAGGCCCCCGCATTACCCGCAGCTTTACCCAGGGTGCCCATAATGACCGGTACCTGTGACTGATCGAGACCCGCCGCGGCGCTGCTACCCGCCAGAGGCAATTGTGCGCTGCCCATCACTCCAAATCCGTGCGCTTCATCCACCAGTAACCAGGCACCGTAGTCCCGACACAGGCCGGCAATTTCGGCCAGGGGCGCTAGGTCACCATCCATACTGTAGACGCCATCCACCGCCACCAGGGTATTTCCCCCGCGCCGAGCGGCGCGCTGCAATTGGCGATGCAGTCCATCCAGGTCGCCGTGTGGAAAACGCAGGCTGTTGGCACCGCACAAACGCGCACCATCAATCAGAGAGGCATGGTTGAGCTTGTCAGAAATAATATTATCGGCGCGGCCCAGTAGTGCACAGAGTGTGCCCACGTTGGCCATATAACCACTGGAGAACACCAGCGCCGCCTCGCGCCCGGTAACTTCGGCGAGGCTCTGCTGCAGCTGTTGATGCACCTGAAAATGGCCATTGACGAGGTGGGATGCGGTGGCGCCGGCACCCAGTTCAGCACCGGCTTTCTGCGCGGCAATTACTTCGGGGTGGATTGCCAGGCCCAAGTAATCGTTGCTGCTGAAGGCCAGCATCTCTCGCCCATCGACTGTAACCAGAGGAGTCGGCGCTGCAGCCAGCGTTTTGATCTGGCGATAGAGACCGTCCCGGCGCCGCTCATCCAGACGCTGGCGCAGGATCTTCTCTAGGGTCATTTGGCCGCGTCGTAGAAGAAAGCGTCATTTTGCTGTTCGCTGATCTGGGCGCTCAGTTCCGCTTCCACCTCGGATTCATCTGCATATTGCTGATACTCCTCGGGCTGGATTCCCAGGCGGGAAAACAGCTGCATATCCTTGTTGGACTCCGGATTGGCCGTAGTCAGCAGTTTCTCACCGTAAAAGATGGAATTGGCGCCGGCTAGGAAGGCCATCGCCTGCATCTCGTCGCTCATCTGTTCGCGCCCCGCTGAGAGGCGCACGTGGGATTTGGGCATCATGATCCGCGCCACGGCAATGCAGCGGATAAACTCGAAGGGGTCCAGATCCTTCTCCTGCTCCAGAGGAGTACCGGCAACCTTCACCAACATATTGATGGGCACCGATTCCGGGTGCTCCGGCAGGTTGGCCAGCTGCATGAGTAGCCCGGCGCGATCCTTGTCGCCCTCGCCCATGCCGACGATTCCGCCGGCGCAGACTTTCATACCGGCGGTGCGCACACGCCCGAGCGTCTCCAGGCGATCCTGGTAGGTGCGGGTGGTGATAATCTCGCCGTAGTACTCGGGCGAGGTATCCAGATTGTGGTTGTAGTAGTCGAGCCCCGCATCGGCCAGCTCCTGGGCCTGGTCATCATTGAGCATCCCCAGAGTCATGCAGGTCTCCATGCCCAGCGCCTTCACCTCACGCACCATCTGGGTAACGTAGGGCATATCCTTTTTCTTGGGTGAGCGCCAGGCAGCCCCCATGCAGAAGCGTGTGGCACCGCTCGCCTTGGCCACTCGGGCCTCCTCCAACACCTTCTCCACCTTCATCAGCTTTTCCCGCTCCAGCCCAGTATCATAGCGAGCACTCTGCGGGCAATAGGCGCAGTCTTCCGGGCAAGCCCCGGTCTTGATCGAGCAGAGGGTACTGACCTGCACTCGGTTGGGGTCGAAGTAGACTCGATGCACCTGCTGTGCGGTGAACAGCAGATCACTAAACGGCATGGCAAAGAGGCCCAAAACCTGTTGGCGGGTCCAGTCGTGGCGAATATTGGCGGCGGGCGTATGCTGGTCAGCGGTCACAGGCTTACTCTCTCTAATTACTGGAGTGGTTTGTGCTCTTTTTATTTACGGGGCCGGGGTGACTGCTGTCGGTGGCAGTGACAAACTCGACCAAACGGACTGGCCAGTTTAGCCAGCCCCCTATCGCTGTCAACTCAGATAATCAATTATGGTTTACAGCCGAATCTCGCCACTACTCTCCCATCATCTGGCCCAGTGCCTACTGTGTGGCGACCGCGCCAGCGAATCTGGCATCTGTCCCGGCTGTGTTGGGGACTTACCCTATCTCGGTCGGGCATGCGAGAGCTGTGCTCTGCCCTTGGCCTCGTGCGCGCGCCAGTGCCCCAACTGCCTGCGACAACCGCCGCGCTTCCAGCGGGTACAGGCCGCCTGGCAATACGCTTACCCGGTGAGCCAGCTGATCCAGCGGTTTAAATATCAGGGTGATTTGAGTGCAGGTCATAGTTTGGCGCAGCTGGCCGCCGGGGCAATAAAACCCTGCGGGGAGCCACCCGATCTCCTCGCTCCGATTCCCCTGCACTGGTGCCGCTACTGGATACGTGGATACAACCAGGCACAGCTGGTTGCAGCCGAGCTGGGCAGGCAGTGGCGGTTACCGGTGCGGCCACGCCTGCTGCGCAAAATCAGCGCCACCCGCACCCAATCGCAGTTACGGCGGCAGCAACGCATGCGCAACCTGCTGCAAAGTTTTGCCCTGCGGGGATCGGTGCAGGAAATGCATATTGGATTGGTGGATGATGTACTCACCACCGGCGCCACCCTGGAAGCGGCGGCGCAAAAACTCCTGGAAGCCGGCGCGCGCAAGGTCAGCGCCTTTGTTTTGGCCAGAACGCCATGACTCTTCGGCGCGACCGCAGATAGACCGGAAGTTACAGAAGGGTCACAATATCCTGCCTTGCCGTTCTGGCACAAAAGTCCCAATTAAGCCGGCGCTGCTAAGGTTCTATTCAGTGACTAATTGCTCGCAGGTTCTTTGCTGTGAGCCAGGGATTCAGCGATGAGTGAATACAAGTTGCCACGGGGCATTGTCATCAGCGGCACCGGCCTGTGGACCCCACCGGAAGCTATCAGCAACGAAGAGCTGGTAGATGCCTACAATACCTACGCCAAACAATACAACCTGGAACACGCCCAGGCGATCGAGTCCGGCGCTCTGCAGCCCAAGCCGCAGTCCTCGGCGGAATTTATCGAGAAGGCCTCCGGTATTAAGAGCCGCCATGTGGTCACCCGCGAGGGTATTCTCGATCCGGCGCGCATGCGCCCCTTTATCCCCGAACGCAACGACGACGATCTCTGTGTACAGGCAGAAATGGGCCTTAAAGCCGCCAAGCTGGCACTCGAGAAGGCCGGTAAACAGGCCTCCGATGTCGATATGGTCATTGTCGGCGCCTCTTATATGCAGCGCGCCTACCCGGCCATTGCCATTGAGATCCAGGGCGCACTCGACATCGACGGTTTCGCCTTCGATATGGAAGTGGCCTGCTCATCCGCCACTTTTTCTATGCAACGCGGGGTAGATGCTATCTGCTCCGGCGCCGCGCGCACCGTACTGGTCATCAACGCCGAATTGGCTTCACCACAGGTGGATTTCACCGACCGCGACAGCCATTTCATCTTTGGCGATGTGGCCGTAGCCAGTGTGATCGAGCGCCGCGAGACCTGCACGGTAGAGAGCGCCTGGGAGATCCTCGGCACCAAGGCCAAAACCGTCTACTCCAACAATATCCGTTCGAACTTCAGCTACGCTGCGCGCGCGGCGGATGTGGACCCTTTTGGCCCCGGCAAACTGTTCCGCCAGAACGGCCGCAAGGTGTTCAAGGAGGTCTGCCCCATGGCCGCCGCTCATATTGAAGAACACCTGCACGATTGCGGCACCGACCCCCGCGAGGTGAGCCGCTACTGGCTGCACCAGGCCAATATCAATATGAACAACCTGATCGCCAAGAAGCTGATGGGTGACGAGACCAGTGCGGAGCGTGCACCGGTAGTGTTGGATCGCTACGCCAACACCGCCAGCGCCGGTTCATTAATCGCCTTCAACCTGCACAGTGACGACCTGCAAGTGGGCGAGCGCGGTATTATCTGCTCATTCGGCGCCGGCTATTCCATCGGCAGTCTGGTGATAGAGAAAGTCGCCATCTGAGTCGAAGAATGCTACGGATACAAAAAAACCGGGCAGTGCCCGGTTTTTTTAATTGGTTTCCCCGTGTTTCTGCTCAAGCTGACTGAGCATTTTTTCCGCCCAGCTAATCCAGGTCTTTTCCGCCTCAATTCCCAATAGCAGGGTCTGATGGGCGAGCCAGTAACGTTCCTGCAAGGCTGGGGCACTCTTCAATACCCGCTCGTTCTGCTCCCGGTAGTTCTCCAGTAACCCATGATGCCTCCGCAGCTGATCGTTGAGCGCCTCGCGCAATTCTTCCTGGCTCAGGTGATGGCCGGCAAACAGGCGCACGAGAAAAGGCTCGCGAATTTTCTGAGGCGCTGCCGGCTGAGTCACCCAGTCGCATAACTCCGCACGACCTTTTTCGGTGAGGCTGTAAACCTTCTTGTCCGGCTTACCTTCCTGGGGCTGTTCCTCGCAATCCAGCAGACCCTCGTCATACAGCTTGTGCAGCTCCCGGTACATCTGCTGATGACTCGCACTCCAGAAATGAGAAACGCTGCGCTCGAAGCGACGCTTCAGGTCGTAACCACTGCCGGGCTCGATATCCAACAGAGTGAGGACGGCGTAGCGCAGGGACATGATGGCTCCGATTTGGCTTATGCAAAGAGTTGCATATTAACCTCTCAGGCGCCACTGTGGCCAGGAGACACATAAAGCCAATAAGATATTTAGATTAATTTTCTAATATTTTGTAGGAGGATTATCTCGACAGATCTCACCAGTCGAGATGCAAGGCTAGCATTTGCGCAATTTGGAGATATAATCGCCGGCCTGCCGCCACCGTGAGGTGAGGGCTCGATGTTCAAGAGGTTGTTTACTCCATGTCCGCGCCCGCACTCACACCGTCCGGCCCCGACGCCGAACCAGCCGCGCCCAACGCGCGTCGCTGGGATTTCCTCGTGGATATCTTCGCCATGAACAGCTTTTCCTGGGCGGTGGCGATTCCCATCGAGCTGCTGCTGGCCGGTATGAGCTGGAACGAACATCTGAAAGTGCGCCTGATGGCCCTGGTCTTCAACACTCTGATTGCGCGGCCCTTCAGTGTCTATCGCAGCTGGGTGGTGAACCGTTTTGGCGGCGGTGGCCCAATCAATGCCTACCTGGTGGATACCTTTGTCTTCCTCAGTTTCCAGTTCCCACTCTATATGGGCAATATGCACCTGGGCGGCGCCAGCTGGGACGAAATCGCTACCGCCAGTATTACCTTCATGCTGATTGCCGGCGCCCTCGGCGGTCCCTATGGAATTTATCTCGACTGGGTGCGCCGAGTGTGGATTAATACCGTCAGCCCCTTGCGGAGCAAAAGAGCCTCCTGAGAGGACACAGACACTCGACTGAGCATTACGAGAGAGGAAAATCGCCGTGTTGACGCAGAACGCCATTGAAGAGAGCTCCATGACCATTGGCGTGGTCGCCGGCACCCCGACTGACACCCGCTTTGGCCTGGATTTCCTCGCCGCGCGCCAGCTGCGCGGTGTCGGCTTGTCCCTGTCGGCATCCCCCCAAGCACAGACCCAATTACAGGCTCTGGAGCGCGGCGCCCTCACCCAACAGTTGATCAGCGCGATAGAACAGCTGCACCAAGGCGGCGCCGAAGCCGCCATGATCTACTGTAACTCCCTCTCCGGCGCCGTGGATATGCAGGCGGTTAAAGCCGCCTCATCCATTGAAGTGGTCTCCCCACTTGAAGTCTATGCCGAGCTGACCCAACGCTACCGCAATTTTGGCCTGCTCGCCGCCAACTGCCAGAGCTGCGCCAATATCGAACGCGAGATCCTCGAGCGCAATACCACAGCCAAGGTAATCGGCATCGGCAACCTGCAGATTGTCGAAGACATTGAGGATGGTCTCCCCGCAGAAATGATTGTGCAACAGCACGCTCTGGATGACCTAGTAGCGGCACTTGTGAAAAGCGGTGTGCAAATTCTTATCCTGGGCTGCACCCACTTCGATTATTTTTATCGAGAGCTACTCGCCCACTGCGATGGTATTCGCTTATTTCTCCCCTCAGAGCGTATGTTGCAATTATTACAGGAACGCCTCCCCCAGGCTGCCTGAGACATTAAAATCATTTTTTTCGACCATGAATTGCGTATTTTTTGAAGAATAGCCCGCCGCCAAACTCGGAAAATACGCTCTCCCTCTATTAAATTTACGCCCAGAGCTACCTCTGTAATAGCGTGCAATTCCTCTCGGCAAAAACCAACCTAAAAAACCATTATCAATAATTGGCGCAATATTACTTGGGTATTGGCGATAGCGGTCATGTCGATGACTGAATTCTCCCCCCTTAAGCAGCCCATCCCCGCAAAAATTTCTCTTGTACGCCGTGCCATATTGCAGTATCAAACGGTCTGATCTTTTCGGGAGTATCGATCAAAACCTACCGCAAAAATCACACCGCGGACTGCAGGATTTAGTCCGCCCTAACAAAAAAGTGATTACAAGGATGACAAAAGCCATTTCTTCTGGGGGGCTGCCCTCTAGCCGTATTTATTTATCTACCCTGCAAACCGGTATGCTGCTGTGGGGCTCGGCATGTATCAGCAGTGGCGCGCAAGCCTTTGAATTAAATACGCTCACGCGACAAGTGTCTATTTACTGGCTGGCCGCTGCGCTAGTTGCACTTTTACTCGTTTGCCTATTTACACTCAATAGACAGCTCAGCCTGAAAAAATTAAGGCGACAAAGCGCACAACAGATCGACAATATCAGTGCCGAAAACAGCAACCTGTTTCAAAAGGCGCACAGTCGCAACAGTGAATTCCTCGCCCTGGAAAAACAATTAGAAGAAACTCGCGAAAGCCTCGAATTAGTGCGCCAGGAAAAATTCGATCTGCTCACCATCGTGCGCCATCAACTGCACCACCCTCTCGATACACTCATGGGCACCCTCAACCTGCTCGGACGCAGCGAGGACAACAACACAAAAGCTCTGGTGGAAATTAGCAAACGCCAGTTGAATGCGGCACTCAAATCCTTAGACGATCTGCGCCAGATTGGCAAAGTCGAAACTGTGGAACTCAAGCTTCCCAGAGAAGTACTCGGCAATACCGGCAACGGCCTCGCCGTGCTGTTAGTGGAAAATAATAAACACGAATCCCTGCAGGCAACACTGGAAGCCATGGGTCATCATGTGCAAAGAGAGTGTAACGGTATCGACGGCAGTAGTGCCGCCCTGCAAAAAAACTTTGACCTGATACTGACCGATACGCACCTGCCACTGATGGACGGCGTGGAAGCCGTGCGCGAAATTCGCCGAGAACGCGGCGCAGACCTACCAATTTTCGCCCTACTGCAAAGTGCCAGAACCGGCGATAAAGAGCGCTACCAGGCGCGTGGATTTACCGGGGTACTCACCCACCCGATTGGCGACCGGCAGTTGATGCAGCTGATGCAATGGGCCACGCGGCGCCTTCAGGGAGCGCCACAACAGCAGAAACCTCGCCCGGCGCAGCTACTGAACACCAATACCCTGTTGCGCCAACAAGATACCTTGGATCATCTCACATTCGCCGAACTACTCAGCGACCGCAGCGCCACCCTACCCAAGCACATTACCTCGCTCACCAGCGCACTCACCGGACGCCACTGGTTGGATGCGGAGAAACAAGCCCAGGATGTTGCCCGAGCTGCGGCGGAAGTGGGTCTCGACAATGTATCCGCACGTCTGCGCAGCCTGGCCGCTAATCTCTCCATCGATAGTGAACGCGAGCACTGCCGCCGGCAGCGCACTGAATTATTGCAGCTAATGCGCGAATCGGTACGCCAGCTAAAAGCCTGGCGCGAACGCAATGTACACACCGAGTGGGCCCTGAAATGATATTACTTACGGTTATTAGCCGAAATACAGACAAGTTAATGGGATGATACGACACAGGGATGGGCCAGCGCCCGCGAGGTTAACAGCCCCCCCAACTGTTCCAGCCCTTCAAGGTCCGGCTAACACAAACCATAGCCGGCACCGACTGTCGCACAAAAATACCACTCCAACGCACATACGTTGAATTGCGCAGTGGGGACCACACTATATTTTGCAGAGTTCAAAAGAGAATTAAGTCATGTCTGAGCAGTACCCAACCCGCTCCCAAGAGGCCCGCGAACAGAGTGGCCGCGATCTGGCCATCATGGTCTACTTGATCCAGGCCATCAGCCTGTTTACCGCAATCCCTTTTTTTGTCGGCGTACTGATTAATTATTTTAAGCGCAGCGATGTACGCGGCACCCTGGCGGAATCTCACTTCCGCTGGCAGATTCGCACCTTCTGGTTTTGGCTGCTGTGGACGATTGTCGGCTCTCTAACCTGGTGGATACTCGGCCTGGGCTACTTAATTCTCGCCATCAATTGGATTTGGGTCATCTATCGGGTCATTCGCGGCTGGCTGATGCTGGTCGATCGCCGCCCCGCCTATGATCCGATGCACTATTAAAAAATGCCCGCCCGCGTGAAAATCCGCGCGGGCATTGCCCATTTAAAGCAAGCGCAAGCCACCACCACCCTGTCGAAATAACCCGTTCCTGTTAAGACGGTTTTACATTTCATCTTTTCTATAAAACTGCCATTCACTCTCTCCTGCATTCAACGCTTAATATTCGCCCTATCTTCGCCTTTGCATTTCGCAACTTCACGGGGACTTCAAGTCTCAACTTTCCCTAACCTCGGCGGCGCAACCCCCTTGCGGAAAATTGTGCGAAGATAATGCCCAGAATCTTCACCGGATATCGCTAGGGAGAAAAAGGGTTGTGAGTCAGGATCAAAATACCCCGCTACGGGAGGACGTCCGCCTACTCGGCGAGGAACTCGGTTCGGTACTGCGCGAGCAGGCCGGTGAAACCCTCTTCGATACCGTGGAAACCATTCGCCAAGCAGCGGTGGAAAGTCGCGGCACCGGTGAGATGCAAGTCGATCGCCTACACCAATTGCTGGACCCTCTCGACGATGACACGCTGTTGGAAGTCGCCCGCGCCTTTAGTCAGTTTCTGAATTTGGCCAACATCGCCGAGCAGCGCCACCGCGAGCGTCTGCACCGGCAACATCAACGCTTCTCCGGCGACCCGGACACCGACCGCGGTCTGCGCCAGGTACTGGCGGAGCTCAAGAACGCCAAGCAGGCGCCGGGCGATATCCACGCAGTGCTGAAGGACCTCTCTGTAGAGCTGGTGCTCACCGCACACCCCACAGAGGTCACCCGCCGCACTCTGATCCGCAAGTACGACCGCGTCGCCGACCTCCTCGCCGACCTGGACCGGCCCGACCTCACCCAGGAGGAGGCGCGCGAGCTGCGCCGTCATCTACACGAGCAGATACTCTCCGCCTGGAGCACCGATGAAATCCGTCGTGAGAGGCCAACGCCGGTGGATGAAGCCAAATGGGGCTTCGCCACGATCGAGCAGTCGCTGTGGCAAGCGGTCCCGCAGAGTATGCGTGCCATCGAGGCCGAACTGGCTCTGGCTGAGCTGCCACCACTGCCGGACGACTGGGTGCCAATCCGCTTTGCTTCCTGGATGGGTGGCGATCGCGACGGCAACCCCAATGTCACCGCCAAGGTAACCCGCCAGGTGTTGTTACTGGCTCGCTGGATGGCTGCCGACCTCTTTCTGCGGGATGTGGAAAACCTGCTGGCGGATCTGTCTATGCACAAAGCCAGTGAGGAATTACTGGAGCAGACAGGCCCCAGCCACGAACCCTATCGTCTAATACTGAGACGTGTACGCCAGCGTCTGCGCAACACCCGCGCACAAATGGAGGCGCGCATCGGCGGCGCCGAACCCTCCAGCGATACCGTGTTTAACAGCAACCGGGAACTGTTCGAGCCCCTAAGCCTTATCGACCGCTCCCTGCGCACTGTGGGCCTAGCCGCCATTGCCGATGGCCAGCTTAAGGATACCCTGCGTCGCCTCAACTGCTTTGGCATCACCTTACTGCGTCTAGATATCCGCCAGGAGTCCACCCGCCACGCCGATGCGCTCGATGCCATCACCCGCTATTTGGGCCTGGGTAACTACGCCAGCTGGGATGAACAGAGCAAATTGGCATTTCTACTGGCCGAGCTGGAAAATCGCCGCCCCCTGGTGAACGAGGATTTCTACCACACCGATTTCTGCGATGCGGATGTGCGCGAGGTCCTGGAAACCTGCCAGGTGGTGGCCGAACAGGGCCCCGAGGGGCTCGGTGCCTATGTAATTTCCATGGCCAGGAAAGCCTCCGATGTCTTGGCCGTGATGCTGTTGCAGAAAATTGCCGGGGTCCATCACCCCATGCGCGTAGTACCGCTGTTTGAGACCCTCGACGATCTCAACAATGCCGCCGACACCATGAGTACCCTACTCAATATTCCCCAGTACAAGCAGCGTGTACTGGAAGGCCAAGAAGTAATGATTGGCTACTCCGATTCCGCCAAAGATGCGGGCTTTCTCGGTGCGGCCTGGGCGCAGTTCAGTACCCAGGAGGCCCTCACCAAGATCTTCCGCAACCACGGCATTCCTCTGACGCTGTTTCACGGCCGCGGCGGTTCCATTTCCCGCGGTGGATCGCCCACACGCATGGCGCTACTGTCACAACCACCCGGCTCGGTAGCCGGGCGTATCCGCGTGACAGAACAGGGGGAAATGATCCGCTTCAAATACGGTCGACCAACAGTGGCCGCCTATAACCTGGAACAGTATGTGGCAGCCACTCTGGAAGCCACCCTGATGCCACCGGCACAGCCGCGCCCCGAATGGCGCAACCAGATGGAGCGACTCACCGAGGTCTCGGTGCAGAGCTATCGCGAAGTGGTGCGCGACGACCCGGCCCTGGTAGCCTACCTGCGCACTGTCACACCGGAGACTGAACTCCGCCGCCTGGCACTCGGCAGCCGCCCGGCAAAACGCAAACCCGGGGGCGGCGTGGAGACTCTGCGCGCTATTCCCTGGGTGTTTGCCTGGACCCAGATCCGCCTGATGCTGCCCGCCTGGCTAGGCACGGGCACCGCCCTGGAGCACGCTCTAAAGCAGGCCGACGAGGCCGATACATTACGAGAGATGAGTTGTGAATGGCCCTTTTTCCAAGGGGTCGTGGATATGCTCGAGATGGTACTGGCCAAGTCCGACACCCGTGTCGCCTCCTGGTACGAGGAGCGGCTCACTGACAGCGGGGAACTGATCGAACTGGGCGAGAACCTGCGCGAACGCCTGGCCCATACGGTGAGCGCCCTGCAACAGCTCACCGGCCGCGAAAGCCTGCTGGATAATAACCCGGTGATGCGTTGGTCTATCCGCGTGCGCGACCCCTACACAGACCCGCTGCACCTGTTACAGGCCGAACTGATGGCACGCTTGCGTGAAAGGGAGAGCGACGCCGTGCTAGAGAGCGCCCTGATGGTGACGATTGCCGGCATCGCCGCGGGAATGCGCAATACCGGTTAGTAATGTCGAGCTACTACTATGAGGTTGCCGTAAAACCGAGGAAACAGGGAGAGGAGCGGCCTCTCCCGTAGGTAAGGGGAGTTAAAATTGCCCAGTTAAGGCCATCAGGAACAAATCCGGCGGCAGCTGCTGGCCATTGACTTCCAGGCGCCCGCGATTGACCTCCAGGTGCATCTGCAGCTCATCGTTGTGTTCGATCAGCAAACCGTATTCCCGCAGCATCATCGCCTGCCCCACCAGTGGCGATTGCAGCAGTGCCGACTCGGCAGCACTCAAAGTCATGGTACCCACCAGCGGCTGCAGCCACTGGTTCAAGGCGCTGCCGTTGCGCTGGCGTGGGGCGCGCTTCATACCCTTCCAGTCAACATCAGCATCCACCAGTACTGGGCCATTGCGCGACTCCACCACCAACTGTTGCTGCAGGCGCAGCGGTGGGCGCAGATCAAGGGCCCAATTGCGCTCCGCCACCGGCAGCAACAAACGTAAATAGTGGCCCAGGTCAGCGGCCTTAATCTTCGGTAGGGTCATCTGCTGGCGCGCTGAGGTGATGGGTGTAGCAGACTGGACATTGGGCAAATGTAAATCGCTCACTACCTTTAGAGTCTGCGCAGCCAGCATTTCCAGGTCCAGGTTGAGGCGGATATCCCGCAACTCCACCGGGCCGGAATCGGACTCTGCCCGCAATAAGGAGAGGCTTAATTGTGCTTTGCCGCCCCGTTGGGGTTCCAGCTGGAACTCTCCTGTGACTGGTTCGGTAAATAGTACCTCTACCCCATCTCTCAGCTGGCGTAAGCTACCCAGATCGACAACCCCTTCGAGGGTTGCACCGCTGTAATCCGTCGAGACGGCAATTTCTCCACCATTAAATTCCAACTGACCAAAGTCCCCCGTGCTCTTGAAGGGCTCCAGGCGCAGGGTATTTAGTACACGGTTATCCGCCGATACCAGAGTCTCTAAAACCAGAGGGCTGTCCTGCAGGCGCCCATAGAGGGATTCAAGCTGCGCGCGCAGCTGGGGATTTAATTGCTCAAGATCCAGGCGGGTTTCACTGTAGATCACCCCGAAGCGAGGCCCGCGGGAGGTCAACAGCAGTGGACCGTGATGGATTTCTGTACGCAATTCCGTGGTGCCATTTTGCAGGGCCACCTCGGTATTGGTCTCAGCGCCAAACCAGCCGCGCTGATAGCTGGTGGAGTTCCCCCCCTGTAGCCGGCCCAATTGCTGCTTCCAGATCTCCTCCACTTTGGGCCCGATAATACCCGGCGCCGCCAGGGCGGAGATCACCAGTAAAGCCAGCAGTATTAACAGAAGCCAACGCAAGAGTTTCATAGCAATCAATCTAACAGCAGAATTTGCGCCGATGGTAGCAGATTATGGCGTTATTGGTGCGACAGCAACCACATTGCCCAAGATAAGTACAGCTAAACCGCTTAGTTCACAGGGTTCTTGGGTTTACCTACGATCAGCGCCTTGCCGGACTAACTCTCTAGAAGCTAAGCAAAGGGGAATCTGTGGCATTACAAACTTGAGTAAAACTATAAATAGTTTTTTATCCCTGCGACCCAGCTAAATACCACCACTAGATAAATCACTTAAATAAAGTCTAATAGCTTATAAAATTCACCACGACATTGACGGCTATCAGTCTTGTAGATCGGCTGAATATTTCAAGTTCTCCTCTAAAATCATTACCCACTGATAATGTCTTCGCTTTATGAGTTCAACAACACCCTTAAATTAATACAACCTATCAATTTGGCTGAAAATATTTTATCGACCAGCCTTAAAGCCTTCAGCTAAAATAGCTCCCCAAAAAAATAGACTTTAATTTCTGACCAACATAATAGATAACCACTTAAAGTCAGAGGCCACCTTATTATCCATTCAAGCCACTACTATTTACTTTGTTTTGTCTACACCTGCATTCATGTACACCGACTCAAAGCCTAACAGAATCACAAAAGAAAACCGGTATTCAGTAAATATAGAACCACTACTGGCCGCCTGGTTTCTTCGGAATAAAGAAGCATCCAACCTACGAAAATTTATTTACAATCAATTGGCTTTCAGTTTGTTTACACTGCCTTCTTCCAACCAAACCTACACTCTCATATCCAATTTTTTTATTTTTGCTGCTACGTTCAAGCTGGACCGATGAAAGCACTGCCTTATCCAGTAGAACTCAAACGAGATCCCCCCTCCCTTTTGTACCACTTTCCAGGCAATGGTCACTCCTAAAACTTCAACCCGGATCAGCATCTAAGCTTCTGCCCGCGCCTTCGTTCTAGTTTCATCAATCACTCGAAAAGAGCACAGCGTTTTCTTTCCCAGCCTGATAAATTCATGTATTTTGCAATCACCTACAATGCGAAATTTATTACCGTATATAACTTATCACTTCGTACAGCTTTACCCAGGGAGGGGATTCATTTCATGAACATACGTATGGCATCAAAACACGATGTATCTGCTATCGCCGATATACATAGTACAAGCTGGCAGGAAAACTATAGCAATGTACTCTCCACAACCTACCTAGAGAAAGAAGCCCCGGCCGACAGGCTTGCACTTTGGAATACTCGCTTCGAAAAACCACAGTCTAATCAGCAAGTCCTTGTGGCAGAGGTCGACGGCAATACCGCAGGTTTTGTCTGTCTTTTTGCCGACAAACACCCCGAATGGGGATCACATTTAGATAATCTACATGTGCGGAAAGCGTACCGTTCACTAGGTATCGGGCACACACTCTTTATTGAGGCCGCTCGCTGGGCGTATCAACAGGCGCCATCCAAAGGCATGTGCCTTCTGGTAAATCAAGATAACACCAAAGCTCAGGCCTTCTACCAACGATTAGGGGGGCGCAAAGCTCAAGAGAGTATCTGGAATGCTGCCGATGGGAGTAAGGTAGCAACCTATTGGTATGTTTGGGAACACCTGAGAGAACTGACCAATTAGAAAGCAGGAAATATGGAAGAGATCATTGGCGGCGCATTCAGGTTTATCTTTCACTTATTATTCGAGGTTGTGGCTAGAATAATCCTTGACTGTATATTCTATTTCCCCGGCTACCATATCAGTAAGTGCCTCACTCCCAAAAGAAGAGAGCCGAGTACAGCAGAAATATTAGTCGCCAGTATTTTCTTTTGGTTAACCATTGGCTTAATCAGCTTTTTTATTTATTCGAACATAGGGGGAGCGTCTGTACCACAGCCCCCTACAAGTTAAATAAGACTCATACGCAACATCATTAAGCAACAATAGGTATCGATATCGCTCGAGAAGCGGCAACTAAAAGATACTCAAAATGAAAAAAATAACCATTTTAATAAGTATCCTAATTTCACCGGTGAGTGGTGCACAAAATATCTCATTGGCCGAGGCAGCACTGGAACGAACTCATCATAAAGTGCGATACGTACCAGCCTATGTCGCCATCCCCTATCCAAATGGGGATGTGCCTGCCGATACTGGGGTCTGTACCGATGTAATAATTCGCTCTTTTAGAAAGCTGGGAATTGATCTGCAAAGAGAAGTACATGAAGATATCTCTGACGACTTTCAGGCCTATCCATCAAAGCGTATCTGGGGGCTCTCCAGACCTGACAGAAATATTGACCACAGACGAGTACCTAATCTTCAAGCATTCTTTACCCGCAAGGAATTGTCACTTCCGATAACCCATAAAACGAATGACTACCTGCCTGGAGATATCGTTACCTGGGTACTACCAGGGGGACTTCCCCATATCGGTATTGTTTCCGCGAAGCTATCACAAAATACGAATCGCTACTTCATCGTACATAATATTGGCGCTGGTCCAGTCCTTGAAGATATTTTATTCTCTTATAAGGTAACCGGGCATTATCGCTATGACACCGATCTAGTCAAAGAACCATCAACTAGTATTCAAGGCCGGCGCAACTAAATATCTACTATAACTACCCGATAAACACCCTACTCATTTATGCTTGAAACGATGTTGAGCGCAAAGCAATAATCCGTGCATACCGGGGCCTCATTGGCTTCTAATTCATAATCACCGTAAGCCCTGGGAACTTCCAATGGTAAGGGTACACTTCTGCTTCTGCTTGCTGCTATTACTTCCCCCACCCCTCGCTGCCAGTGAGGAAAAGATTTCCACCAAAAAAACAAACCCTCTGACCCTGCTGGATCCCACAACTGTGGATAAGTTTGTTAACGAGCTGCCAAACCCCACCGAAATCCGCCCCCGTGGCGCTGCCCCCGTGAAATTACCAGCCCTGCCTACCCGCACCTGGATGGGCCTAAGAGATAGGGAAGGCAAACGTTTGATGACCAAGGTCTGGGGGTTTGAGTACGCAGGGCGTATCCATTCTCCCGGCCCAACTATTCGCGCCCGAGAGGGCCAGCCAGTATTTGTACACTGGGCAAATGGACTGCCCGGACCACACCTCTTCCCCGTTGATCGTTCCATTCACCTCGCCGACGTAAAGGATCCCAAAGCCGTACCTATCGTTATCCATCTTCACGGTGGCCACACCGAGTGGAAGAGTGACGGCAATCCCCTCGCCTGGTACACCCGTAATTACCGCGAGATAGGTCCACAGTTTGATAAAAAAATCTACGAGTACGATAACTCCCAGGATGCCGCCACTATCTGGTATCACGACCATACCCTGGGAATGACCCGTCTTAATGTCTATGCAGGTCTATTTGGTTTCTACTTGGTTGGCGATAAAAATGAAGATCGCCTGATTCAGGAAAAGCTGCTCCCCAGTGAAGAACACACCAGGGTTGTCGCTATCACAGACAGCTTATTTACCTCTGATGGGCAACTCTATTTTCCCGGCTGGCGGAACCAGCCTCCATCACCAGTTTCCCATGAGGTGGTAAAAGCCAATTGGCCCAACCCCTCCCATCTGGATGAATTTTTCGGTAATTTTATCCTGGCAAACGGTATGGCCTGGCCCAAAGTCAGTGTCACCCCACACGTCTATCGACTGCGGCTACTCAACGCGTCCGATACCCGCACACTGATCCTCAGGATCAACGAAGATGTTCCTTTTGTGCAGATTGGCGGCGACGGTGGTTTTCTCGATCACCCAGTACAACTGAATGAGTTAGTATTGGCCCCCGCAGAACGAGCAGATGTCTTAGTGGATTTCAGTGGTTATGAAGGGCGACAACTGACATTGAGAAATTTTGGTCCGGATATCCCATTCAAAGGATTTGTGGAGGCCAATGATCCAAAGAGTTCAATTCCACTTGTCTACAACCCGGATGGTAAACGCGTATTAAGCGATGGGCGCGGTGGCACCACACCAGCCACCGACCCCAATACCACTGGCCAAATTTTGCAATTCCATATTGCTTCGGCACCTACAGAAGCTTCTCCGGATAGACAGAAAACAGCGGCTATAGACACGATTGGAGATTTAAAGCTAACTTTAAATACCCCCCTGCGCCCTCCGCTTAATAGGCTTAGTCAAGCGAGCAAAATACGACAACTTGCCACCTACCGCCTGGACGATCCCTACGGCCGCAATCTATTGATGTTAGGTCCAGTAAAAGAAGGCTCCCTATTCTTCGAAGACCCTACCACGGAAATTATCCAGCACAACGCCGTAGAGATCTGGGAAATCTACAACCCCACGGTATCGGCTCATCCCATTCATATTCATTTAGTGGAATTTCAGGTACTGGACCGCCAGCCTTTTAAGGGAAAACTGATTCCCAAGCCGCAGAAGTTTATGCACACTGATAAGACATTCCAGGGGGCACGCCTGGAAATAGAATCCCTGCAGGGAAAACCCCTTCCACCTCAACTGGAAGAAAGCGGCCCCAAAGATACGGTCATCGCCCTTCCCGGCCAGGTTACCCGAGTGATAGCGCGTTTCGACCGCGAAGGCCTCTATGTATGGCACTGCCATCTGCTCTCCCATGAGGATTACGATATGATGCGGCCGTTTAGGGTGCTGGCGCCAAAAACAACAAAAAACCAATAATTTATTAATCTTTAACCTCTAATCTCAGATGAAATGTAAACACCTAAAAACTAATCGACAAGCCGAACAATAAATAAGACAGCAAGAACAAGAATAGAACCAAATAACATTATCAATGGTTACAACCATCTAAGAAAATCAAAAATAACTCAGGATTGAGCTGTACAAAACAAGCAATTACGATGAAAACACTAATAATATTATTATTTTTCACACTGGCATCAGTGGCAATTGCCACTGAAACACCGGAATTAACAAAGGAGGACCTGAAGAAAAAAGCTGCCCTTGTCAATGAGCTACAAAACAAAATGCTGATGAAGGGATCTACAGCCGAAGATATCGAAAAACTATTTTCTCACTATACCGATGACTTTATCTATATCCATGAAGTTTATGGCGGCACCTACACCAGAGAACACCTATATAACAATTCTATAAAATATTTAAAGAAGGGAGAATATCAAATGACTGGTGCCAGATATAAAATCATATCAATAATCGCCGGTTACAAAGCAGTCTCCCTTGAGCGACAACAAACCTATCGAGGCGTTACCTCTAACCACTTAACGGTATTTGAATTTGAGGGAGATCAGATTTCTAGGATTATTGAATACTGGAAATAGGTATTTAATGAAATATTAGATTATAGTGCTCTATACACGTCTCTCAATCTACCACTCTACATATCGTTAATTTCTGTCAATAAAAATCAACAAACAAGAGGGGATATTATTTCTCTAAGCGGGAAGCTGATCAGACGCTTAAAGGTTGAAGTTTATGGAATTAACTGAGAAAGGCGTAAGTATCATGTATCAGTAAAAGGCAACAGAGAAGGGGTGAGGCAGAAAATTTTAGAACAGGCAACCCTGTTTATTTTAGCACTGACAAAAATGATACTAAAACTCTCTAAAAGGTCCTCTCCAAAAAAAACACTCTTTGGAGAGGACTCACTACTCACTCAGCAGGGCGCCAAAGCCTTAGCCACACGGGAGTTGGTCTCCCGTCCCAACTGTTCAGAAATAAAGTTCCCAGCCTCAGCGAGTAACTGTAAATCCACGCCGCTTTCAATACCCATACCATTGAGCATGTAGAGCACATCCTCACTGGCAACATTTCCTGAAGCGCCACGAGCATAGGGGCAACCGCCGAGGCCGGCTACAGCGGAATCTACTACGGCGACCCCCATTTGCAAGGCCGCGTAGATATTGGCCAGCGCCTGGCCGTAGGTATCGTGGAAATGCACCGCAAGTTTTTCCACAGGTACACGGGCCATCACCTGCTCCAGCATGCGCTTGGCGGCTTCCGGGGTGCCGACACCGATGGTGTCTCCTAGAGAAATTTCGTAGCAGCCCATTTCCAACAGTGCGGCACTGACTTCGGCCACCTTGGACGGGTCAATATCGCCCTCGTAGGGGCAGCCGAGTACGCAGGACACATAACCGCGCACGGGAATACCATCCTGCTTGGCTTTTTCCACCAGCGGGCGGAAGCGCTCCAGGCTCTCGGCAATGCTGCAATTAATATTTTTCTGGGTAAAGGCTTCTGAGGCCGCGCCAAATACGGCAACCTCATCTGCTTTTGCCTCTAACGCGCGCTCATAGCCTTTTAAATTTGGCGTGAGCGCGCTGTAGATAACACCGTCTTTGCGCTGAATACCCGCCAGGACTTCCTCGCTGGCAGCCATTTGCGGTACCCACTTGGGGCTGACAAAACTGCCGGCTTCAATCACCGCCAGGCCGCTGGCACTGAGCTTGTTCACCAGGGCGATACGGGTTTCCACGGAGATAGGCTGCTTTTCATTTTGCAGACCATCGCGGGGGCCCACTTCTACGATTTTAACTTGCTTGAGCAAATCCATTATTGCTCCTCCCCGGCGAAATCCACCAGCAGGCTGCCGCCATCCACCAGCTCGCCTTCGGCGCAGAAAAACTGCTGCACGGTGCCGGCGGCCGGGGCACGCAGGGTGTGCTCCATTTTCATGGCTTCCATCACCAGCAGTGGCTGGTCTTTTTCCACTGTGGAGCCGGGCTCAACCAGCAGGGAAATTATGGTGCCGTTCATGGGGGCATCGAGGCCGTGGGCTTGGTCATTGCTCTCGCCGATATCCGGTGGCAGCAGTTTGAATTCCACCTGGGTGCCATCGATAAATACCGCACCACCATCGCGGGTATCCACAGCGGAGAAACTCATGCGGCGGCCATCCACCAGCATCAAGTCGCGACCCGGCAGCAGGCGAATCTCACCGCTGTTTTGTTCCTCAGGCAAGGCATCGCAAGTCCAGTGCAGGCTATTGTCCTCCGCAATAAAGCGTATTTGAGCGTGCTGGCCACGGTAGTCCACCGTCTGGGTGCGACTGCCGGCCAGGGCATTGCGCCAATTATCGCCGCTGTGCCAGGGGGAGAAGGGGTCCCGCTGTGGAGCGCTGTTGCGCAGGTCACACTCTTCACGCTGCTGCAGGTATCCGGCAATAGCGGCGCACTTGAGCGGCGTCAGTGTCTGCTCCTGGTGCAGGACTTCCGCTTCGTAGTCTTCGATAAAGTGAGTGGAAACACGACCACAGGCGAAAGCCTCGTGATTGATCACCCGGCGCAGGAATTCGATATTGTGACGCACACCGGCAATCAGGTAATCGCGCAGGGCGCGGTCCAGTTTGGCCAGGGCCTCTTTGCGGGTGCGGCCGTGGCAGATCAACTTAGCAATCATTGGGTCGTAGTACACGCTGATTTCATCGCCGGTCTGCACGCCGGTATCCACTCGTACGCCCTCGCCTTCCGCCGGAGGCTGGTGACGCACTAACAGACCTGTTGCCGGTAGGAAATCATTGTCCGGATCTTCGGCGTAAATCCGCACTTCCATGGCGTGGCCGTTGATCTGCAGCGCATCCTGGCTCATGGGCAGGGTGTCGCCAGCGGCGACGGCCAGCTGCCAGGCCACCAGGTCCTGACCGGTGATCATTTCCGTCACCGGGTGCTCTACCTGCAGGCGGGTATTCATTTCCATAAAGTAGAAAGCACCGCTGGCATCCAGCAAGAATTCCACTGTGCCGGCGCCCACGTAACCGATGGCGTGGGCCGCGCGCAGGGCCGCTTCACCCATACGGGCTCGCAATTCCGGACTCATTCCCGGTGCCGGGGCCTCTTCCACCACTTTCTGGTGGCGGCGCTGCACCGAGCAGTCTCGTTCGAACAGGTAGACGCCGTTGCCCTGCTGATCGCAGAACACCTGAATTTCCACATGGCGCGGGCTCACCACGTAGCGTTCCAGCAACATAATATCGTCACTGAAGGCGTTCATGGCCTCACGCTTGGCGGCAGCCAGTGCTTCGTGGAATTCATCGGCACTGTCGACACGGCGCATTCCTTTACCACCACCGCCGGCAGCGGCTTTCAGCAATACCGGGTAACCGATGCGATTGGCGTGGCCTTCCAACAGATCTTCATTTTGGTTGGTGCCGTGGTAACCCGGCACCAGTGGCACATTGGCCTCTTCCATAATGCGCTTGGCGGCAGACTTGGAACCCATCGCCTCGATTGCTCCGGTGGGCGGGCCGACAAAAATTATGCCGGCGCTGTCACAGGCACGACAAAATTCCGCATTTTCAGACAGGAAACCGTAACCCGGGTGAATGGCATCGGCGCCGGTCTGTTTTGCCGCGCCCAGCACCTTGCCGATATCCAGGTAGGAATCCCTGGCCGGGGCTGGGCCCAGGTGTACGGCTTCATCGGCCATCTGCACGTGCAGGGCATCGGCATCCGCATCGGAATAAACCGCCACGGTGGCCACCCCCAGGCGGCGGGCGGTCTTGATAATACGGCAGGCGATTTCGCCGCGATTAGCTATTAATAATTTGCGAATCATAAAAATTATCCTTCGCCGCCATTCATCCACTTGGGCGCGCGTTTTTCCAAAAACGCCGTCAACCCTTCCTGCCCTTCCGGCGACACCCGCACGGCGGCAATCAGCGCACTGGTCTGCCCTTGTAGCTCGTTGTTAATCACCCGGTTGGACATCGACATGGCCAGTTGCTTGGCCATGGCAACCGCCTTGGGGCCGTTATCGGCAATGGCGGCCACCAATTTCTGTACATGCAGGTCCAGGTCACCCTCGGCACAGACTTCGGATACCAAGCCGATCTGCTCGGCACGTTCGGCGGAGAAGCGCTCCGCAGTCACAAAATAACGGCGCGCGTGGCGGGTGCCTATGGCATTGATCACATAGGGGCTGATGGTGGCTGGCAACAATCCGATTTTCACTTCGGACAGGCAGAAGCTGGCGCGCTCAGAGGCCACCGCCATATCGCAGCAGCTCACCAGGCCCACGGCGCCACCAAAAGCAGCGCCCTGTACCCGCGCGATGGTAGGCGCAGGGAAGGTATCGAGCTTGTACAGCATGGCGGCGAGTGCGGCGGCATCGCGGCGGTTTTCCTCTTCTGAATAAGTCGCCATGCGCTTCATCCAGTTGAGATCGGCTCCAGCAGAAAAGCTCTTGCCGTTGGAAGCCAGTACCAGCACGCGTACAGCGGGGTTTTGCGCCAGGGTGTCAAAGGTAGTGGCCAGTTCGTGAATCAGTTCATCGTCAAAAGCATTGTGGATTTCCGGGCGGTTCAGGGTGACCGTGGCCACGCCCTCGCTATCCACTTCGCACAGCAATTTATCGCTCATTATCATTCCTCGAATGGGGCGTCTCTCTTGCGGCGCAGGTTTTAATCGCCCTCGCCGCAAACCACGGTTTGGTTACATGCGGAACACGCCGAACTGGGTCTCTTGCGGCTCCTTGTGGCTGGCTGCCGCCAGGCACAGGCCGAGTACCCGGCGGGTATCCGCCGGGTCGATAACACCGTCATCCCACAGGCGCGCGGAGGCGTAATAGGGGTGCCCCTGGTGCTCGTAGTTATCCACAATCGGCTGTTTAAACTGGCGCTCTTCCTCATCACTCCAGGATTCGCCGCGCGCAGCCTTCTGGTCGCGCTTCACCTGTGCCAATACGCCGGCAGCCTGCTCGCCGCCCATTACCGAGATGCGTGCGTTAGGCCACATAAACAGGAAGTTGGGATCGTAGGCGCGGCCACACATTCCGTAGTTACCGGCGCCGAAGGAGCCGCCGATCAGGATGGTGATTTTGGGCACCTTGGCGGTGGCTACAGCGGTCACCATCTTGGCGCCGTGTTTGGCGATGCCGCCAGCTTCGTACTGCTTGCCCACCATAAAGCCGGTGATGTTTTGCAGGAATACCAGTGGAATCTTGCGCTGGGCACACAGCTCAATAAAGTGCGCGCCCTTTTGCGCACTCTCCGCAAACAGGATGCCATTGTTGGCAACAATACCTACCGGGTAGCCCTGGATACGGGCAAAACCAGTGACCAGGGTGGTGCCGTACAGCGCTTTGAATTCATCGAACTCAGAGCCGTCCACAACCCGTGCGATAACCTCGCGCACATCGTATGGTTGGCGCGAGTCCTTAGGCACTACGCCGTAAATATCTTCCGGTGGATACATCGGCTCCACCGGCTTTTGAATATCCAGGCCCGGATTTTTGATACGGTTCAAACGCGCTACTGAGCGGCGCGCCAACTGCAGGGCGTGTACATCGTTATTGGCGTAATGGTCGGAAACCCCGGAAGTGCGACAGTGCACTTCGGCACCACCGAGCTCCTCGGCGGAAACCTCTTCACCGGTGGCCGCTTTTACCAGGGGCGGACCCGCCAGGAAGATGGTGGCCTGTTCCTTCACCATAATGGATTCATCTGCCATCGCCGGTACATAGGCACCGCCGGCCGTGCAGCTGCCCATCACTACTGCGATCTGCGGAATATTCTGTGCAGACAGGTTAGCCTGGTTGAAGAAAATACGGCCGAAGTGTTCCCGGTCTGGGAAAACATCATCCTGGCGCGGCAGGTTGGCGCCACCGGAATCCACCAGGTAAATACAGGGCAGGTTATTCTGTTCGGCAACAGTCTGCGCGCGCAGGTGTTTTTTTACCGTGAGCGGATAGTAGGTACCACCTTTTACCGTGGCATCGTTGGCAACGATCACACAGGGCTGGCCGGAAACAGTACCAATGCCAGTAATAATGCCGGCAGCGGGAACCTCTTCACCGTAAACCTCGTGAGCGGCCAGCTGGGAAAATTCCAGGAACGGACTGCCCGGATCGAGCAGCGCATCAATGCGGTCCCGTGGTAATAACTTGCCACGCGCCAGGTGTTTTTCCCGCGCGCGCTCACCACCGCCCTGGGCGATGGCTTCCACTTTTTCACGCAGGTCTGCCACCAGCGCCTGCATCTGCTCGCGGTTTTCGCCAAAGGCGGCATCGCGGGTATTTATTTTGCTCTGCAACTGATTCATAAAATCTGATTCACTTTCCCGGAGAAAAGACCTCCACAGGGCGCGGCTGATACCGCAGGGCCCGACTGGAGACAGCTGCCACCGGCAGGCGCCGGCGGCGAGGAGAAATGCCCAGCCTTAGCGGGTCTCTTTAAACAGCTCGCGACCAATCAACATACGGCGCACTTCTGAAGTGCCCGCGCCGATTTCGTAGAGCTTCGCATCGCGCAACAGGCGGCCAGTGGCGTACTCGTTGATGTAGCCATTACCGCCCAGGGTCTGGATAGACTGCAGGGCCATCTGCGTTGCGCGCTCAGCAGTAAACAGGATTACCGCGGCGGCGTCCTTGCGCGAATCCTCACCGCGGTCACACGCCCGAGCCACCGCGTAGAGATAGGAGCGGCTGGCATTCAGGTCGGCGTACATATCCGCAATCTTGCCCTGCATCAGTTGAAATTCACCAATGGCCTTGCCGAATTGCTTGCGCTCGTGGATATAGGGCACAACCACATCCAGGCACGCCTGCATAATGCCCACCGGGCCACCGGAGAGAATGGTTCGCTCGTAGTCGAGGCCACTCATCAATACGCGCACGCCGCCGTTCAATTCACCGAGGATATTTTCTTCTGGCACTTCGCAGTCTTCGAACACCAGTTCACAGGTGTTCGAACCGCGCATACCCAGCTTGTCGAGTTTTTGCGCCTGGGAGAATCCGGCGAAACCGCGCTCGACGATAAATGCAGTGATACCACCGGAGCTGATGCCCGGCTCGGTGCGCGCGTAGATTACATAGGTATTGGCATCGGGACCGTTGGTGATCCACATTTTATTGCCGTTCAAAATAAAGCGATCACCGCGCTTTTCGGCACGCAGCTGCAGGCTCACTACGTCGGAACCGGAATTGGGTTCACTCATGGCCAGCGCACCTACATGCTCACCGGAACACAGCTTGGGCAGGTATTTGAGCTTCTGCTCGCGGGTACCGTTCTTGTGAATCTGGTTAACACACAGGTTGGAGTGGGCACCGTAGGAGAGCCCCACAGAGGCCGAGGCGCGGGAGATCTCTTCCATCACCACGGCGTGGGCCAGGTAACCCATATTAGAGCCACCGAACTCCTCTTCCACGGTCATGCCCAGCAGGCCCAGCTCGCCGAACTTTTTCCACATATCGGCCGGAAACAGGTTGTCTTCATCGATCTGCGCCGCGCGCGGGGCCAGTTCGGCTTGGCAGAACTTGTACACCATGTCACGGAGCATATCGATGTCTTCACCGAGACCGAAATTCAGGGTTGGGTAGGAGGTATTCATAGTGACTCCACTTAAAATGAAAGGGATTTAATTCAACTAGCTGCGCTGTGCCTGTGCATTACTGCAGAAGGTCTTTATTGTATTTAAGGGCCATCGGCCACTCACACAGCGCTCGCCGAAATATTTACCGTTATTGTTTAGGGGGTTTCGTCTTCGCGACTTTTCAACAGGGCGGTTTGCGCGCGGACCTCGACTTCCTCTAATTCCCCCATCAGGCTCTCGATATCCCGCAGCTGCTGCTGCAACTGCGCACGCTTTTGTGCGATGCGCTCCAGCAGACGCTCTAATTGCTCCACATTACCGTGCGCCGGATCGTACATATCGATAATTTCGCGGCTCTCATCCAGGGAGAAGCCGAGCCGCTTGCCGCGCAGGATCAGTTTCAGGCGCACCCGCTCCTCGGGGCTGTAAACGCGGGTCTGGCCGCGCCGCTCCGGTTTGAGCAGCCCCTTGTCCTCATAGAAACGGATGGTACGGGTGGTGATATCAAACTCCCGCGCCAACTCCGAAATACTGTAACTATGGGGCTCTACGATGCTGGCTTTGGCTTTCATAAGTACTTCCTCGAGACACAGCAAAGCCTAACAAGAGTTTACGTTAACGTAAACGTAAAGCACGCATCAAAAAATAACTGCGGAGGGCTAATGAGTCATTAACTCTCCGCAGTGTAGAAGTGGGCTATCAGGCGCCCAGCAGCTGCTGCAACTGGTTGTCGAGCAACTTTTGATAGGAGGGGGTCAGACCCGTGACCTCCAGAGCCCAACCGGCGCCATGGTGCTCAATCCGCCCAGCCAGGGAGGTGTCTTCCAGCAGTTCCGGGTGCAAGAACAACCCGCGTGATTGGTTCAACAATTGCTCGGCGGAAAAATCTGGGGCACTCGGCTCACAGGGTGCCACCGCCAGGGCCAGCTTCAGACCGGTGGCGCGACTCACACTTTGCATCTCCCGCAACAGCAGACCACAGCAAACTGCGCGAAACGCCGCATCGGTACCGGAGAATCCCAGGCCGATCTGCGGCCCGGCACAACTCAGCGGATGAGCTCCGTAAATGCGCCGCAGTAACTGCATACGCCCATCCAATTCCCGCTGTATTCCTTCGAGCGCACTGCGGCTCAGTTGATTGGTCAGCTGGGCCCAATTCAGGGGGCGCAGATAAAGACCTATGCTTTCACCTTTTTCCACCGGCAGATCCTGCGAGGGCCGCGACTCTTCGGCTGGCAGGCTTCGGGAAGAGGAAAGCCCACCCGCCAGCAGTGCCGCTACCGCGCTAAACGGTAGGGCGAACACCAGGATCAACAGCAGGCTGGCCCAGGGAAAGGTTACATCCGCTCCGGGTACCAGAGTCACGGTGACATTGCCGGCGATACTGTCGTGTAGCACTACCGGCACGCTAATCGTTTCGCCATTTTGCAGGTCGCCAACTTCCGCCAAACTATTCGATTCAACATCTTCAATGGCGATACCACTGACAGCGGGTAGCTCCAGTAGCTGTCGGGCCAGCAGCTGCATACTGATACGATCGGCGGCGACAATACGCTCAAGGCTCTGCCCGGCGAGAAAACTGGCCGCCGCCTGCGCTGAGGCTCGGTCTTTATCCACAGCGTCGGCATGCCGCTGCCCATAGTAGTGCGCCAGGGCGGCAGTACAGAATATGGCCAGGGTCAACCAAATTGTGACAGCCAGCAGGCGCTGGCGGGCGCGCTTGGATAGAAGCGCAAGCTGCTGCGGCAATCTGCGCAGTAGAGAAATTATCGATACAGACATAAAACGGCTGAAATACCTTGCCTTGTTTATTATTACCTTGCGACTCAACAAGCCATCCCGACCTGTTAAGTCGCCGCCCCAAAAAACACTGGCGCAGGTGCGTAGACCTGCAGGTGTGTTTTGGGCTCGCGATGGCCCGCGGCCGCGGCGCTATATTAATCCTTACACAGGTCTATTAATGCACCCTGTAATTTCCTGTGCCGTTTGTGGATCTGACAACAAAATAGTTCCATAGCAATGTTCAATCTTCAGCAAATAAAGAGATCTTGCCTTTCGGCGGCGATTTTAACGAAGATTTCCGCTAGCGCTATAATGCGTCGCTTATTGAATACTATTGCGGAGTTGCGCCATGGGCGACAAAACGAAAGCACACGAATTTCACCTGCCCCTGGCAAAAATTACCCAGTCAGCGCTGAACTGCCCTGTGCGTTACCTCACTTTCCACAACGACCATGCGCGACTGGGTCTTGAATACAGCGGCGCCACTCCATTCTCAGACACCTTTCATTGTGACCTGAACTTACCAAGCTCAAAGCCTTTAATGGTGCAGTCCCCCTGGTGCCTGACTCTTCTGAGCCCTGCCGCCAGCCTGGATCAGCTACAGCGCTTAATACATTTTTGCGCCGAGCAAAATTGGTGTATCGATACTATCGATACACTTTCCTATCGACGTGAATGCACGGTAATCCGCTTCCAGTTCAGCGCGGAATTGGAGTTTTCCCCGGCGCGCTTTGCCTGTTTGCAACTGGCCGAGGAAATAGGAGTCGATTTGGTTTTACAGGAGGGCCCCAGCCAGCGGGTACCGGCGCTTGCGGGCTTCGATATGGACTCCACTTTGATCGATGCCGAGGTCATCGACGAACTCGCCAAGATCACCGGAATTGGCGAGCAAGTGGTCGCCATCACCGAGGCCGCCATGCGCGGCGAGCTGGACTTCCGCGACAGCTTCAAAAAACGTATGGCCCTACTCAAAGGTTTTTCCGAACAGCGCCTGGCAGAAATCGCTCAACAGCTGCCGTTGAAGGAAGGGGCACAAGAACTGCTGCACTGCCTGCGCGAGCTAGACTGTAAAACGGTGATCCTATCCGGTGGTTTTACGTACTTTGCCAATTTCCTGCAGCGAGAACGCCTAGCCGTAGACTGGATTCACGCCAATCAACTGGAGTTTGCCGAGGGCACACTCACCGGTGAGGTCATAGAACCCATCGTCGACGGAATGCGTAAGCGGCTGTTGTTGGCAGAAACGGCAAAAGAGATGGGGCTATCACTGCAACAAGTGGTCGCTGTCGGGGATGGGGCCAACGATATCCCCATGCTGAACCTGGGTGCCCTGGGTATCGCCATTCACCCGAAACCCAAAGTACGCCTGGAGGCGCCACAATCCATCACCCGGTTCGGGCTCGACGCCGCGCTTTACCTGTTTGGTCTCAATGACCAGCAAATTGCCAAGTTGGGGCAACCGTAACAGCGCACCAGGAAAAGACGTCAGATGATTGCATGGGGAAAGGGGAAAGAGCGCGGCTTGCTGTTATCCGAACAGGCGCTGGGCTCATATCCACAGCTCACGGCGCAAAAACTAAGCACAACCAATAATAAAATCCGCCTGTACATAGGTACCTCCCTTTGCCTAATTGGAATTTTATTCGAACCGCAGGTTACGCAAAGGGTTCCGGTTTGAACAGTGGCTTAATGATTTTTATGCCAGAAAATTGACGTAAAAACTCTCTTTTTGTACCGATTTGCTCAATTTTGCTACACAGCGTATTACACGAACTTTTTGTCATGCCCTGCACCTATTACATGGTGCTCTACAGATATTTAACCAAGACGGGTCCCTCCCCACTCAAGGAGTGGCAAAGGGGGACTAGAAGAAGAATAAAGTGAAGGGCTAAAGTGGCAAATAGTGCGTTCGCCCGCGCCTGTAAGGCGAGTCGCAATTTCGGCACAGAGTGCCGAAATTGCTGAAAGAGCAGGGAATGATTCAGCTCTCTTTTTCACCGTAGATTACCAGGCTGTTTACTTTAACTGTCAGCGGATGGTAGCCCACTTTGGCACGCTCAAAAATACGCGCGGCCACATCTTTCTTACCCGTCTCAACCATATTGCGATAGAGCGGGCGTAGGAACTTATTGCGACCGATGCTGGTGAGGAAATTCTCCAGGCGCTCGAAGGCAGGCTCGTAATCATTGCGCACCGCAATCATCAACCAACTAAACGCCACCTCGTTATTACGGGATTCGGTCAGGCCAAAGCTGCGGTCCAGTTCTTTCAACTGCGCTTCGCTCAGTTTCTCCGGCATACCATCGAGGAAGTACTTCCACTGGTGGAAAGTCCAGCCTTTGGTGTCGATATCTTTGGCCGCCAGCTTACCGTCCAACCACTGCTGACGCACCGGGTCAAGCTTAGTGAAGGCATCGGATTGCGGGTGCGGCGCGCCTTCGGGGATACCCGGCTCGAAGATCCACTGGTGAATACGCTCGCGATCCAGCTTGTCACCGTGCTCTACCAGCAGCGTCTCGTCGAGGTACTTCACGAAGTCCTCAGTGGTGATGCTCTGGAAGGAGAAGTGGTTGAAGTACTCCATCAGGAAGCGGTCGAACGCCTTGCGGCCCACTTTCTGTTCCAGCTCATACAGGAACAGAGAGCCTTTCTCGTAGGGGATATTGGAGAACACTTCATCGGGATCACGGCCGCGCAGGTCGATAGCCATAATCTCGTCGCGGGGCTCTTTATCGGCCAGATCCGCCTGTAGGTCGTCGAAACCCAGCGCCATTTCCATCTGGTAGCGCTCATCACCGTAAACAAACTGCATGATGCGGTTGGTCAGGTAAGTGGTGAAGCCTTCGTTCAACCACAGGTCGCGCCAGCTGGCATTGGTCACCAGGTTGCCGGACCAAGAGTGCGCCAGTTCGTGGGCAATCAAAGCCACCAGGCTCTTGTCGCCGGCGATCACGGTCGGGGTGATAAAGCTCAGGCGCGGGTTTTCCATACCGCCGAAGGGGAAGCTCGGTGGCAGGATGAGCAGGTCGTAACGATCCCAGTGGTAGGGGCCGTAGGCCTTTTCGGTTACTTCCAGCATGGATTCGGTATCGGCAAACTCCGCCGCTGCAGATTCCAGCATGGAGGGCTCGGCGTAGACACCGGTGCGCTCCCCCATAGGCTTGAACTGCAGGTCACCCACCGCCAGGGCGATCAGGTAGGAGGGGATACGCTGGGGCATCTCGAACTCGTAGACGCCATCTTTGGTCGCCTGCGGGTCGTTATTCGCACTCATCACCGCGCGCAGTTCTTTCGGTGTGTGAACGGTGGCGTTATAGGTGATACGAACTTTGGGGGAATCCTGCAGCGGGATAAAGCTGCGCGCATGGATCGCCTGGGCCTGGGTAAACAGGAACGGGTGCTTCTTGCCGGCAGTCTGTTGTGGCTCCAGCCACTGCACACCGGAGGCGCCCGGGGCTGTGCGATAGCGGATAGTGATGCTCTCGGCATCTTCTGGCAGCTCAACGTTCAGCGGTGTACCCAGGTGGCCGTCTTTCTCGCCCATGGAGAACTTCACCGGCGCGCCATTAGCGGAAACGGAAACCACTTCCAACTCGCGGGTATCCAGCACCATTGGCAGGTTCTTATCGTTGAGGCGCTTGAAGTCCAGCTTCGCTTCGCCCTCGAGGACCTTGCGTGAAAAGTCCACGGTCAGGTCCAGATCCAGGTGCTGGACCTGGTAATCATTACTGTTGGCAAAAGAGTGGTAGTCCACACCGGACTGCGGTGCCTTGTCAGCGGTGGTTTTCTTTTCCATCACCGCGGCCGCTTTTACCGGAGTGCTTGCACTATCGGCTTCAGATTTGGACGGTTCTGTCTTGGAACAACCGGCGACTACGGCGAGGCCGCCGACAATCAGGCTGGTGCACAGTAAACGGGGCAACATGGGTCAACTCCCTAGGTTCAACTTTTCAATTTGCGCCACAGGATACCCGAGAGTGCGCGGATGCGGAACGACGGGGGTTCAGATCCCCGCTCCGGGCCGAACTCAAGTTGCGCCTATTCACAACTAAAACCTCAAAACATACTTTTAAGAAAGGCGTAAGTAGACTCATTTCTCAACTTTACCCCTAACGGACGAATTTGCTGACTAAACCGCACCGAGAGCGAAAATTTCTGCGGCAATTAACAAAGCCTTCACTTTCTGAATCCAGACTGCGGGTCCTCTACAACATACCGATAAGGAGAACCCCATGTCCCTGTCCCGGAGGCGATTCCTACAATTTTCCGGTGCCGGCCTGGCATCCCTGCCACTGCTAAAAGCCTATGGCGCCGGCTTACAGCCTTTCCAACACGGCGTTGCCAGCGGCGATCCATTGAGCGATCGGGTAATTCTGTGGACCCGTATCACCCCCTCCGACGACCCCAGCTTTCAGTCCATAGTGCCCTACACCTGGCAGATCGCCCTGGACCCGGAAATGGGCATGGTGGTAAACAGCGGCAGCGGTGTCACCGGCCCCGAGGTGGACTACACCATCAAGGTGGACGCCGCCAGCCTGCAAGCGGGCACCACCTACTACTACCGCTTTTATTCCAACGGCATAGATTCCCCCATCGGCCGCACCCGCACACTACCCACCGGCCATGTGGACCGCCTGCGCTTTGCGGTCACCAGCTGCTCCAACTATCCCATGGGCTACTTCAATGTGTACCGGGAGATCGCCCTGCGCGCCGACCTGGATGTCGTGCTGCACCTGGGGGATTACATCTACGAGTACGGTCCCGGTGGTTTCGGCACCGGAACCGGTCTGGGGCGCGAGCCTATTCCCGCCAAGGAAATGGTGGATATCCAGGACTACCGCCTGCGCTACGCCCAATACCGTACCGACCCGGACCTGCAGGAGGTCCACCGCCAGCATCCGTTTATCTGTGTGTGGGACGACCATGAAACCACCAACAATGCCTGGGCCGGGGGCGCGGAAAACCACGATCCACAGGAGGGCGAAGGCGACTGGAGTGTGCGTCGCACCGTAGCCAATCGGGCCTACTTCGAGTGGATGCCAATCCGCGATAACGGCCTTCTTGATCTCTTCGGCGACAGGGCTATCTACCGCAGCTTTCGTTTCGGCAATCTGATGGACCTGATGATGCTGGATACCCGCATCGCCGCCCGCGACGAGCAGGCCAATTGGTTTGACCAGAAGACCGCCGATAACCCCGAGCGCAGTATTCTCGGCGCACAGCAAGAGCAGTGGCTACACAGCGGGCTCAGCCGATCCCAATCTGATGGTGTGCGCTGGCGGGTACTGGGCCAGCAGGTGATGATGGCCCAGCTGACCCTGGCCAAAGATCTGTCTGTAAATATGGATCAATGGGATGGCTACACCGCCTCCCGCGAGCGCCTGTTCGAGCACATCAGCAACAACAATATCGATAATTTTGTCGTGCTCACCGGGGATATCCACAGCTCCTGGGCCTGGGACCTGGCCAGCAACCCGTTCAGTATTCTCGAATACGGACGCCTCACCGGTCGCGGTGCCTTGGGCGGTGAATTTGTAACCCCCGGCGTCACCTCCAGTTTCCTGGATAAATCCCACCTGACCGATGTGGCCGCTATCGCCATGGACGGGCTGATTCCACACCTGAAGTGGGTTAATGTCACCCAGCGTGGCTACCTACTGATGGACGTCTCCCACTCTCGCACCAAGGCCCACTGGTACCATGTAGACACCGTCACCAGTAAGAATTACAACGCCAATCTAGCGCGGATTTACAAGCAAAAGGCTGGCGAAAACCATGTACAGCGCGCCTGGAGCGAGAGCACCGGTCCCGCCCTGGTACCGGCACCGGCACCGGGTTACGCCACCCTGGCGCGTAATGCCATCGCCGCCCTGCGCAGCCGCTACAGCGTTTAAGCGCAAAAAAACGTGCGGTCCCAGCGAGCTGCGCGTTTTTTTCGGCCTTAAACTGAAAAGGCCCTTCTCAATCCAGGCTAAAGTCGAAACTCATCTCCTCCGCCGGAGCCTGCACATAATATCCCTGGATATAATCTGTACCGGTCTGCCACAGGGTGGGCAGCATGCTGGCCTGCTCAATATGCGGCACAATCACCTTAGTCTCCGCCTCGCCCAGGCGCTGCACCAGACCCGCTAATGTTTCGCTGCTCTCGCCCTCATCCTGCACTTCGCGCACAAACGACGGGTCTATTTTAGCGATGTCCACCTTTACATGTTCCAGTGCTTTGAAGGGGTTCAGGCCGGTGCCGAAGTGGCACACGGACACCTGGCAGCCGAGCTGCTGTACCTGGATGGTGAAGTCACGCGCGGCGTGGAGGTTACTGGTGATATCTTCCTGGCGCAGCTGGAAAATCACCGAGCCGGGCACCAACTTGGCCGCTTTAAAGGCCACACCCAACCAGGCCGGCAAACTGTTGTCGAGCAATGAAGCGGTGGTGAGATGCAACAGCAGCGACACTTCCTTGCCCTCAGCCCGGGCGGCTGCGGCAGCCTTGATCGCGGTGAGGATCACCCAGCGATCCATCTTTGCGGACAGCCCCGCATCACCGAGTTCCTGTAGGAAGGCCAGTGGTGCCAGCTCCTCTTTTTCGTCGAGCATACGCACCAAGACTTCGTACATCTGCTCACCGGTACCCTGCAGACTCAAAATCGGCTGATACAGCAGTTTGAGATTGCCCGCCTCCAGGGCCTGTACCACTCGGGCGCGATGATAGGTGCCGGCATCGGCACTGTTCTCCGTATCCGGTTCATACAGGGCAAAAGCGCCACCCCGACCATCTTCGCCGAGCGCCTGTTTATGGGCGATCTGCGCCTGCTCCAATACCTGCTGAGCACCACTGGAGGCCTCGCTCAACAGGGAGATCCCGATCGAGGCGGTCACCTGTTGGGTCTTACCGGCAGCATCGAAGATCGTATCGGCAATTCTCTTGAGCATATCTTTGGCGCGCAGCTCGATACTATCAGGAGTAGTGTCGGGACTCAGCAGGCAGAAACTGTCGTCGCTGTAACGCGCCAGGGTATCGCCACTGCGCTGGCAACCCTGCAACAATTCGGCCATGGCTTTTTGCAACACGTCAGCACCGGCTACCCCCACAGTCTTTTGCACTTCCTCACCGAAACGGTCCACCTGAATAAACATTAGGCCGCCGGTGCGGCGGGATTCCGCGGAAGACTTAATGGTGGAATCCAGCAATTGTAGGAAGTGCTGGCGGTTGAACAGGCCGGTGAGAGAATCGCGGTTTTTGATATCGCTGAGCTGCGCCTCCAGTTGCTCGGTGTCACCGCGGCGAGTGGCAATACGCACCTGTAGGCAGCGTTCATCATCATAGGAGGTACTGAGTACCTCAGCGCGGGTGGGGAGCGGATCGCCACTGAGAGTTCTGGCAGTGAACCGCCACTCCTTAGCCTCCACTTCGTTGTTGTCGATGGCGCAGCGCTTGAGGAATTCCCGTGCCCCTCCCTGCTCATTTTCCGCGAGCATATCAATCAGCGGTTGGTACTCGACTTCTTCGCCGCTTTCAAAGCCGAAGCGCTCAGCAAAGGAGTCGTTGGCATACACCAACAGGCCATCAGACACATAGGCGATGGCGTCTTTAGAGCTGTCGAGCAATTCCTTGGCGCGTTTGAGTGTCGCGTGATAGCGGCGGTCGTGTATCCGCGCCTGGCGGCGGTTGTCGAGCGCAGTCATTTCTCGCTGAATCACCAGCAACAAGTGCTGGTCCTCATCCACTGTCACCACATCCCGTGCCCCCTGCTTTAACCCCTCCACCACGGGCTGGGAGCCTCGACGCTCACTCAGAAGGATCACCGGCACATCTTTTTGCAGTTTGCTGATAGTGCGCAAGGCCACTGCCGGGGGAACTTGGGTACTGCTCTCTGCGGCAATCACCAGATCCCAGGTTTTGTCTTGTAGCAAGCGGGTAAAAACCGCTTCACTGGCAACATGCTTGGCGCGGTTGGGTCTGCCGGCATTGTGCAGCATGCTTACCAGGCGCTGCGCCTCTGAGGGCGTATCGTGAATCAGGAGGAGTCTGATAGTGTCGTTGCTATTCATTATTTGCTCTATTTATTCAGGGCGGCGCACCGCAACCGCGTGCGGTAAGTTTAGGGGGCCCCTGTGGTGGCATACAAGAGCACATCTGAATGGTACACGTGAATCAAGTCACACAAATCTGCCTGCCACAAAAATGCGCCCTAAATTATTTCTATGCGAATGAGTCATCACTTATCGAGCCGATAAGATCTTTCAAATGGTGGACATTACCGAGCCCAAAAGCGCGGCGGACACTATATAGATAGACCCAGCCGCGCATTTAGCCCAGATTAATTCGACGCCCATTTTGTTTGGGTAGGCCCGCTTTTTATTTATCGTGACGCGATGCGTTAGTGCAATTTTCTAGCGGAGATTTGGAGGTGACACCCGGCACTTCGCGCACGAGCTTTGGCACCAAGTAACCCGGCATACGCTGGCGCAGCTGCGCAATCAGCTGCAGGGCCTCGCTATCGTCCACCTCAAAGTGTGCCGCTCCATTGACCCTATCCAACTGATGTAAGTAATAGGGCAATACCCCCGCATCGAAGAGAGTTTCACTCAATACTTCCAGAGCACTGCAGCTATCGTTTACTCCGCGCAGCAACACCGCCTGATTGAGCAGAGTCACACCGGCATCGCGCAATCGCACCAGGCCCGCACGTACCTCTTTATCAATTTCATTGGCGTGATTGCAATGCAACACCAGCACCGGTTTCAGCCGCGACTGGCTAAACCAGGACAGCAATTCATCGGTAATACGGCTCGGTGCCACTATGGGTACGCGACTGTGAATACGCAGTGTATTTAGGTGTGGCACCTGTGCCAGCTCACCGGCGAGCCAGCCGAGCTGGCGATCGCCGAGTACCAGGGGATCGCCACCGCTCAATATCACTTCACGCAACTCGGTGCGCGCGCGCACATAATCCAGTGCCATCGACCACTGCTGTCGGTTTAAATGATTATCGCCGTAGGGGAATTCACGGCGGAAACAATAGCGACAATTAACCGCGCATTGCCCTGCGGTAATGAACAACAAGCGGCCGTGGTATTTGTGTACGACTCCCGGCAGCGGGTTGGCCTCAGCTTCCTGTAGGGGGTCGGCACTAAAACCAGGTACTGCCTCCAGCTCCGCGGCACCGGGCAATACTTGTAGCAATAGTGGATCATTGGGATCGGCGGAGCGCATGCGCCGAATAAATGGGCGCGGTACCCGAAGGACAAACTTCTCACTCGCGCGCAACGCCCAGGGCAGTTGGGCCCGATCGAGCTGTAATAATTGAATCAACTCTTCGGGGTCTGTAACCAAGTCTGAAAGTTCATCCTGCCAGCGGCGGGTTTCGCGGATATCGATCAGTTCGCTGTCGACGGCTGGAGATTTCGCCATAGGAATACGCACAGAAAGGAGTAACACAAAAACGAGAAAGCGTCATTGTACCAGAAGCCGATCCGGACAAAGGCAGTCCCTGCGCAATGTATCGCGTTCCAATGGGACAGTCCTCCGAAACCGTATGGTCACCCCGTCTCGCAAACCAATAAACATCGACTGTTCAGGCCCCCAGCACCACTTTCTACATCAGCACACCCAAACTGGGGGCATAGTGCCTATATTCCTCTCGTCGTATTTATTCAACTTTGTCACAGAAACAACAAAAAAAAATCGACAATTAAATATCCGCCAACCCGCACAAAATACCAGCAGATGCTATCTGAAACTTTATTGTGCATACGCACGCCATAGCCTAAAGGCGAAGTGGAAACTTCGGTGCAAACCTGAGTGAAAATATCCTTCAGAGGAAAAACAACACACTTAGTAAAAAATAAACCATCAGTATAAAAATATTACTTTCAGTACCAATTTCCTTAGGAAATTCTTCACAATCCCCCCATTCACAACAGGGTTAATACGATGTTAATTTAACCAAAGACAAGGCGATAACAACTTTGTCTTATTTGAATTCAGTGCACTCGAATTTCAATAAAAACTGGGAATCTCCCCCGCCCAATAAAAAATGGAATTATAAAAAGGAAAAATTCGATGGAAATGCAGCTCGAATTACTTGAGGCCAATAAAGATTTACTGATTGAGCAGACTCGCGCTCATCCATTCCTCAAGCGCTGCCGCGATGGCTCCATAACCATGGAAGAACTGAAAATTTTCCTGGTCCAACAGGGAATTTACAGCCGCTATTTTGTGCGCTATCTGTGTGCAATGATGGCAAATCTCCCCAGCAATAAAGAAGTGCATGAACTGGCAGAAAACCTGATGGAAGAACTGGGCCTGGAACCAGACAGCCCTAAACCCCACGCAGAAATTTACCGCGAGATGCTCGAACACTTTGACCTTAGCCTGGAAAATGCAGAAATTCTGCCGGGCACTCAACACTTGGTCGACACCATGTTCCAACACTGCCGCGACCTCCGCGCAAGCTCCGGCCTGGGCGCACTGTGCCTGGGTGCCGAGGCACTGGTGCCGGATCTGTACAGCGATATCGTAGCCGGCTTCCGCGCCTGCGGCGTTGCCGATGAACAGCTGACTTTCTTCCTCTTGCACATCGAGTGTGATGACGGCCACGCGGAAACTATCCGCGATATTATGGTAGAGATCGGCAGTAAAGACGCTTCGCAACTGGATGTGATGCTCGATGCCGGGCGCCGCTTGGTTCAGGCCCGCCAACAGTTTTTCGATTCCATCGAAACGGCCTACCGCACCTCGCGCCAATCACACCCCCAAGCCATACCCGCCTAAACCGCTTGTGCCCAGCCTACTAAGCGGGCTGGGCACAACATAGACCAGTATTTGCAACAGCGAAGTATCCACACCTGTTGTACGAGAAATTTAAAAACTGAATGGGCTTTTTAGCGGCCGCTGCACATCGAGCCACAATCGCTAAAAACCCAGTGCCGTAAGCGTTGGAGTTAACTATGGCTGAAACACTATCAATGAATAAAGGCGAGCTGATTGAGCGCGCCAGCGAATCCATGAAGCAGCACCTGGGTGTGCCCGAATGGTCCCTGCGCGAAAAGCTCGCGCTGACCTGCCGCATTCTTTTTGCCCATGGTCACGACTCCGGCCTGGCCGGGCAGATTACTGCCCGGGCGGAAACACCCGGTAACTATTACACCCAGCGTTTGGGTCTGGGTTTTGACGAAATCACCGCGTCAAATCTATTGGAAGTCAACCAGGACCTGGAGGTTCTCTCCGGCGACGGCATGGCCAATCCCGCCAACCGCTTCCACACCTGGATTTACCGCGCGCGCCCGGATGTAAAGTGCATCGTACACACTCATCCGATCCATATTTCCGCACTGTCCATGCTGGAGCGCCCGCTAAAAATCTCCCACATGGACGCCTGCATGCTCTACGACGATATCGCTTTCCTCAAGGAGTGGCCCGGTGTGCCGGTCGGGAATAGCGAGGGAGAAATTATCGCTGAGACGATCGGCGATAAGCGCGCGATCCTGCTCGCGCATCACGGCCTGATCATCGCCTGTCGCTCGGTGGAAGAGGCCTGCTCTATGGCCCTTCAATGCGAGCGCGCCGCCCAGCTGCAAATACTGGCAGAATCTGCCGGGACCATTCAGGACATCGCCCCAGAACTCGGCCGTGAAGCCCACGACTGGATCTTGCAGGAAAAGCGCAGCCAGGCCACTTTCGCCTATTATGCTAGGCGCCTGCTGCGGGACATTGACAAGTCCAATGACACTCCCCTCAGCTGATACGCTATACACAGAGGTTCGCCAGCCCGCAGTGTCTGCGCTTCGCGGGCTGCAACCGCGCCGTGGCAAACACACAGTGAAATCCTCCGCAGCCAGGCAATACCGCGATACAAATGCTGTGTAGATTCGTTCAAGCCGCCACCCTCCTGTATAATCCCGCCCCAACATTTCAGGGCCGCCGCTAAAGTCTCTGCGCCGCGGCCGGACGAGTCGCCTGCAGCTACCTTTTTTGCCGGGAGCGAACAGGAATCCCAGGGGTGGAGCGGGCCGTGGCCGGTTTTTACACAATGGAAAAACTCGTTAAATATCAAAGAGATAAATGACTTAAAAGGGCTCTAATTACTATGGCTAATTACTCCACCAACGAATTCAAGGGCGGCCTCAAGGTAATGCTCGATGGCGACCCCTGCTCTATTGTGGAAAACGAGTTCGTCAAACCTGGCAAGGGCCAGGCTTTCAGCCGAGTAAAACTGCGCAACTTGAAAACCGGCCGCGTATGGGAACGCACCTTCCGTTCCGGTGAGAGCCTGGAATCCGCGGACGTAATGGACCGCGAGATGGAATATCTCTACAACGACGGAGAGTTCTTCCACTTTATGGAGCCCGAAACTTTCGAGCAGCACCAGGCCAGCACTAGCGCGGTGGGCGACGCGGCCAAGTGGTTGAAAGAACAGGACGTTTGCACCGTCACCCTGTACAACGGTGCCCCACTGGCGGTAACCCCACCCAACCACGTCATCCTGGAAATCACCGACACCGATCCGGGCCTGCGCGGCGACACCGCCCAGGGCGGCACCAAACCCGCCACCCTGGCAACCGGCGCCGTGGTAAAAGTCCCGCTGTTCCTCGAGATCGGTGAGACCGTCAAGGTGGACACCCGCACCGGTGAATATCTGGGCCGCGCCAAAGAAGACTGAGTTTTCCCACCCCCTGTGGGCGGCCACCCGGCCGCCCACTGTCCGAGCCAATTCCATGACCGCTGATTCCTGGCGCCCCGTCGCCACCCTTGCAGCCCTGCGCCAACGCGCCGCGCTACTGGCGGAAATTCGCCAGTTTTTTGCCCAGCGCCAGGTTCTCGAAACCGAAGTGCCAGTAATCTCTCGCCGCGCCACCAGCGACCCCCATATCGAGTCCATTACGACCCAGTGCGTCGGTACCGCAGCCTACCTGGCCACCAGCCCAGAATTTGCCCTGAAGCGTCTCCTGGCCGCCGGTATCGGCGACTGCTATTACCTGGGCAAAGCATTTCGCCAAGGAGAGGCCGGCCGCCGCCACAACCCAGAGTTCACCATGCTGGAATGGTATCGTTGCGGCTGGGATGATCGACGCCTGATGGATGAAGTGGCGGACCTGCTCTGCCAAATATTGGGTAGGCATCAGGTGCAGTCATTGAGCTACCGGGAGCTATTTCAGCGCGAGTTGCAACTGGACCCACACAGTGCCAGTGACCAAGCCCTGGCAAGCTGTGTCGAGCGGGAAATGGACCTGGCTTTTGCGCCCAATGATCGCAGTGAGTGCCTGGACCTCCTAATGAGCCACCGCCTGGAACGGGCCATGGGTGCGGGTATTACCCTGCTATATGACTTTCCCGCAAATCAAGCCGCACTCGCCAAGGTGATCCCAGATAAGAGCGGCACCCCGGTGGCACGGCGTTTCGAAGCCTATGTAGGAGGGCTGGAGCTGGCTAACGGCTACTGGGAACTGACCGACAGCGCGGAACAGTTGCGTCGCTTCGAGGCGGATCAAGCCTACCGCAAAAAGAATGGTAGCGCTGTCCATCCATTTGAAGAGCGCTTGGTGATGGCGCTGCAGGCGGGCATGCCGGAGTGTGCCGGCGTCGCCCTGGGGGTAGATCGTTTATTGATGCTGGCCGGCGGCTATAAAAGCATTGAGGATGTCATCGCTTTTCCCATTGAGCGCGCGTAATCAGATTCGCTCGATGAGGGCTCAAGGCGTGAAAAGATAGCGCGCCACTTCACCGACGGCAAAGAAACCGCAATCCAACGGCAGCTGCTGGCGCTCTGCCGGCACCAGCGCAACCAGGCTGCGGTGATGGCTGGCTTGAGCCTGCTCAAGCAGGTGGCGAAATAACCTGCGCCCAATACCCCGCCCCCGGTAGTCTTGCAGAGTGGTCAGGTCATAGAGGCCCAAAGCATCGGCAGAGGCAAATAAACAACCAGCCGCTACGGGTACACCTTCCAATCGCGCCAAAAAAAATCTGAGCCGCGCGCGCCGCTGCTCGGGAATCGCCACAAGCGCGGTATAGAATTTTTGTAGCTCGGCAGCCTCCTGCGCACTGCTACATTCTGCCGCCAGTACTTCCCCGTAGGTGGCCAGCTCCTCTTTTTTGACCCCCGACACCTCCAATTCACCTCCTGTCAGATCCCCCTCGGAAGGCCCGGCGCCCTGCACAGCAAGGCGCTGTACTTCTGCAGCCATGGCAACCTGGGACTGCTTGCGCTGGAATCCCAGCTGCGCCAGGGCGTCGTCATCGAGGGGCTTTGAGGCACTGTGCCAGAGGGTGAAGGGGCTGTGGCGTTCGGCAAAATAATCCAGGGCAAATCGCTGCAGTATGCGCGGCAACATTACCGTATTGGAAACCGCCTGATTGAGCCGGCTAGTCAGCAATCCGGTATCACTGCGAACGATACCAGTGATCTCCTTCGTGTGATTGGGATTGAGTAAGCCCGCACAGTAACTGGCGTGGGCCTCAAGATTGCGGCAGACGAGATTTTTGGCGCTGAGACTGTATTTCATGGGTACAAGGATAGTTCCATTTATCCATTGCCCTGGGGGGCGAAAAACCCCGCAGCCGGCGGGGTTGTAGTCGCTACTTTTCCACTTGCGAAAGCGCGCACTGATCCATAGACATGGCCGGCTGGGCACAGGTCGCCGGACCCACCACCTTAGCCGGCACACCGGCCACCAGGGTTTTTTCCGGCACCGACTTTAACACGACACTACCAGAAGCCACCTGGGCACACTCCCCCACTTCGATATTGCCCAGCACCTTACTGCCTGCGCCGATCAAAACCCCACAGCGGATCTTCGGGTGGCGGTCGCCGCTCTCCTTACCGGTACCGCCAAGGGTTACCGATTGCATGATGGACACGTTGTCCTCTACCACTGCAGTCTCACCAATAACAATACCGGTGGCGTGGTCGAGTAAAATACCCTCGCCCACTTTTGCCGCCGGGTGGATATCCAGGCTGAACACCACCGACACCCGGTGCTGTAAAAACATAGCCAGAGAACGGCGCTGTTGTTTCCACAGCCAGTGGGCTACCCGGTGTACCTGCAAGGCGTGGAATCCCTTGAAATACAGAAAGGGCTCGTGCAGCGACTTACAGGCCGAATCACGCAGGTAAGTGGCATTCAGATCCGCACGCGCAGCGTGGCCAATGCACGGATCTGCCGCCAACGCCTCATCAATCACTTCGCGGATCAACAGCGCCGGTGCCACCGCATTGTCCAGTTTATTGGCCAGATGGAAGCTGAGAGCCGCCTCCAGAGAACTGTGATTGAGAATGGTCGCGTGCAGGAAGCTGGCCAGAATTGGTTCTCGCTCAACCTGTTGCGTCACCTCGATGCGAATTCTCTCCCACAGTAAATCCGTATTTGTCTCGGCGCACGAAGCGCCCACGGTGGACTTTTCCATATCAAACCGCTCCCAGTGTCAGAGGGGGTTCCAGCAGCGCCGATTGCTGCTCGCGCAATGCCAGTATATGTTCCGCCCAGTAACGGGGGGTATTAAACCAGGGAAATGCCTGGGGGAAAGCCGGGTCTTGCCAGCGCCTTGCCAGCCAGGCTGCGTGGTGCATCTGGCGCAGGCAGCGCAACGGCTCCACCAACTGTAACTGCTGTGGATCAAAACGATAGAAGGTTTCATAACCTTCCAACACCGCCTCCAGGTAGGCGGTCTGCTCCGCGCGATTGCCGGAAATCAGCATCCAGATATCCTGGATTGCCGGGCCCATCAGGCAATCGTCCAGATCCACAAACCAGGGAGTATCGTCACGCCAGAGGAAATTACCGCTGTGACAATCCCCATGCAGCCTGAGCATATCCCATTGCCGCTCAAACAATGGCGCGACCTGTTCAATAATATGCCCGGTCACAGAAGCGTAGGCCTCGCGATTCTCTCTCGGCAGAAAATCGCCACCGAGAATAAATTCACGGCTGTCGATCGCGAAATGCTGAAGCGTTAGGGTCGGGCGGTGGGTAAAAGGTTTGGCGCTGCCAATCGCGTGAATACGCCCTAGCATGGTACCCACCTGCCCCAGGTGCTCGAAATTATCCAGCTCCAGCTGGCGTCCACCGCGGCGTGGGAACAGGGCGAAGCGAAAGCCGGCCGATTCCATTAATGTGCGGCCATCGAATGCCAGCGGCGCCACCACCGGAACCTCCGCTTCGGCCATTTCCAGAGTGAAGCGGTGCTCCTCCAAAATCTGCTCATCGCTCCAGCGACCCGGGCGATAAAACTTCGCGATCAATGGCTCGGCACCCTCGATGCCCACCTGATAAACCCGATTTTCGTAGCTATTCAAGGGAAATATACGCGCGTCGGAAAGGAGCCCGCTGCTCTCGACACAGTCAATCACCACGTCCGGCGTGAGGGCTTCGTAGGGATGGTGGCTCTGAGTCATAGCGGGTACCAACTGAATATCGGTTGGCTATGCTAACGCGCTGGCAGGGGCGGGGACAAACACAGAATAGCCGCACTGACCCGCCACATGGATCGGCTAGAGCGGCAAACCTTATGCCCAGCGGCGCCGGTATCCTATGCAGGTCACCCAAGAGGAGGCTTTAGCCGCTACTTCCGCGGTGTTGTCGCAGCATCCGGACCACTTGGTCGCGGCCAAAGACCTCGGCAAAGTCCTCCGCCGAATGTCCGGCCTTGTTGGCCATCTCCGGATCACAGTCCTGCTTCAGCAGAGTTCGGGCGAGGGAAAATTCGCCACGAAAAATAGCCGCCATCAACGCTGTATTGCCACGGCGGTCCTGCGCACAGGCGTCGGCACCCTTTTGTAAGAGGTAGTTCACCGCACCCGCATTGCCGTTATACGTCGCGATCATCAGGGCTGTATAGCCTTTAGGGTTGCGCAAATCCAAGGGAAAACCCGCTTCGGAAAATTCACGCAGTACCTCGGTATCACCCACTCGCGCGGCAGCGAAATAATACTGGGCGAGCTCGGCAACGTCGGAGTCCCGTTCTCCCGGCTCCCCTGCCTGAACAACGGCGCTGAGAAAGAGTAGCGCGTACACTAGGAATCTCATGATTTCACCTGTACAGGTAATGCGGGAGGCCCGAGCCCCCCGCAGATTGGTTCAACCTATTGAGCCAGCTTTTTCACTCGTCCAAGATCTCCGCCCACCGCTTTGGTCAGGCGCTGGCCGTACTCTTTATCGGCCTGGTAGAAGTAGCTCAACATAATGTGCTGAGTATTGCTGTCGCGCACTTTACCCAGGTCACCGGCTAGGTTTTCTACCAGGTTCTGGCGCTCTTCTGGACTCAGGCTGCGGTAGAAAACACCCGCCTGGGCAAATGGCAATGTCTTCTCAATCGCTTTCTGCTGGGTACTGCCTGTTAACGGCTTACGGCTGTAAAGACCTTTAGGGTCTTCATTGCGCGCATCAATACGGCTCGGTTGGTAGTTCACATCCGAAGTCTGTTGGCCGTAATTACCCACACCATCCTGGTTCCAGTTGCTTACCGCTACACGGGGGCGGTTGATTGGCAATTGCTGGTGGTTGGCTCCCAAGCGATACATCTGTGTATCGGAGTAGGAGAACACGCGGCCCTGCAACAAGCGATCTTCCGACGGTTCAATACCGGGAACGAGATTCGCCGGAGCAAATGCAGATTGCTCGGTTTCCTGGAAGAAGTTCGTAGGCACGCGATTCAGGGTCATGGTGCCGACTTGGGTTTCCTTCACATCTAGCCACATTTTTGTAGCGTCTAGAGGATTGTAATTAAAGCGGCTCAGCTGAGAGGGCTTCAGGACTTTAATAAATAAATCCCATTTGGGGTAATCGCCCTTCTCAATTGCCGCATACATATCTCGGGTCGCGTGACTGAAATCTCGGCTTTGGATTTCCGCCGCTTGTTCCGCAGTCAGGTTCTTAATTCCCTGGCGGGTTTTCCAGTGAAACTTCACATAGCTCACTTCATCCTTGTCATTAACAAATTTATACGCATGCACTCCCCAGCCATCCATCTGGCGTAAATTAGCCGGTGTGCCGTAATCGGAGTAGACCCAGCTCAGCATATGTGTGGCTTCTGGCACATGGCTGAAGAAGTCAAAGAAACGATTGGGGTCCTGCTGGTTAGTGACCGGGGATGGTTTCAGTGAGTGAACCATATCCGGGAATTTAATCGCATCGCGGATAAAAAATACCGGCAGGTTGTTGCCGACCAGATCCCAGTTACCTTCTTCAGTGTAAAATTTTGTAGCAAATCCACGCGGATCGCGCAGAGTTTCTGGTGAGCCTTTGGAGTGAATGACGGTGGAAAAGCGCACAAAAACCGGCGTCTTGGAGCCCCGTTCAAAAATAGCGGCGCGGGTTAAATCACTAAGGTCCGCCGTCGCCACAAATTCACCATGAACCCCTGTACCACGTGCATGCACTACCCGCTCGGGTATACGCTCACGGGCAAAGCGTTGTAATTTTTGGATAAGATGTACGTCCTGCAAGAGGTTTCCACCATTTTCTCCCGCGGTTTGCGCATTTTGGTTATCGCCTACCGGCGCACCGTTGTCGCGGGTCAGAGTCTCTGCATTGGCACCGCCTATCAAGCCGATAGTTAATGCAAATAAAGGAAGGTATTTCATTGGTAAGTTTGCCCCTACAACTATTTCTATCACAGAGGCAGAGCTTATAGATGAGCGTAATAATAGAGAAATTAGACCTTGTTATCGCTCTTATAGCGGGGATCAATCAATTGCTTTGAAAAAGAAAAATTCTCTCACGTTTCCCCAGGCTTTTTAAAACTATGTTTAGGCATAAGATACCAAAGCACACCGGCCACCAAGTAAAGGGCCGGGATATCTCCCACCAGGTTGGTGCGCTCAGTGTGGTCGTAGAGAGCCTGCAGTAACATAATTGTGGCGTGCACCAGGCTAGACCACACAGTAAACCAGATCAAACTGGCGTTGGCGGCGGGATTTTTTGCCGCGCGAATCAGGAAGACCCCCAGGGTAGCGTAGATCCCCAGGATCATTTGCTCATACTCCGGCTGTCGTGGCGTCCACCCCCAACCGGAAGGCCATACCCACATCATCATTGGGTAAATGGCAATAATAAATATCAGCCCAACGATAACCAGGGCGATGGGTAGGTATTTGGCGCGGGCGATATCATCCATGGTGCTCTCACTGATCGAACAGGGGCCGGTAGATTCAATTATTCCTGCAAATCCCCCGGCAAATGGCAGACCACTTCCAGGTTGTTACCATCGGGGTCGAGTACGTAGGCGGCATAATAATCCGGGTGATACTGCTCATAGATACCTGGAACACCATTATCGGTAGCGCCGGCCTCTAATGCGACCCGATAAAAATTGCGCACCACTTCACGCTCTTCCGCGCGAAAGGCAATATGCAGCTGGGCACTGCTCTGTACCCCCTCGCAAATCCAAAACTCGGGCTTATCCGCCCAACCAAAGCCCGCCGATTGATCAAATTCCATGACCAACTCATAGCCAATCGACGCCAATGCCTGGCGATAAAAATCGCGGGAGCGGGCAAAATTTCCTACCGGTATTCTGATGTGATCCAACATTGGCAAGTCTTCCTTGTCTTGTGGTGGCTTCACCGCCAGTCTGCAAGATAGCTCAGGGGGATGGATTCAGCTTTGACTGAGCTGAAGTCGTGACGGGCTTTACCGCGCGAATAAGCACTGAGAGACACAAAAAAACTTCAGCAACCCCACAACATCCATTGCCGGGTTACTACATCAATGCCGGCAAAATTAGGGCAGGAAATACCAGTGATGTAATCCATAAGCCGCCACGCCAAACCCAAAAATAAGCTGGCCGACCAAAAGCACGCGATAGGCAAAGGTATAGCGGGCCACACCGCCCCGCTGAATAGCATCATTGGAAAAAATCCTGGCCTCCTCGGGGTAGTCCTGCTCCAGATTTTTTAATGCCGGAACCGCCAACCTAAGCAACTGCCGGCTGCGGATATCCATTAACCAGAATACGGTTACAAGAATCACCACAGAGCCACCGAGCAGGGCGAGAATCAAAGGATGAAAATTTTTCTCCATCGCTGTAAAAATCCCCCCCTCCACAAACATGGTGAGTATCACAAAAAAATTAATCACCTTGAGGCGCTGATCTGCGGCAAATCGATAGTGCTCACAAAGGTACCGTCCCTGCTCCAAATTCATTCTCCTTAATTCGATAAAATAGGCCTGAAAATAGCCAAACCGCTCTTCCGCCACGAGTAAAAAAGCCGGGCTGAGCCCGGCTTTTTCTCCATACCAACAGCAATTTTCCGTGGTAGTAGTGGTTGTTCGCTAAATTCAGGTCAGCGATTTTCGCGATGTGCCAGCAGATCGTCAACCACAGTGGGATCGGCCAGGGTGGAAGTATCGCCGAGATTATCCAGGTCGTTACAGGCGATTTTGCGCAGGATACGCCGCATGATTTTGCCCGAGCGGGTTTTCGGCAGACCAGGAGCCCACTGAATCCTATCCGGCTTGGCTATAGGGCCAATCTCGCTGGCACAGAGCGCGGTTAATTCCCGCAGCAGTGCTTCACTGGGTTGGTGCCCCGACTTCAGGGTGACAAACGCATAAATGCCCTGCCCTTTAATATCGTGGGGATAACCTACTACGGCGGCCTCGGCGGTATCCGAATGCAGAACCAGGGCACTTTCAATTTCGGCTGTGCCCAGGCGGTGGCCTGAAACATTCAACACATCGTCGATACGCCCGGTGATCCAGAAATAACCATCGGCATCTCTGCGCGCCCCATCGCCGGTAAAATAGTAACCGGGATAGGTGGAGAAATAGGTGTCGATCATCCGCTGGCGATCGCCGTAGACATCGCGAATCATCGATGGCCAGCTTCTTTTTATGGCCAGGGCACCCTCTCCCGGACCATCAATTTCCCGACCATCGCCATCCAGTAATACCGGCTGTACACCAAAGAAAGGTTTAGTGGCTGAGCCCGGCTTGAGTGCCACCGCACCCGGCAAAGGGGTAATCATATGGGCGCCGGTTTCCGTCTGCCACCAGGTGTCCACAATGGGGCAGCGCTCCTGCCCGACCACCTTGAAGTACCACTCCCACGCCTCGGGGTTGATCGGTTCTCCCACAGTGCCCAGTAACCTCAGAGAACTGCGCTCTGTGCTCGTCACAAATTCATCGCCCGCGCCCATAAGGGCACGAATCGCCGTGGGGGCGGTGTAGAAACTGTTAACCCTGTGCTTATCCACAACTTGCCAAAAACGCGAGGCATCCGGGTAGGTCGGGACACCCTCAAACATCAAGCTGGTAGCTCCGGCCGCAAGGGGGCCGTAGACAATATAGCTGTGGCCGGTAATCCAACCGACATCGGCGGTACACCAAAAAACCTCTCCCTCGCGGTAATCAAATACATACTTGAAGCTCATGGTGGCCATCAGCAAATAACCGGCGGTGGTGTGCAGCACCCCCTTGGGTTTTCCGGTGGAGCCAGAGGTGTACAGGATAAATAGCGGGTCTTCCGCATTGATAACTTCCGGTGCGCATGCGCTATCCATCTCTGCGATGGATTCCGCATACCAGATATCCCGCTTGCTATTCCAATCTACCGGCGCGCCGATATGCTTTACCACAATGGTTGTATGCACATTGGGACATTCGGATAGGGCCTGATCCACATTGGCTTTCAGAGGAATATGTTTGCCACCGCGAACCGCCTCATCCGCTGTAATAACCAGATGACAATCGGAATCGAGAATACGGTCCTTCAGGGCACTTGGCGAGAAACCACCGAACACCACCGAGTGCACCGCGCCAATACGAGCGCAGGCCAGCATGGCGTAGGCCGCCTCGGGAATCATAGGCATATAAATACAAACGCGATCCCCTTTTTTAACCCCGCGGGATTTCAGCAGATTTCCCAGGCGACATACATTGTCGTACAGGGTGCGGTAGGTAATTGCCACGCTATCCGCCGGGTCGTCCCCCTCCCATAAAATGGCCGTTTGATCACTTCGGCTAGCCAGGTGTCGATCGATACAGTTCACCGTGACATTGAGCTGACCATCAGCAAACCAGGCCGAATGCCCTCGGTGCATATCCTCTTCCAGCACCTGGGTAAAGGGTTTTTCCCACTGAAGGAAATCCTTTGCTTGTTGCGCCCAGAAAGCCTCCGGATTTTGCACCGACTGATGATACATCCTCTCGTAATCTTCTGCGCCAATCAGGGCATTGGCGGCAAACTCAGCAGGTATGGGACGGGTATGCACTTCTGACATCTTCTTCTCCTTTATTATTAGCTTGGCATGATGGCCTAGAGAAATCTGAGCTTATTAGGGCTTTGTTCAACCCACTTTATAGTATTGCCAGGGTGAAACAATCCCCCCACATTTGGCAGAGTTGAAAAGTAGGAAAAGTTCACACCGGCACAAGAGAATTCACCTATCCCTTATCCACCGGGGACGGCCGAAACAACAAAGGGCCTGAGGATTGATTAACAACAGAAAATTATTGAATAAGCGCTGAGCAATTTACCGGGTATTAAATCCAGATATTATTATCCGCGGTCAATTTACCTCCGACATCACCAGTATTCACAACGCCTCTGGGCTCGATCAGTAAAATCTCGCACTCCAGCTCAGCCCTTGGCTTGTGCTCCACGCCTTTGGGCACCACAACCATCTCCCCAGGGCCCAAACAGATCGTATCATCCCGAAACTCAATTTCCATTTGCCCTGAGACAACGATAAAAACCTCATCCGTATCGGGATGATCATGCCAGGTAAACGCTCCTTGAATCTTAACCAGCTTGAACTGGTAGTCATTCATTTCCGCGATGACCTTAGGAGACCAATGGTCCGTGAACTTTCCCAGCTTCTCTTTAAAATTAATGACTTTATGACTCATCACCTAATCCTTTTTTCCTAAGCAAAAAGCACTTATAAGTTAAAAACCATACCGAGCGTGAGGTCTCAAATAAGTTTCTGAAGCTTCCAACCCTATGCTGGCTAAAAACCAATACTCCCGACTCTCTTAAACGGGTAGCCACTATTCCAATCCCTTTTTTCTTCACGCCTGAAAAACTGCCATCGTAAATAAAGTTTGAGCCACAGGATAGGTTGTTTCTATAAGCACCGCGAACTTGATATCCAAATCTCGACACAAGCGCAGGGCTACATCCGTCCCCAATAAAAATTGATCAGCCAAATCATCCCCGCCACTTCCTATAACTCTGGCCATACCCACTAAAACCTCAGCTCCGCTACCGCCGCAAATCTCTGCCGGCGCCCTGGGGACAGATAAACCTGCCGACACTTCCGGACAGAGAGGAACAATCCCCTGAGTATCCACGAGCCAATTAAAATCTTTGCTAATAACCTCAATATCGCTACCGTTATAGCGCACCGCACATCCCAGAAGGCAAGAGCTTACTAATATTTTTCCATATACACCTTCACCTAAAGTGGACACAATAGGATAACAAGTTCATGGATCATTGAAATTCCCAAGACACAATTTTTCGGCTTGCATGAAAAACGAATTAAGTCAGAAAGTCGGAATCATTGGGCCAACCCCTCAGGCTTACCGAGAAATCCATAAATATATTTATTCGAGACAGAAAAAATGCGACATTCAATATTGCTTTTAATCATCTGCCTAATAATCAGCCCCGCACTTAATGCCAAACAACTGGCAATTACTTTTGATGATGCTCCTCGTAAAGCCTATGGTTATTTTGATGGGCCAACCCGAGCTAAAACACTCATTGAGAACCTGGAAAAACATCAGATTGGCCAGGTAGCTTTCTTTTCGACCACACAATTTCTGGACCAGGAGGGGCTGGAAAGGATGCGTCTCTACGACGAAGCCGGGCATATTATTGGAAATCACACCCACAGCCATCCAAACTTCCTTGAAACAGAGCTATCCACGTACCAGGAGGAATTTTTACAGGCACACCAATTACTTCAACAATTTGACAATTTTATACCCTACTTTCGATTTCCCTATCTACGAGAGGGGGAAACCGTCGAAAAACGGGACGGCATGAGCAATCTGCTAAAAGAAAATAAGTACCTAAATGCCTACATAACACTGAATAATTACGACTGGTATATCGAAGAACTATTCCAGAAAGCTTTAAAAGAAGATAAACCCGTTAACTTACAAAAGCTTTCTGAAATGTATGTGGATGTACTGATGCAGAGTATCAATTATTATGACCAGCTGGCAATCAAGCACCTTGATCGTTCGCCCAAACATATATTGCTCTTGCACGAGATGGATATTTCCGCGCTTTTTATCGGGGATTTAGTGCGAAGCTTAAGACAGGAAGGCTGGGAGATAATCTCTCTAGAAGAAGCCTATCAGGATCCCATCGCCCAATACCAGCTCCCCCAACCGCTCAAATACAACCCAGGCAGAGTTGGAGAAATCGCATTACATAAGGGGCAAAAGCAGGGCTTGTGGCACTACACGCTGGATGAGTCTTACCTGGAAAAAAGATTCCAGCAGGAAGTCCTATTTCTCTCGGATCAATAATCTATTGAAAACGTCGCTTGTGCATTAGAGCGAAAGCTCAGGGGCAAGCGAAAAAATTTTGATTGGGCAGAATACTACAGGGCCGTAAGCCCTGTAGTCGGGGAATTAAGCTTCAGCGAGCTGCACCGAAATCGTATTCGTGCTGCGCTCTACCTGGTTTTTCTCATCCAGATAAACCAGCTTGGGCTTGTGGCTATCGGCCTGCTCCTCGGTCATCTGGGCATAGGACGCAATAATAATACGATCGCCAACCTGGACTCTGCGGGCAGCGGCGCCGTTCATAGAAATAATGCCGGAACCGCGCTCTGCAAGGATCACATAAGTGTGAAAGCGCTCGCCGTTACTCACGTTATAAATATCGATTTTCTCGAATTCGCGCAGCCCCGCCAGCTCTACCAGATCCTCGTCAATTGCGCAGGAGCCGTCATACCAAAGTTCGGCCTGGGTCACCGCGGCCATATGCAGTTTGCACTTCAACATTTCAATTTGCATGGTTGGATGCCCCTCAAAGTTCCAGGGATACGTTGTCGATCAGGCGAGCGGCACTGGTGTACATCGCTCCGAGGATCGTAATTTGCTTGTCATCATCGGCGGCCGGCTGCAAGTCCCTGCTGTAGCAGATGGAGAAGTAGTCGACACGAAAACCGCTGTCCTCAATGCGTCGGCGCGCCTCTTTTTCCAAATCGGAAAAATCCCTACGCCCCGCTAGGATCTCATCCTTGACCCAGTTCAGCGACTGATTAAGCACAGCCACTTTAGGCCGTTCGCCCGCACTGATGTAGCCATTGCGCGAGCTCATGGCCAGGCCATCGTCTTCGCGGTGCACAGGTGCGGCAATGATATCCACCGGCATACACAGGTCTTCCACCATACGGCGTATTACCGCCAGCTGTTGGAAATCCTTAATACCGAATATCGCCTTGTCCGGCTGCACAATATTAAACAGCTTGGAGACCACCGTAGTGACCCCTTCGAAGTGCCCTAGGCGACTGGCACCACAGAGTACATCTGTCATGGCAGGGCAAACTACACGGGTCTGCTGGTCCATACCATTGGGGTAGATCTCACTTTCGTCCGGGTGGAACAGGAAATCACAGTCCGCTTCTCGCAATTTAGCGATGTCACGCTCCATAGTGCGCGGGTATTTGTCCCAGTCCTCATTCAAACCAAACTGCAGGCGGTTGACGAAAATCGAGACCACTACCAAGTCACAATGTTGCTGGGCCAACTTAACCAGTTCGATATGGGCATCGTGCAGATTGCCCATCGTAGGCACAAAACCGACCGACTTGCCGTCTTTGCGGGCCTGGGCCAGCGCTTCGCGCAGGCTTACTACGTGGTGGAAGACTTGCATTGCTCTACCGCTCACTATGAATCAGCGCGGCATCATACTCGCTGAGACCGGGTGTCTCAACATAGTGAAACTGCCACTATCGCCTGGTTTTCCCCCGGCAGCCTAGGCCGGCGGCAGCCCACAGCGGTCACCCACACACCGGATTGCCGGTCACCCCCATCACTTCCGCACGGCACATTTCCAGCACGAACCATCGCCGCAAAGAGTTCAGGAAGTGTTCATGCCCGCCAAGGCAAACTGCCCGCCAACATAGACAAAGCCCTTAAACAATATCAAAGAGCCATCCGCGCTCGGGAGCGCTGCCATGAGACAACTCACTACTGCCATCGCCACCGCGGGCCTGCTATTACTAGCTACCCCCGCTCTCTCCGAAGCACACCGGGGATACCAACGTGCAATAGACCACGATCAACACGGGCAGGGAAGAGCTCAGCGCGAGCAGCGCCACTTCGAGCGCGGTCACGATAAACACCACAAAAAGCACCACAACCGCGAGCACGAAAGACAGCTTCGCAAGCAAGAGCGCAGAGAAGAACGCAGGCAGGAGCGCCGGCAAGAGCGTAGAGAAGAGCGCAGGCAAGAGCGCAGGCAAGAGCGCAAACACCGTCGTGAGGTTCGCCACGCCTATAAAGATGGCTATTCCAAAGGCTACAACCGCGGGCACCGCAAGGGGCATCGGCACGAACACCGCGCGGTACATCGCCCCCACTATCGCCACGGCCACCGCGGGCACCGACCCCACTGGCGTCCGGCGCATTACGGCTACGGCTACCGCTGGCGTCACCTACCGCAAAATATTGTCAGCGTGAGTATCGGCGCGGCAGGTTTTTATTACAGCGAAGGCATTTTTTACCGCCCAGCGTCCCACGGCTATGTGGTAACCCGGCCGCCCCACGGCGCCATAGTGCACAGCTTACCGGCTTCTGCCTTGACTGTGGTTGTCGGCGGCTACAACTACTATGTGGCCTACGACACCTACTACCAGTGGGACCAGGCGCGACGCGGCTACCGGGTGGTGCCAAATCCCGGCCTGCTGTAACGCTTATCCCCCCTCGCTTCAGCGGTCTTCGGACCGCTTTTTTATTTCTTCGCTAAAATCTGAACAAAAACTCAATAGCGGGAAAGGGCGAGGAAACCCACAAAAAACCGAATAAATATTTAGTTTTTTAACCGGTAAAAAATAGCGTTTTTTTATCTATAGTTATTGCTTTCCAGCCCTGCTGGGCCCAAGATTCGCGCCCGCCACAGATCAACGGAAAGGCGCCATGAAACAGCAACAAGTAAAAAACTGGACCTGCGAAGATTCAGCCGAACTGTACGGCATCCGCAACTGGGGCGCCGGCTATTTCGACTTGAATGAAAACGGTGAAGTCTCAGTACTGGTAGAAGGCCCAAACGGCAAATCCCACAGCGTATCCCTGATGGAAATCGCCCGAGGCGCCACCGAGCGCGGCCTGGGCATGCCGCTGTTACTGCGTATTGAGAACCTGCTCGACGAACAGATCGCCCGCATCAATGAATCCTTTGCCCGCGCCATCGACGACTGCGGCTACGGCAACGTGTTTCGCGGGGTTTTCCCCATAAAGGTGAACCAGCAGTGCCAGGTAATCGAAGAGATCGCCAGTGCCGGTCGACGCTTTAATCATGGCCTGGAAGCAGGCAGCAAGGCCGAGCTCATCGCGGCACTCTCCATTCTGGATAACACCGAATCCCTGATTGTGTGTAACGGCTACAAGGACGAGGAATTTATTAACCTCGGTCTACAGGCCCAGCGTCTGGGTGTACAGATCTTCTTCGTGGTGGAGACCCCCTCGGAGGTGGAAACCATTATTCGCTGTGCCGAGCGCGAGCAGGTGCGCCCCAATATCGGCGCGCGGGTAAAGCTCGCCTCCAAAGTCGGCGGGTACTGGAACGCAACCAGTGGCGACCGCAGTATTTTCGGCCTGGGCAGTAATGACCTGATCGCCATGGTCGACCAGCTGCGCAGTCACGATATGCTCGACTGCCTCAAACTGCTGCACTACCACCTGGGCTCACAGGTGCCGAATATTCGCGATATCCGCACAGGCGTATTGGAAGCCTGCCGTTACTACGCCGACCTGGTAGAGGAGGGCGCTCCCATGGGGTACCTGGACCTGGGTGGTGGCTTGGCGGTGGACTACGACGGCACCAAAACCAACTATACCCACTCGAAAAACTACTCTTTAGACGAGTATTGCGTGGATGTGGTGGAAGCCATTATGGGCACCCTCGACAGCGAGGGCGTGGCCCACCCGGTCATTATTACCGAGTCCGGTCGCGCCACCGTGGCTTACTCCTCGGTACTTTTATTCGATGTGCTCGACACCACCCGCTTCGAACCGGTAGAGCTGGAGCACACCAAGATCAGTGATGGCGACCACCAGATGTTGCTCAACCTGCAGGACGCGGTGCGCAGTATCACCCCGAAAAACCTGCAGGAAAGCTATAACGATGCCCTCTACTACCGCGACGAATTGCGCTCCCTGTACCTGCACGGCCAGGTGAGCCTGCGCGAGCGCGCCAATGCGGAAAACCTGTTCCTGCAGGGCGCTCAGGAAATTCGGGCACTGCTGGATGAGGCCGAGGCCATACCCGCGGATCTGCAGGCGCTGCCGGAGGTCCTTTCGGATATCTACTACGCCAATGTGAGCGTATTCCAATCGATCCCGGACATGTGGGCTATCGACCAGGTGTTCCCACTACTGCCGATCCACCGCCTGGACGAGGCGCCGACCCGCTCCGCCATCATTGCCGACATTACCTGCGACTGCGACGGCAAGATCGACCGTTTTATCGGCCATGAAAAAGAACAAAAGACCCTGCCCCTTCACGAACTTAAAAAGGGCGAGGACTATATTCTCGGCACCTTCCTGGTGGGCGCCTACCAGGAGACCCTCGGCGATCTGCACAACCTGTTCGGCGACACCAATGTGGTGAGCGTGCGCATACAGGAAGACGGCAGTATCGACTTCAGCCGTGAAATTCACGGCGACAGTATTTCCGATGTATTGAGTTACGTAGAATACCAACCTAAAGCGCTGTTTGAGCGCTTCCGCCAACTGGCGGAACGCGCCGTGAAGCAGGGGCTGATTACCGCGGCCCAGCGCAAGCAAATACTGCACACTTACACCGCCAGCATGAGCGGTTACACCTATTTTGAAAAATAAGTTAAAAATTAGGCGCCAGCGCCTTTAAGACGATAGCGGCGGTCAACGCCGCAGACTAAGGAGATCTTTATGGCCAACGTACTGATCATCGGCGCCGGCGGCGTCGGCCAGGTGGTCGCACACAAGTGCGCCCAGGTTGAGGAAGTATTTGAACATATCACCCTCGCCAGCCGCACCAAGAGCAAGTGCGACAAAATTGCGGAAATGCTACCGCGCAAAATCGATACTGCCGAGGTCGATGCGGACAACGTACCCGAACTGGTCAAGCTGATCGAGAAAGTAAAGCCGGACCTGGTAATTAATGTGGCCCTGCCCTACCAGGACCTGCACATCATGGATGCCTGCCTGGAAACCGGCGTGCACTACCTGGACACCGCCAACTACGAGCCGCCGGAAGAGGCCAAGTTCGAGTACAAGTGGCAGTGGGCCTACCAGGAGAAGTTCGAGAAAGCCGGCCTGATGGCCCTGCTCGGCAGCGGTTTCGACCCCGGTGTCACCAGCGTATTTACCGCCTACGCCAAGAAACACCACTTCGATCGTATCCACACCCTGGATATTCTCGACTGTAACGCCGGTGACCACGGCCTGCCGTTCGCCACCAACTTCAACCCGGAAATCAATATCCGCGAGATCACCGCCAACGGTCGCTACTGGGAAAACGGCCAGTGGATCACCACCAAGCCCATGGAAGAAAAGCGCGTCTTCAACTTCCCCGAGGGTATCGGCGACAAGGATATCTACCTGCTGTACCACGAGGAGCTGGAATCCCTGTCCAAGCACTTCCCAGAAATCGAGCGTGCACGCTTCTGGATGACCTTTGGCGACAGTTACCTGAAGCACCTGGAGGTCCTGCAAAACGTCGGCATGACCGGCATTGAGCCAGTGGAATTCCAGGGCCAGCAGATCGTGCCCATTCAGTTCCTCAAAGAACTTCTGCCGGACCCCGCCAGCCTGGGCCCGCTAACCAAAGGCAAGACCTGCATCGGCAACATTATCCGCGGCAGCAAAGACGGCGAAGAGAAGATCTACTACGTCTACAACACTTGCGATCACCAGGATTGTTACCAAGAAGTTCAGTCCCAGGCGATCTCCTACACCACCGGCGTACCCGCGATGATCGGCGCCAAGATGATGCTGGAAGGCAAGTGGATGAAGCCGGGTGTATGGAATATGGAGCAGATGGATCCGGATCCCTTTATGGACGATCTGAACCAGTACGGCCTGCCTTGGCAGGAAACCTGGCTGGATAAACCCTTCCGGTAAACACCGCACTTTTCCACCCCTCGGGATGGGCCCCGCGCCCATCCCGCGCAGCAGGATATATTGCCCCCCATGGACCTCACTCCCCGCGTTGACTACTTCGGCCACTTCGACCCCTACCGCGTACCCTCGCCCTGTTTCGTAGTTGACGAAACGGCCCTGCGCGACAACCTCGCTCTACTCGCCGATGTGCAAAAGCGCTCTGGTGCCAAGGTGCTGGCGGCGCTCAAAGCCTTTTCCATGTTCAGCACCGGTCATATCGTCGCAGAGTACCTGTCCGGCACCTGCGCCAGCGGCCTCTTCGAGGCGAAACTCGGCTTTGAGGAATACGGCGGCCGCGATCAGGGCAAAGAAGTACACGTATTCAGCGCCGGCTATAAAGAAGACGAATTACGCGAGATTCTGCAATTCGCTCAGCATGTGATTTTCAACTCTTTCGCCCAGTGGAAGCGCTACCGGGCGCTGTGCCTGGAGATGCAAAAGCAGCGCCCGGGGCTGCGCTTCGGCCTGCGTATCAACCCCGAGCACTCCGAGGGTCACACCGATCTCTACGATCCCTGCGCAGCCTGCTCGCGCCTCGGTATTGTGCGCTCACTGTTTGCCGGCGAATCCCTCGAGGGCATCAGTGGCCTGCACTTCCACACCCTGTGTGAACAGGACTTCAAACCGCTACAGCGCACCATCGCCGCGGTGGAAGAGAAGTTCGGCGACCTGATTCCGCAGATGGAGTGGATCAATTTCGGTGGCGGCCACCACATTACCCGCCGCGATTACCAGGTGGAAGAACTGATCCAGGCCGTGCGCGCTTTCGCCGGCAAATACGATGTGCAGGTCTACCTGGAGCCCGGCGAGGCTATCTCCCTATTCTCCGGCATTCTCGTGTCAGAAGTGGTGGACACCGCCTGGAACGGCGAAAACCAAGCCATTCTCGACGCTTCCGCTACCTGCCATATGCCGGATGTACTGGAAATGCCTTACCGCCCGCAAATTACCGGCGCCGCGCGCCCCGGCGAGCTGCCCCACACCTATCGCCTGGGCGGCCAGAGCTGCCTGGCCGGCGATAGCATCGGCGAGTACAGTTTCCACAATCCACTCAAGGTGGGGGAACGCCTGGTATTCGAGGAAATGGCCTACTACACCATGGTAAAAACCAACACCTTCAACGGCATCCCCCTGCCCGCCATCGCCCTGTGGAACTCGGATACTGACGACCTGAAGATAATCAAACGCTTCGGCTACGAGGACTTCAAGGATCGTCTCTCCTGAGTCCAACCCAACCCAGACAGATACGGGCGGCGGGCCGCGCAAGCGCCCCATCGCCAGAGGATATGCAGATGCAGCCAGAAAACGATTACCCCATCTTCCTCGGCTCCGAGATTGAGCAACCCAAGCCGGAAGATGCTCTTTTCCATATTATTCCCATCCCCTATGAAGAAACCGTCTCCTATGGCGGCGGCACCGGCAAGGGCCCGGCCTCTATTCTCGAAGCCTCCTGGCAGCTGGAGACCTACGACAATTTTTCCTCACCTTGCAAACTGGGTATCTACACCCGGCCACCGGTAACGGTATCGGCACCCGCCGAACAGGTGATGGACAATATCGCCGCAGCCACCAAAGAGGTATTGGCACTGGGTAAGATGCCGGTAGGTATCGGCGGTGAACACTCGGTGACCTGGGGCCTTATCAAGGGATTGCTGGACGCCGGGGAGACCGACTTCGGCGTGGTTCAAATTGATGCTCATGCCGATCTGCGCGATCGCTACGAGGGCTACAAACACAGCCACGCCAGCGTGATGCGCCTGGTCGTGGAGGCCGGCGTGCCGCTGTTCCAGCTGGGTATCCGCGCCTACTGCGAAGAGGAAGTGCAGGCGCGCAAGGACTATGACGTAGGCTTCCTGGATGCCCACCAGCTGGTGCCCAACAACGTGCAGGAATTCCAGCTACCGGATAACTTCCCCAAAAAGGTCTTCTTTACCCTGGATATCGACGGCATGGACCCTTCGGTCTTCCCGTCCACCGGCACCCCAGTACCCGGAGGCCTGGGCTGGTATCAGACCCTCAATCTATTCGAATCTGTTGCACGGCAAAGAGAGATTATCGGCTTCGACGTGCTGGAATTTGCGCCGATTGAAGGCTTTCACGCCTATGACTTCGCCGCTGCACAATTGATGTACAAGCTGATGGGTATTATCCAGCGCAATCGCTGACCAATCCTCCACACTCCAGCGCTTTGACAATTCTTAACCAATTCACCTGTCTTTGCTGTCAGGATAAGGGTTAGTATGCAGATGTGAGTAATCACTTCGCTGGAGAGACTGTGAATAAACTGAACCTAGTTCTGGGCGCCGGTGCCTTCATTGCACTGGCGGCCTTTGCCTTTAGCCCATCTGCCGATGCGCGTGGATACGAACGTGGGGACAATCACCGCCACCACCACCGTGGACACTATCGCGGCCCCCGTGTTTCTATCGGCTTTATCGCCGCGACACTGCCCAGAGAGCATGTGCGCGTCGCCGTTGGCGGACGCCCCTATTATTATCACGGTGGTCATTTCTATCGCCACAGCCCCAGGGGTTATGTGGTGGTCAGTGCGCCGCTGGGCGCCTCTGTAGTGACTCTGCCAGCAAGTGCTGTGCCAGTACAGGTGGGCGGTTTGACCTACTACCAATACGCCGACTCTTATTATCAGTGGATACCCGCCAACCGCTCCTATGTTGTGGTTGCGCCTCCCGCACCGGTGGCCGTAGTTCCCGCTCCAGCCCCAGTTGTCACAGTTCCAGCTCCGGCACCGGCAACCATTCCCACGACGCCGAACCCTGGCCCCAACGGTTTCCAGCCCGGCCAGGTAGTGGAGACTCTGCCAACGGGTTACACCGCTGAAATGATTAACGGCATCCAGTACTACCGCTATGGCGGCAATTACTTTATGCCCACCCAACGCGATGGCCGCGAAGTCTATGTGGTGGTCAAGCTGTAAGCCGCGCTTTGCTTTCCAGCCCGTGAAAACGGGCGAACTGCCCAAGAGCCCGGTGAAAGCTCGCTTCGAGCGAGGTACCGGGCTTTTCTGTCCAATGCAGGCTCTCTATACGCAACACCCCAACCTCCCGATCGGCCTTTAAGTCCACCAGTCCCACAAAGCGGTCTGCATATAAAATTGGCAGGCAAAAATAGCCATAGCGACGTTTGGCCGCGGGTACATAGCATTCCAACTGGTACTCAAACTCAAACAGTCGGCGCAGGCGCTTGCGCTGCAATATCAACGGGTCGAATGGCGATAGCAGGCGCACTTTGCGCGATACCCTAGCGGGCCCCTGTTCCAGCTGTTCGGTCAATATCAGCTCCTTCCCCAGCGGGGACAGCTCACCACTCGCCAGCATGGCCTCTACAGCCCGCTGTATCAAAGGCTTGTCTTCGCGGCGCAAGTAGGCAATTTCCTCAGCCCGACCAATCCCCTGGCACCCCAAAAAGGTGCGCACCAAGTGACAGCCGTAGTCGAGCTCTGAAGCAGCGCTGGTAGGCAATTTTGCCGGCAATATTCGCTCGGGCAGATCAAAGACTTTCTGGAAACCCTCGCGGTGGCTGACCATGAGCTCACCCTCGTGAAACAGCTGTTCCAAGGCTTTCTTCTCGTCGGACCACGCCCACCAACCGCTTTTGGTCCGTACGAAATCGCTGGCGCGCAGCGGCCCCTCTGAACACACCCGGTCGAGCACATAGCGACACAGCTTGGCATTTTTCTCGTACCAATGCCGCTGGCCGGCGCGGATACGCTCCATGCGCACACGCGCGTAGCGGTAGTGCGCCATGGGCAGGTAGGCGGCGGCGTGGGACCAGTACTCAAAAATTTCACGGCGCTGCTCCGCCTCGGCCAGGTGTACCTCGCGGTAGTGCGGTAGTCGGTTGAACAGCTGGTGGTGGTGGGCGCGGGTAATACGCTGGATGGCATCCAATTGCAGCGCGCCCAAATGCTCTAGTAACCCGGAGAGCCCCTCGGTCCAGGGGCTGTGGATAAACTGGCGCTGCAGCACCAGGGCGCGAATTTTCTGCTCTGACAGCAAGGTGCGACTCTCCCTGTGTCCAGCCAATAGCGTGGCTGGCGGTGGCTTTAACCCGAGGCGGGGAGCGGCTTACTCGCCCTGATAGTATTCCGGTGCCAAGTTATCGAAGCGGGTGTACTTACCGATAAACGCCGCGCGGCAAGTACCGATCTCACCGTTACGCTGCTTACCGATAATCAGCTCGGCCAACCCCTTATCCGGGCTGTCCTCGTTGTAGTACTCATCGCGGTAGATAAACAGAATTACATCCGCGTCCTGCTCGATCGCTCCGGATTCGCGCAGATCCGAGTTCATCGGGCGCTTGTTGGGCCGCTGCTCCACACCGCGGTTGAGCTGCGACAGGGCGATTACCGGACACTCATATTCTTTCGCCAGCGCCTTGAGAGAGCGCGAGATCTCTGAGATCTCCTGGGTACGTCCCTCGGTAGAGCCCTTCACCTGCATCAGCTGCAGGTAATCCACCATGATCATGGCAGGCAAACTTTTGGCCTCGGCATCCTCGCGGCTCATACGCGGATTTTCGCGCATCAGTTTGTTGATGTGGTCGCGTACCGTGCGCTTGGTGCGCGCGCGTACCTCACTGGGGCTGAGCGCCGGGGTATCGTCAATGTATAGGGCCTTGCCCTTCATTTTCTGTACGGCGCTGGAGAGCTTGGGCCAATCCTCTTCCTGCAGCTTGCCGTTCCTGATACGACCCTGATCGATACGGCCAATAGAAGACAGCATCCGCATGACCAGGCTGTCCGACGGCATCTCCATACTGAATACCAGAGTCGGGCGCTCCTGTACCAGCATGGCGCTCTCAATAAAATTTAATGCCAGCGCAGTCTTGCCCATGGAGGGGCGCGCGGCGAGGATCACCAGTTCGCCCGGCTGCCAACCCGAGGTGCGCTGGTCCAGCTCGGTGAGGCCCGTACTGAGGCCGGTGATATCCCCCTCGGTTTTGAACAACTCATCGATGCGCTCGACGGTTTTTTTCAGCAGGGTATCCACACCGACAAAGCCGCCCTCTTTGGCGCGCCCTTCGGCGATTTCCGCCACGCGGCGCTCGGCCATCTGCAGCAGGTCGGCGGAGGCGAGACCGCCCGGATTGAAGCTAGTGCGGCTGATTTCACCGGCAGCGGCGATCAGCTGGCGCAACATCGAGCGCTCGCGCACGATCTTGGCGTAGGCAACGATATTGGCGGCGGAGGGGGTGTTTTCGGCCAGCTCCGCCAAATAGGCCGGACCGCCTATTTCACCGAGCAGGTCGCGACTGGCGAGCCCTTCGGCGAGGGTAACGATATCCAGAGGCTGCTCGCCATTGCTCAATTCACCCATCACCGCAAATATCTTGCGGTGACTGGCGGTGAAGAAGTCCTCTTCACTCAACTGCTCAGCAACGGCATCGATGCGCCCCGGGTCAAGCATCAGACCACCGAGCACGGACTGCTCCGCCTCTACCGAATGCGGCAGTGGAGAGCTCTCCTCACTGTGGATATCTTCTTGCGGCGTGGGATATTCGTCGATCATGGGGCTTTACTGGATACCAGAAACAAAACAGGCGCTGACCCGGTGGGGTACAGCGCCCGATTGTAGCGCGGCTGGCGCCTATGGCACCAACTGCTTGTCGGCAAAACCTTATTCGGCTTCGACTACGACTTTAACTACAGCAGTCACGTCGGAGTGCAGCTGTACGTCTACTTCGTACTCACCCACTTCGCGCAGAGCACCTTCCGGCAGCTTCACTTCAGCCTTAGCGACTTCAACACCGCCAGCGGTAATCGCTTCAGCGATGTCGCGAGTGCCGATAGAACCGAACAGTTTACCTTCGTCACCGGCGTTGGCAGCGATAGTAACAACCAGGCCAGCCAGCTTGGTGGCACGGCTGTCGGCTTCTGCCAGCTTGGCAGCAGCCGCGGCTTCTAGTTCAGCGCGCTTGGCTTCGAACTCAGCAACGTTGGCTGCAGTAGCCGGAATTGCTTTACCAGTCGGCAGCAGGAAGTTGCGGCCAAAACCGGCTTTTACGTCAACGCGGTCACCCACGTTGCCCAGTTTGCCTACTTTATCGAGCAGAATAACTTCCATCTCGGTTTCCTCAATTTTGTATTGTGCGAGAGCGCCTATTTTGTGGAGCGCCCGCGAATATCTATCCAGCTATCTACCAGAGCCAGGCCACACAGGAATCCAGCCAGGGGCAGGCCACCGATCACCAGCATCACATACATCGCCACCAGGGGACCTATCCCCCAACCGCGACTGGCGACCAGCCAGTGAATCAGAGCAATGCCCGCCACCACCATCGGAAAGGCGATGACGGCGCCCCAAAAGGCGTAGCCTGGGGTTACCAGACTCAACACCCAAAGCAGCATGCTTAGTGCCGCCAGCCACCGAGGCATACGCAGCTGATGAAACTCCTGGCGAAAACCGCCGGGGTTATACAACAGCGCCTGCCAGTAGCGCCCCAAGACCAAAGCCAGTGTGGCGCTCATCGCCGATATCAGGCTCAGATATCCAGTAATCTGCAACTCGCCTGAGAACACCTGCTTGAGCTCTTCCATCGGCACAGTGTTGGGCTGTTGCGCGGCGCTTTCAAGCGCCTGCATAAAGCCCTGCAGCAAGCCGCCACTGAAAGCCGAGGTGAGCAGTATACCCACCGCCGAGGCCGCCGTTACTGCAAGCAGAGCGGCAACCCATGAGCGGCGGCTGCGCAGCGCCACGGCACCGCAGAATACTGCGGCGAAATGGCCGGCGGATATGCCGGTCACCAGGGGTGGCACATGGCCACTCATACCCATAACGACGATCGGCAACAGCGCCCAGGCCAATACCATCAGGCCTTCGCTGCCGCCGCGGCGCAAGCTCACCAGAGCGAGGATTGCCGGGCTTATCAGCGGTATCCCCACCATGGTGAGGACTACCGCCCGCACGCGCCCGCGCATAATAAATTCAGCTACGGCGCGCATATCTAGATAGCTTCTCTATTAATGAGTCTAAGCAAACTGCGGCTTAAACTTCGTGGCTGTCCGTGTACGGCAGCAGTGCCAGGTAGCGTGCACGCTTGACCGCGGTGGCCAGCTGACGCTGATACTTGGCTTTGGTGCCGGTGATACGGCTCGGTACAATTTTGCCAGTCTCAGAAACGTAGGCTTTCAGAGTATCGAGATCTTTGTAGTCGATACGCTTAACACCTTCCGCGGTGAAACGGCAGAACTTACGACGACGGAAAAAACGTGCCATCTGATTATCCCCTTACTCTTCGCTTTCAGCGTTATCGGAAGATTCTTCCGCGGCATGGGAGGAAGGCTTGTCTTCCTCGGTGCGCTCGCGACGCTCAGTGCGCTCTGCACGGGCGGCCTTGCGTTCACGGCTTTCTTTTTCCGCTTTCATGATCGGGCTCTCATCGGTGATCGCCTCGTCTTCACGGATTACCAGATTACGGATAACCGCATCGTTGTAACGGAAGTTGGTGGTCAGCTCTTCCAGAGCTTCTTCAGTGCACTCAACATTCATCAGAATGTAGTGAGCTTTGTGGATCTTGTTGATCGGGTAAGCCAGACGGCGACGGCCCCAGTCTTCCAGGCGGTTAACTTCACCACCAGTGTCCTTGATGGCAGCGGTGTAACGCTCCACCATGCCAGGTACCTGCTCGCTCTGGTCCGGATGAACCAGGAATACAATTTCGTAATGACGCATTTTAGCTCCTTACGGGTTAATCAGCCTCCCGGACAGTCCGATGAGGCAAGGAGTACAACAGGCGCGGTGATACCGAGCCCATTGCGGGCGGCGTATTCTAGGCAGTTGCGGGATTGGTTGCAAGTTGATCAATTTCATCTAGGCCGATGCCGTCGCCAACCCGGTTGCAAATTGATCAATTAATCGGTGTATCAATCGATGTTATGCGCGAGCGGGGGCGGTGCTTGCGTGGATTAAGCCACTGAAGTGTGCGATCTGGTCATGGGTTTTCACCACTGTGCTGGCATATAGTGCCACCAGTTGCAGGGAGAAGTACCGTGCCCCAAGAAATCCACAATCTCACATTTGGCGCCTTCCAGGTGCCAGTCGCCACTTTTCACAATGGCGAAAGCCCTCTCGTCCTGGTCATTCCCGCCATGGGGGTACCGGCCAATCGCTACCGACTTTTGCTCGAAGAGCTACAGCGACTCGGCTACAGCACCGCCATCACCGAGCTACCGGGTACAGGCGACAGCCTGCCAAAACCAAGCCGCAGTGCCGACTACGGTTACGACGATTTGGTATTCACATTTATCCCGCAGCTACTGAAGCTGCTAGAGCAGTCCTTCCCCGCCGGCCCGGCCCTGATTCTCGGCCACAGCATCGGCGGCCAAACCAGCACCCTGGCGGCGCGCGCGGGCCTGACCGGCAACGCCAAAGTGGTGACCATTGCTTCAGGACATGTCGATCACCGCAGTTGGCACGGGCTACAGCGCTATGCCCTGCTGACTTTCGCCGCGATTGCCAGTGCCACATCGAGCGTGCTGGGCTATTTCCCCGGCGCGCGAATGGGCTTTGGCTGGCGCGAAGCGCGCAAGCTGATGCAGGACTGGGCCAGCGCGATCTTCAGCGGCCATTTTTCCCCGGAAAAACAGTTTATTGAACGCAAAGCCAGTGACCAACCCACACTGCATATCGCCCTGGCCGGTGATCCTTTCGCACCGCTAGAAGCAGCCCGCAGACTGGCTGCGATTATGGATGGCGAAACCCGAGAGATGGCTGCCACGCACCCTATAGGCAATCCGCATCTAAGCTGGATAAAAAATCCGCGCCCAATCGTCGCCGAAGTGGACAGTTGGCTGACCCAGCAACCCGCCATCTCGAACTGAAAACGGCTCCCCTGGCGCCAGGCGATGACCTCTAATGATCAACACATCCTTAATGCTTTCTTTGCCGCGACACCCTCTGCGACCTTCATCGTTCCGCCCAGTCATTTTCTGTTCGCTTCCGATTCTGGCCAGTATCCACAACAGGTCGGAAGTAACTTGTCTTCCAGCAAGCTAAACCAATAAACGATCGCCTGGGGAATTCGATGACTACTGACCATTTCAAGCAATTCGAAACTTTGCATCAAGGTAACCAGGTGCTCATTCTGCCCAATATCTGGGATGCCGCCAGCGCGCTGCTTTGCCAGGCAGTTGGTGCCTCCGCTCTGGCCACCAGTAGCGCCGCGGTCGCTTGGTCACTCGGTTATACGGATGGCGGCAGCCTGCCTGTATCGGAACACCTCGGAGCCATTCAGCGTATTTTGCGTGTTTCCCGGATACCGGTATCCATAGATATAGAAGATGGATACAGCTCCGACCCCATTCAGGTAGCCGAGCTGGTCAAAACTTTGAGCGATCTCGGTGTCGTAGGGATTAATATCGAGGATGGCAACGGGAGCCCGCAATTGCTGTGCGAAAAAATCCGATCCATTCGATCTGCCTTACAGGGGCGATCACTTTTTATTAATGCGCGGACTGACGTATACCTAAACAGGGGAAATGAGAGTGAAGATTCGCTCAGTGAAGTGATACAAAGATTATTGCACTATCAAAATGCCGGTGCGAATGGAGGATTTATCCCGGGTTTAACCTCCCTGGCGGAGGCTCAGCGCCTTGCAAAGAAAATCACTATCCCGCTCAACTTAATGTTGCTACCTGGAATGGAGGCGCCGACGCAATTCTACACAGCGGGCATTCGCAGATTGAGTTATGGAGCAGCACCATTCCAATCGAGCTATGCCCTATTTAACCATTTATCGAAAGACGTTCTAAAAAACAAAATCCCCGTTGGAATATTTGATCACCCGCTGGATTATGATTACTTAAATAGTGAAGTGTTCGTTTTAGAGAGAGGTTCCCCCTTGAGCGAATACAGAAATTAAGCGTTTCTCAGCAGCGTTTTTTAAGTTTTGATCAAGATAGCTGCTGAAACTAGTGATGACTTTCCCTAGAAAAAAGTCATCACTAACGCCAAGTAATTTATAAATTGATTAGATTCTCTATCTTCCTCTCAGAAGACATAAGCAACACCAAGACTAAACTCGCTTTTGCTATAGGAATACAAGTCCCGGTTTTCACTATTATCAATATACTGATATTTTCCATTGACGTGAAAATCTGGAGTAATTCTAAGTTTTGCCGCCAACCAAGATCTCACCCTATCAGCCTCCCTGTAGTAAAAATCTATATTGCTTTCATTGTCAGTAATACGATTTTTTTCGTTATAGAGACTACTGCGATACTCCAAGCCGGTAGAAAAATTCCACTTAGCAGAGAGGTTCCAGGCCAGGGCCCCACCCAAGGAGTGTCGGGCAGGAGAATAGCTATAGTAATCCCCCTGGGATTTCACTTGACCTTCGCGATCGCTGTAGTCGAAACGATAAAAAATGGAAGCCTCGGCAGAAAATAATACACGCTGCCAGCTCACATCAAAAAACTGGCGCCAACCATCCAGGTAAGCATATTCATCGCCACCAATGTAGTATCCTGGGCTGTAGGAAATAGCTACTTTTGAGTGCCCCCAATTTTTTGAGGCCTTGGCAAGTAACCGCACCTGCTGGGTGACAGACTCTCCTCCCAGCGTCACCATCTCGGCCGCAAGGCCCAACTCTGTCGCCCAACCAAACCGCTGCTGATCTCGGGAAAACGCTGCACGGGCACTGGCTAGATCAAGATTCTCATACTCTTTATATTTCCGCCCAAACCCGTAACCGTGCACCCGCCATCCATTTGCTTGCGATCCGCTAAAACGATATTGCCCCCAGGCAAAAAATTCTGCGAAGTTGTCATCGCCGATTGAGGATTCTTCCAGCAATTCATTTTGCAACGCATAAGCGTTGTCATCATGGCCGGCGCTCAAACTAACCGTAGCCAACCAGGGTTTATCCTGTTCTCCGCGATGTGCATCGGCAAGTAAACGCAGGCGGCGAGCGGCCATGTTTCGCAGTTTTTCACTGGCCGCTCCCTCCCGCACAATACGATAGTGTTTGAGCGCAACCAGCTCTCGCTTACTGCGCTCCGCAGCAATGGCCAGGTTATAGTGGGCCAGATCTCGCCAGCGAGCGTCATTCAGCAAGCCGAGAAAATAAATCGTGGCCTCTGAATAACGCTCGAGTTTCATCAGGGTAACGCCGGTGTTATATCTGATCTTTGCCGAGTTATTGCCAGACTCACGCTCAGCCTCAAAATACTTTAGCGCCTTACGGTATTTTCCCTGCTTAAAAGCCTCCGTCGCCTCGCTAAAGGAATCCGCCGCCATAGATACTGAAGGTATCAATACCATCAGTGTGATTAGTACTGTTCCGATCTGCCCATGTTGCACTGTGGATTACTCCTAAACATTCCCTGTCATCAAGTTTTTTCGTATCCGTCAGTTAGGCATCCGGGCCATCGGGTAAATCCTCCTGAACTTGCCCCAAAATTCCATCGAGCTCCATTGAAATCTGATCGCGAATATCAACTGGCAAACTACTCAAGATATCCTGCATCATTTGCTCGATCACACCCTGAATATCGGCACCATTCATAGCACTTTTCACAGCTTCTTCGATATTTTCCCTGGCGACCTCGGCTGTTCGCATGGCCTCTTCCCTAGCCGCTTCCGCTGAGAGACGCGCACTGGCCATAATTTCCTGGTGCCGCGCGATAGCCTCATGCATCTTCGCCTCAATTTCCTCGCTGTGCTCGGCCCCCATCCCTGAGGAAGCCATCGCCTCCATCACCGCGGCCATGGTTTCCTCGGCAATTTCTTGCAGATCCGGCGGCAACTCTATGTTATTCACCACATCCAGCGCATCTTGGTCCTCCTCTACCACGGTTAAAGTGACATCCAGATCTTCAGGCATTTCCTGTGCCATTAGTGGTCCGGTGCACAGCACTGTCGCAGCGACACTCGCCGCCAATATTCCCTGTTTCCACATCGCTTGGTTACCTCTAAGTTGTGACGTACATTGCCATTCAATACGGCGGGAGGTGTTGAGTTCACAAATGCGTTAATCGTTGTCGCATGCGCTTACTCGCCCCGCCATATTCCACTTCAATCAATATCTCCCCCGCGTCTCTATCGCCGAGAACTTTCACCGGTAGTGACAGGCGGTTACTTCCAACCGCAATATCCGTCTGCCATTGCAATACCTGTCTGCTCGCATACCCTTCGAGACGTACATTCTCCGGTAGGATTATCCGGATTACCGCGCCCGGCATGGACCGGCCACTATGCAGCACAAAATGCACTGGCCGTGAAGTCGCCGCTTGTGTATGAGCCCGATTGGAATGCGCGGGTGTGTAAACCGATGCGACTTCCGATAACAAATTTTTTGAGGGGGCGAACAGCGCTACCAATGTAATGACTAGAAGAAAACTAGCGGCTACCGCCAGCTGTCCCAGCTTCGGGTATTTACCACCGGAGAGGCGCTTTGCAGAATACGCAGCATGTGCCTCCTGACGAGCAAATAAGGATGCCAAAATGCGCTCTTCTAAATCATCGCCGGGCTCCTCAACCGGCAGACACCTGAGCTGCCTCTCCAAATCCGCATCACTTGAAAAATCTGCCAAGTCATTTTTTAGCATTGCCGTTTCCTCTAATCATTAACACGGCTGACTCTCGCTATAGGTTCCCTCGCCCAGTATTTTTTTTAATTTTTTATGTGCGCGATGCAAGCGCGACTTCACTGTACCCACATTGACATCCAAAATGTCCGACACCTCCAGTACTGAATAGCCCTCCACATCGTGCAGTAAAACAGCATCGCGCCATCCCGCTTCTAAGGTCGATAAGGCTTGTAGCAACAGGCGCTGAGTTTCCACCCGCGCATAGGGCTCCTCTTCAAATACACTGCCTGCCGCCTCTTGCCAATCGACCTCAGAATCAATTGGTGAGATGCGACGCCTGCGGTAGAGGTCGACATAACGGTGATAAAGCACCTTGATTAACCAGGGACCCAGGCGCTCAATTTTTTCCAATGCCACTGATCGCGCCAACAAACTGGCCAGTACATCCTGTACGAGATCTTCGGCCTCTTCTCGATTTCGGGTCCAACGATAGGCCATACGATAGAGCTGACGGATATGTGGGTGAACGAATTCGGCAAAGCGAGCACCACTCGATCGCCGCAGCAGTAATTTGGAGGGCCAGGCGTACAAACCACTACTCCCGGAAATTAGGGAAAAGGTGTCCGCAAGTTTTTCTCTACTCGCGACATAAATAAAATGAAAACTGCACAGTGAAACCACATGATGGCAGTGAGAAAAAATCTAGCAGTAATTCGCTGGGGAGGAGCAGTGAAAGGGATTTGTACGTGAAAAGCTACGCCGGGCCAATACACGACCCGGCGTCAGTAAACACCGGGTCGCGAAGCCGGATTAAACTCGGAAAGAAAATCAGCCGCCGCGCTGGCGCACCGCCTCAAATAGGCAGACTCCGGTAGCGACAGAGACATTAAGACTGCTGACTTCACCGGCCATGGGAATTTTAATCAGATGGTCACAGTGCTCTCGGGTCAATCTGCGCAGACCACTGCCCTCGGCTCCCATCACCAGAGCCATAGGGCCCGTTAACTGAGACTGATAAACATTCTGAGTGGCCTCACCAGCCGCGCCAAATATCCATACCCCGGCTTGCTGTAATTGCTGCAGGGTACGCGCGAGATTAGTCACTGTGACGAAGGGCAAAACCTCCGCTGCGCCACAAGCCACCTTTCGCGCGGTGGGCGTAAGGCCCGCAGATTTATCCTTTGGCGCAATAACGGCGTGTACCCCGGCGGCTTCAGCAGAGCGCAAGCAGGCCCCCAGATTATGGGGATCAGTGACACCATCCAATATCAACAGGAAAGGCGCCTCGGCCCGTTGATCAAGCTGCTCGAGTAATTCCAACAGAAATTTTTCATCATGGACTTTGGTTTTACCGACACAGAGTGCCACTACACCCTGATGATTCGCACCCTCTTCCACTTTGTCATCCAAAGTGCGCCGGTCAACGAAGCTCAGGGCAATATCATTTTTCTCCGCCTGCAAAATAATTTTCTGCAAACGCTGATCCTTGCGTCCGCGCAATAACATCAGCTCCTGCACATTCTGTGGAGAACCCTTTAAAAGCGCCTGCACCGCGTGCAGGCCGTACACCAATTCTTGGCTCAATGTATTCCTCAATCACTTTTTCTTTTTACTGTTAGAAGAAGTTTTTTTCTTCTTTTTGACTTTGCCGCTGCGCGTCTTGTCTTTATCTACTTTTTGCGCAGCCTTGCGCGCAGCTACCGCCGGGCGTTTACCTCCCTTACGCGGCGGGGTGCGTTTACTGCCACGGCGCTTTGCCGGAGCATCAGCCTTTTGTTGTTCAGCTTTGTCACTCGACTCTTTTTGCTCCGCCGGGCGCTTTTCCTGTGCAGAATCTTCCACAACAACGGCTTCTTTGGAACCAACTTTACGTTTGCGGATCGGCGCAACTTCCTCTGAGGTTTCCGCGCGCTTGCCCCATGGATTGGCACGAGACTTACTGCCACTCTCTTTTTCTTGCTTACCGCGGCGCTCGCGTTCCTGTTGGTGCTCCACGGCCATCTCCATTGCGCGAGAACTTACTTTCGTAGTCTCTGCTTTCGTCCGCGCTGCTTTATTGCGCGGTACAAGTTCTTCAAGAATAAAATCAACTTTGCGCTCATCGAGGTCGACCCGCGCCACCTGGACGGCAACCGAGTCACCGAGGTGGTAACGCTTGCCGCTACGCTCTCCAATCAAACGCTGGTGCGCCTGTTCGAAGCGATAATAGTCTTTTGGCAACGCAGTGACGTGAATTAGTCCCTCAACATAGAGGTTATCCAGTTCCACGAATAAGCCAAACCCCGTGACAGCACTAATGACACCCGGGTAAACCTCACCCACATGGTCCTGCAGGTATTCGCACTTGAGCCAGCTGACCACATCCCGGGTGGCATCGTCGGCGCGACGCTCGGTCATGGAACACTGTTCACCAAGCTGTAACATCGCCGGCATGTCGTAGGGCAGAATTTTCTGCTGATCGATGGGCTTGGCACCGGGTACGACGTGAATCTTCTGCGCCACTGCAGGCTCATTGGCGCTGCCATTGCGGATCAGCCAGCGCAGCGCGCGGTGCAGCAACAAATCTGGGTAGCGGCGAATCGGCGAGGTAAAGTGCGCATAGGCGCGATAATCCAAACCAAAGTGGCCTCTATTTTCCGGCTGGTAAACCGCCTGATTCATAGAGCGCAGCAACATGACCTGAATAATATGCGCATCGGCACGTCCCTCGACCTGCTCTAATAGAGCCTGAAAATCCGCCGGTTGAGGCTCAGCCCCACCGGGTAGGCGCAGGCCCAACTCGCCCAAATACTCGCGCAGGTTGCTGAGTTTTTCCTCTTTAGGCGCATCGTGCACACGGAATAGCGCCGGTAATTTCGACAGCTCCATGAGGTTGGCCGCACAGACATTCGCCGCCAGCATGCACTCTTCGATTAACTTGTGCGCATCGTTGCGTGTAATCGGCACGATGCGCTCGATCTTGCGCTCGCGGTCAAACAGGATTCGGGTTTCGGTGGTTTCGAAGTCGATAGCCCCACGTCGATCACGGGCACTGCGCAGCGCCAGGTACAAGTCGTGCAGATTATCCAGGTGCGGAACCAATGCGGCGTACTGTTTGCGCAGACCGCTGTCGCGATTGTCCCGCTCCTCCAATACTTCACCGACCTGGGTATAAGTCAGCCGCGCATGACTGCGCATCACCCCCTCGAAAAAGCGGAAATCGCTAATCTCACCGCGACGATCGATGTGCATTTCGCACACCATACATAATCGATCCACCTCAGGATTGAGCGAACAGAGCCCGTTGGATAGTTTCTCGGGCAACATGGGTACCACGAAATCGGGAAAATAAACCGAATTGCCGCGGCTATGGGCTTCCTCATCCAGAATCGAACCTGGCCGTACGTAGTGAGACACATCGGCAATGGCCACCAACAACTTCCAGGTGTTATCGGGCAACAGCTCACAGTACACGGCGTCATCGAAATCCCGCGCATCTTCACCATCGATGGTGACCAGAGGCAACTGGCGCAGATCTACCCGCGCTTTCTTATCGTCTTCCAGCACCTCGTCGGCAATAGCATCCACTTCGGACTGTAGAGCGGTGGGCCAAACATGGGGGATTCCGTAGTTGCGAATCGCGACATCGATCTCCATTCCCGGTGCAAGATGGTCACCGAGGACCTCCAGCACTTTCCCCTGCGGTACGCGATCGCGCCCCGGCTGGGTGACAATCTTCACCACCACATACTGACCGTGCTCGGCACCAGCTGTGTCTTCCGCTGCCACCATCACATCGAGGTTCACCCGCGGGTTATCGGGCCGCACAAAGCAAATCCCATTTTCCAGATATAAACGGCCCGCAAGCTGCTCGGTGTTGTGTTTAATCACCCGTACCACGGCGCCTTCACGCTTGCCGCGAAAACCTTCGGGAGTTTCCCGCACCAGAACTTCATCACCGTCAAACACCTTGCGCATCTGTCGGTGGGACAGGTAGAGATCGGTACCGCCATCACTGGGAACAACAAATCCAAAACCATCGCGGTGGCCAATTACTCGGCCTCGAACCAGACTCATCTTATCTAATACTCCAAAGTCACCGGCGCGATTGCTGGCGATCTGGCCATCCCGGGACATGGCGATAAGGCGCCGACGTACCCCTTCGCGGCGGTCCTCATCCTCCAGTTCCAGCAGATCCGCAACAAACTCCCAGGGCACGGGCCCCGCTTGCTGCTCTAGTAGCTGCAACAGGTATTCGCGGCTGGGGATTGGCTTTTCATATTTCTCCGCCTCACGCTGGGCATGGGGATCAGCATTGAGGGGCTCTGAAGTAATTTTTTGTGTCAAAACAGCATCCGTTGTTGGGGTAACCGCCGAGGGTGGGCGGCTTCCGGAGGTTATCCGGTCAAAGGCAGACGGCAGAGATAGAAAGCTTTTTGTTCAATGTTTCGCCGCTGTTGAACGCATTATAAGCGATTTCAGCACATTTCCAGACCTTCTTGGAAAATGTTGAAAAAACCGCAGTGAACCCGTTGACACCTTTCCAACGGATCTCTATAGTTCGCGTCCTCAACGGAGCACACGTTGATTTGCCCAGGTGGCGGAATTGGTAGACGCGCTAGCTTCAGGTGCTAGTGACCTAACGGTCGTGGAGGTTCAAGTCCTCTCCTGGGCACCATAACTCTCTTACAAATCAATGAGTTATGGTCAATTTGGTGTAAAGATGGTGCACCTCTCAAAAACTCCCATCCCCCCCCCTAGATTTTTACCCCCTTGCTACTTAAAAATAGCAACCTTGATCCCCTATCCTTTATACCAACTGAAAGCTTGACGCCTTCAAGCCACTAGCTACCCCCTGCTCGCTCGATCATCCTGCTCAGCGCCCTATGAATACTCCCCACCCATCAAAGGCCGGCATCTTGCAGTAAGAACACCCTGACGTTGGCGCACATTAAGTAGGGGCTTAACGAAAGTAGCCCCCAAATAGGGGCTCTCAGAATAGGGCCTCTCAGATTGCCCGATGGCAACGGACTGACGCCTTAACCACCCCCTCCACAATCAACTCCTGCCCCTCCCAGATAGGAATTGCCGAATAGTTGGAGTTTGCCGGCAGAAGTCGGCCCCGTCGCCGGTCCAGAATCTTGCAGGTAAGCTGCCCATCCAGGGCCACCACGACTACATCCCCATGTACAGGCGTCAGGGAGCGATCGACAATCAACAGGTCGCCATCATGAATGCCAGCATTCACCATAGAATCGCCATTGGCACGGACCATGTAGGTTGCTGACGGCTTGGTGATCAGATGGTCATCGAGACTGAGTGCGGCTTCTTTGAAATCATCTGCAGGTGAAGGGAAGCCACAGCTGATGCCGTGGCCGTATAAGGGAGCAAGTGCCATAGGGGGATGCTTAGATAACTGTATATTCATACAGTTTATTTTGGAACCCCCCACTTGGCAAGCAGGCCGGAAAGGCTAACTGCCGGCGTGGAGCACTAATCCGCCTCCTCCCTTAAGCCACACTTACCAACGCTCAACGCCTCCGCCGTATGAATTACACCGCGAACGGTTGCACCCATCTCCTCGCCGATTAACCGTAGCAACACATTTCGCGCACCTTGATCCGGGCAGTCCGTGACCCACTCCAGGCCAGAACAAAGGCTATCGATATGATGAAGCTGTTGAATATGAGCAGTTATTGGCATGGTCTACCTCCTGTAGGAACTTCTAAACCCCCACCGCCGCAAATCCCTTCAGTGATTTATTCGGGCTTTTGGCGACAAGCACCGAAACACTACTAACAAAATCACAGTTTATAAATGAATATTCTGGATTATTTCTAATCTAGCAATGCAAAATGCGGTTGAATTTCGATAATCGAAATCTTGTTATTACATGAGGGTACGGCAACGGCTGGATGTTAGAGCCAGGCACACTAGGCAGGCGCCTGCGCGAAGCAAGGACAAGAAAGAGGATGACGGGGGCGCAGCTAGGTAAGAGGCTGGGGCTTGCACCTTCACAGATTTCTAAAATGGAAACAGGCCGCCAGAAGGTGCCGGCGGAACTGCTACCGGCCTGGTGTGAGGCTGTGTCAATCACCCTGCCGGAAGTTTACGGGGCCGAGAACCTGCACCATTTTGCACAGATACCCTTTCCGCCACTAACAGCACGCCTTTATGCACAACTGCCCAAGGAATGGCAGCTACATATCCAAAGGTCTATAGAAAGCACCTACCAAGCACAGAAGAAAGCGCACGGCCCCATAGAGGAAAACTAACCACCATTAAGCACCAGCAAACCGGTTTTAGGCTCAGCTAAAAATTCCAGCACGCGACGCTTGTTAGTTTTCATCAGAGTTTCGATGGAGCGTACCCGAATATTGTTACCAATATCCAAGCGGATGACTTTGGGGGGAGGTCCGAAACGGCGCCAGAAGTCGACAAAATCTTTATCCTTTGTCAGCAGCGCCAAGCCATGCTCTTGTGCGTATTCCCAAACTCGGGAATCTTTGGTGCCTTCCCCCAAGGCTGGCACTTTAGGCACCGCAAGAGTGCCGGCAAAATCTCCAGCGAGCCGAGCAGCTAGCCGGTAAGAGAGATTCTCATCAATGAGTATCATTAAGCCGCATTTCCCTTGCTCAGGTGAGTCGCAGCATATCCGATTGCCGCGCGTATTTTGGTTTCATCCAGGCTCGGGAAGTCTTCAATGATCTCGCTATAGGTCATCCCGGCACTGAGCATCTGCAAAATGCTCTCTACTGTTATCCGTGTCCCCTTTACACAGGGTTTGCCCACCATTACATCGGGCTTACATTCGATCCAGATCTGACTGTTATCTGGCATTGTCCCGCCTCCTCAATACATGCACGGTGCCGCGCAATTGTTGATCTCTGATTGTATGCCTCTCGTTCCTTTTTTTCGAGAAAAGCCATTACATAGTGAAGAATTTATCCATGCAAACAACCTGTTGAATTAAAGGACTACTAAAGGGTCAATATGTAGGCGCTGATACCTATAGAAACAAAAGGATAAATCGAAATGCATGAAAAAGAAGAACAGCTAAGCAATGACGATTTCACTCTTACTGAAATCAGAGAAGTCGATGGCGCAGGTATTGTGACCACTACTTATGAAATAAAAACACTTGCAGGCGTTATCTTCACTAGTGGGGACAGAGATATTGCACTTGCGAAGTTTGAAAGCCTTTCGCTCAAGAAACAGCGACAGAGACAAGAGCAAGAGCAGCAGAGACAAGAACAAGAGCGAGACTTTTCGGACTTCGACATGAATATGTAACGTCTCAATAGGCCCTTAAGGGCCTAAAAAATGCTTGACGCCAGGCCCCCAGGGGCCTAACATTGTCATCAGTGGGAAGCACAACGCGGCCCCAATATCCGAAAGGAAAAAGCATGTTTCAACGATTCGAATCTCTCGTCATCAACGCCGCCAAGGCGATCCTTTTCTCCAAGCTGCGCAAACCCGGCAGCGCGCTTACCAGCCCACGTGCGGTAGTGGATTACCTGCTGCTGAACCTGGCCACACTGGAGCGCGAAGTCTTTTCTGTGATCTACCTCGACACCCAGCACCGCGTGATTGCTTACCGCGAGGAGTTTCAGGGCACCATCAATGCCGCCAATGTTTACCCCCGCGAAATCGTCAAGCGCGCCCTGGAGCTGAATGCCGCAGCAGTGATCATCGCCCACAATCACCCCAGCGGCCTGCCCGATCCCAGCCAGGCGGATATCTGGCTGACTGAGCGCCTAAGCCAGGCGCTGGCCTTGGTAGAAATCCCAGTGTTGGATCACCTCATTATCGGCGGCGAGACCAATTTAAGTTTTGCGGAGAAGGGGCTTTTATAAGCCCTCCCCTAAATACAACCGGCGGGCAGTGCCCGCCCTTGGATAAAACAATGAGTGAACAGAGCCCAGTCTATAACCAGGGACCAGCGCGCCCCGCGATCTACAAGCGCTACGATGCTGGTTTTGAACAGCCTACCCCGGCGGAAATTAAAGCAGAGATTGCCCAGGCCGGGTTGACCGGCGCCCAGGCGGCGGCCCTGCTCGGCTACACCTCCAGCCGCCAGGTGCGCAAGCTCACCAGCGGGGAAAAGAATATTTCTTATGCAATGTGGCGGATGCTATGTATTTATAGCGGCAGTATTGCTGCGGATACCAAGGCCACCTACAAGCCGGAAGCGTCGGAGCCCAAAGCTGGCGGGTAGCTCTAGCTCAATAAAACATGCTTAAACAGAGTGAGAGTGAAGGAGAGGGCAAAGAAATTTGTTTCCCACTCCAATTAAGTCAAATCACATCAGCCCATATTTCTGCGCGACTGCTTCAAACTGCCGCGTATAAATAGCGCGAGCGGGCTGGTAGGGGGGCAACCATTCATCGGGGCCTTTATCGCCCTTGCTCTGGTTGTGGCCGTCATCCACTAGCCAGAGGTTGGCCGGGTCTTCGGCGAAGACGCGACGCTGTTCACGGGTCCAGTTGGCGCCACCATTCTTATGGGCCCAGGCTAGTGGGACTATATGCTCAACATCCAAGTCAGAAGCCATCTGGAAAAACTGACCGGTATAAGGGTCCATCCATAAACCCGATACCACAGTGCAAGACTTTTCATTGCTAAATGTAACCGGAGCTAGGGAGAGGCGAATCAGCAACTCCTGGCGAGTGTTCTGGCAATCGCGATCGGCATCGGACCAGTGGGGGAGCCACTGCTGGCGGTCGTAGGCCTCGGGCTCATATTCGTAGCAGCCGCTTAATGTAGTCACTACAGCAAGTAAGGAAAATAAACGTATATAAATCATCACTACCAAAGGATTACTCTGACCCCTCTTATTAATCCACGACACAATAACGATTGTTTTGTGGGGTCGCCGAGCGAAGCGAGGTGCTAACGTGAAGTGTCAGTGACCTCCACCTACGACTTGTCATGACACTTTTTAATAAAAGTATCCAACTCATTAAAAAAATCGTCAACTATTTTTAATCCTTCAACTCCATAAGGTTTTGAAATAATTTCTGTCGACTCTTTTAAGAACAGAGAAACCAACGGAACTGAGGAAACCTCAAGCTGGTTTGGTAAATTTTTAAAGAGAGAATCTGGATTTAATTTATTTAAATCACCACCATCTTCAAGTCTACTTAAAATAAGATCATACCCGCTATGGGCATTTCCAGACATGCGCGAGTAAATACTATCATAATATGACTGATAATCTATCGCTGTAAATTTATTTCGAATTGTAAGCTCTTCATAGTTCTTACCCGGCCTGAAAAGGCTATAAGCCTCACTTCTTTTCTTGCGGTATATTTTTTTTTGAGATTCCTTTCTCGCTAAACTCTTATTTCTATCATGATACTCTGCATACAAGTAATTTACGTAATTACCATTGCAATCAACATTCTTCATATCGATAAAAATTTCAAAAACAGATCGAGCAACAAGTTGTGTCGAAGAGAATAACTTATCATGGAACAGTCTTGAAAATGCCCTACTCCGTTCAATCAAAGAGGCGTACAAGCCCATCATGACAAAATATCGGGCATCGGTACTATTATCGATACACAGTGCGTTGAAAGTAATCTCAGAAAAGTCAACGATAGCGTCGAGTTGTTTTAAATATACTTTATAATCCATAGCTGATATCTCAAGTATCATAACCCCACAGAAGGAGCAACTTACATTCTGAAAATTTTTCTTTTTATAGCTTCCAGCCGGAAAATTCTAACAGGCCAAAATCACTAATTTCTTCATTATAACTACCCAGCATTCTAACGCTTACATAGTGGTCACCATGACACTATTTCTAATAAAAATTTACACCAATATCCTATCCTCCTCCATCAACTCAATACACATCAACCACTTGGCAACAATTAGCCAATTAGGACAACAGTCATCGCGACCAATATCCACCACCGTCTGTATCCTCTATGGTTTTTATACTGTCGTTTGGCGACACTATTAGGTGACTTGGTTATCCCAATAAACTCCATTCAAAGCCCCTAACATCTGCGTAACCACCCCAACCAAATCGCTACTTGTGTCGCCAGTAATCTGCGGCAATGCCGCCGGGCGGTTGGCCACCTGCCAGCCGCCGCTGCCGTTGATATACAGCAAGCCATCCGCTTTATTCAGGGCTACTTTTGCCGGGAAAAATTGCCAGTAGCCTGGGTCTGCCACATAGCGCGCAAGCTGGCCGTCTTTGCCAGCCCAGGTGCCGGTGCCTATGGCAACTAAATAGCGGTCGCCATCACTGGGGGAGCCGGGGGGATCGTTTTGGATCCCCAGCACTTCGATCTGTAACAGCGCATCGATGGTATCCAGCGCCTGATTGAGGCTGGCGGCGGGGTCGAGGGTGCCCTCTTGTGCGTAGGGAATGCCGTTATTCGGTGTGGTGCTCATGGTTTGTTTCCTGCTTATACGCTGATCTGTGCGGCCGGGCCTGGGCCGGCGATGCTGTTGAGCTGGCTGACTTTAATCGTCGCGTTGCCTGGGTCTGCAATGGTGAGTGTGGTTGCTGTGGTGTCGGTGTTCTGGCCATTGACCGTTACCCGGTAGCCACTGAAGTATTGCGACTGGTCGTAAGCAGCGCGGCCGCCGAGGCGCCCTACACCAAGCCATTGGATAACCAGCTGGTCATTTGTACGGTGCGCTCTGAGATTGGTTGGGGCTGGCTCGGTGTGGCTGGCGCCGGTGAAGGTGCCGCTGGTGGTTGTTTCTTTACCGCTGCCGATACTGGTGGCGCGGAAGGTGAGCGACTGGCCGAGGTTGTAGCGCTCGGTGGCGATGTAATTCAGGGTGTTGCGTTCCAGTAATACAAAGCGCGTGCCGGCTGGGTGGTTTGTCGGCGTGGTGCCGAGACGCCCGCGCAGCAAGTAGCCGATTTCCCACACGCCGGGGCTGATTTCTTCGGCCTCGCCAAAGCTGACGATTTCATGGCCGATCAGCGCCCTATTCTGGCGGTTAAGTAAGTCAGCGAGGGTGCGGTTTTCCAGGGCGTCGCCGCTATCGTAGAGGCGCAGTTGCACGCGGTTGTGGGTATCGGGGATTTCCCGTTTGTGGCTGTTGAGGCTGGTGGTGAGCTCACCCATCACGGCCTCGATATCGGTGTTATCGGATTCGATATAGTTCTGCCCACCATCGAGGGACAGCGCCACTGTGGCACCGGCCCAGGCGCTGTTGCTGCCGGCGATGGCGACGTAGTAACCCAGCTGTAAATCATCACCGCTGGCCAGAATGGGCGCGTCGATAAATTCGATGGTGGTAGCGCCCGGCACCAGTGGCACCGGGGCCGGTGGGGCCATGGGAGCTACGCCGAAGGCCTGGGATTGATAGGCGCTCTTGCGGTCGTGGATCAGTTTGTACTTCTGTTCCCCGCTATCGAGGGAGACTTCATCGATGCGGCAGCGGTCCCCATGGAACAACACCACATCGCCGGGGGTGAGTTTGAGATAGCTGTCCGGCAGGGTAATTTCAAAGTCCCCGCGCTGCTCTTCGATCATCACCTTGTGCATGATCACGGCGATCTGCGCGGCCTGGTCGGTCTCCAGCACCAGCGGGGTCTCAATATTTTTCTCGCCCTCGCCGCGTGTATCGATGCTGCGATCACTGGTCTGCTTGCAGGTATCGATACCGCCGTCTGCGTCGTAATAGTTGAGGTTGAGCACCCGCACAATTTCCTCGGGGGAGCGGCGGGTTTTCTCGTCGTCGCTCTCGCCGATCAAATCGTTTTCATCGATGGTCATTAGCGGCTCGGCGCCGCGCGGGGTAAACACCAGGGAATCGCCGCGATTGACCGGGTCAAAAAAGAACGTCTTGGCCAGCTCTTGAATAGGTTCGAACGCGGGGGCGTCGTTGCTGATCTGCATCCCCGAGACATACCCCTCCAGCAGGGTGGTATCAAATTTGCCAAACGGCAGGCCGGCGCGCTCACAGATCTCCGCGACCACGGCATAAAGGGGATAAGACATAGTGGTTTATTCGAAGGTTGTAGTCGGGGTTTTATTCAGGGGGCTAGTCAGGGCTTTTGAGCAAAAACTGAAAACGTAAATTGCGGCTCATGCCGATTTTGACCAGGCCAGGGCTGTTCACATTGCTGGCCAGTAGATATTCCGTGCCATAGCGGTCGCGCTGCTGGCGGTAATACAGATTCCCGTTTCTTAAATAAGCAAAAATGACATCGCCTACAGAGGACTGCAGTTGGCGCTTATCGTCCAGGGAAACCCTGGGAGTAATAAACCCCGGCCAGCTGGTGGTTACCTGGGCATCCTGGCTGCTGTCATACCAGTAGAGCTTGGCGGTGCCGCTCTCTACATAGGCGATGACCGGGCGCATATTCTGGTCGAAGGCCAAGCTGACCTCGGTGATATTAACCCCGGTAATCACAGTGCTCGCCCTCACCTGCTGGGCATCCAGCACTATGGCCCTGCCGTCTTCCAATACCCGTGCGCGCCAGGTCTGAAAGTTCAGCCCTCGACTGGGATCTTGCAGGGCAATACCGCCGCGCTCGTAGTCGGTAATCGCGCGCACCGGCAGGGCGGCGCCACCGATAAAGGCTGTGGGCATTGGCTCTAAGGAAAGAGCAAATTGCGGTAGCATTAAAGCTCCCCTTCTCTGCCCCATACCAACGCGACATCGACGGTCAGCTCGTGCTCGTTGGTTTTCACGATTGGCGGATCTACTGAGAATTGAAAGTAGCCGCACCCGAATTGAAATACGATGGTTTTAATCGTGGTATTGCCCCGACTAGGGTCCCACTGTACCCGGCCTGTGCGAGAAAACGAGCCAGCTATGTAGGCGTCATTCGCCAAGGAGCTGGATCGTTTATCGTTGTCAGACCAGGGGATTGTAGTCCTATCCCCCATATCGCCATCGTAAACAAAACTGTCGGTATGCAACCTAAATTGATTTCCTTTCCAGTAGATAGTGCTGGTAGCTCCAGCAGCACGCAATACCAGTGCGTAGCCATCCACAGTGCTTGCCGTATCAGCCGTAGGAATATGAATACGCAGCTCATAGGTTACGGTCAAAACCTCATTGGATTGCACCGAAAGCGCGGTTGGGTTCCCGTCGGGGTCGCGGATCAAAGCTCGGCTAAATAGATTTTCTGAGTCCGTGCCCACACCAATCTCCGCCAGATTGCCCGCTGCCGCCCCCTGAGAAAAACCCCACCTTTTTATTACCGAAAGATAATTTTCTGCGGTGTTGATAGTGGTATCTGCATTGATAGAGGTTGTAACGGCCACCTCTGACGACAGCTTAGTATCGGAGTTACTGGGCGTGGTATTGCCGCTGCCCACGACACAGGTATATAAAATGCCATAGTAATGGGTCCAGTCTTCTGAGACGGTGGCCAGCATATCCAGGCCAAGATTTGTGATTAGGTTTGGAAACTCCGCCACAGTGCGCTCACTGCCATTATCGACATTCTTTGCGGTGAGTTTGTAACGACCCGATACGCCTAGTTTTGCCACAGCTAAAGGGTTGGACATGGCTATATTTCCTCTAAATGAATTGCGTTGACGGAGGTGCGAACCCCAAGGCTTTCGGCCCCGCTGTTATGATCCAGGTATCCCACCACCCGCTTGAGTTGAATAGTGGTAACGCTGGGCTGTAAATGAAGCGACTCCGCTGCCGGGGAGTATTCCGAGCGAATCAGGATTTGCTGAAGATTGATTGAGGTTACCGAGGACGCACACGCTAGCGTCTCTGCAGCTGGAGAGTACTCCGAGAGAATCACACTTTGGACGAGTGAGATTGCAGTGACTGAGGGAAGGATTTCCAGAACTTCTGACGCCGGTCGCTGGCGAATCTCCTTGGCCGCTGCCTGAATACTCAGCGTATCGCTAGCCTCCAGCGCATAGGGCCGACTGGTGACCAGAGTTCCTTCGGCCCGCTCCACCTCAAACGCATACTGCGGAATGGCGCCGCCGGTGCTGGTGAGGTTTTCGTTGTCGATGACCAGATAACAGGTGCCGCGATAGGCGGGCACATTGTGAATACCAAAGGCGGCCTGCAGTACCGCGCTGGGCATTTGCTGGAAGCCGCCGAGAAAAAACTCGGCCAGCTGCAAAAACGCCTGGTTATTGTCGATCTGCGTAGGGTCGTTGCTATCGCGATCGTAAACCAATTCGTTGTTGCGCCAGACTTTACAGATACCCGTGATAGGCCCTTCGCAAATGCGAATGGCGTAAGTGCGGTACACCTCCTCATTGACCACTTCGGTAGATCCACCGCCCTTGCCTCCTTTTTGCTTTTCCTTTTTTTTGACAATCTTCGGCGGTGTGGTGGCGATAATATTGCCCACCACCGGCTTTACCCGACCGAAAATAATCGGGCGCGGCACACCCGCCTTGCTGGTTTGCAGTTGGATCTTGTCGAACTTGCGCCCCTGAATGGTGGTCTTGCCGAAGATCAGGTTGCCCATGGGGAATACACCTCCACCAGCAAGCGACGCCAGCGCGCATCCAATACATGCTCGCGGCAATCCTGATCGGCGTGGGCGTGAATCAGAGAGAAATCACCGTGCGGATAATCCCCTAAAAAACCCACATGGCTGGGATCGCTGCGCTGCGGGGATTTAAAAACGGCAATATCCCCCGGCTGCCAGAATTCTTCCGCAATCGGTTCACCGAAACGCGCGCGCATCTTGCGGCGCACGCCGTCTTTCCAGGGTTCGCGGCCGTAGTGTTTTTCATCTTCGATTTCCAGGCCGGCGGCGCGCAGGCTGAGCACGATTAACCCCACGCAATCCACCGCCCAGGTGGTGCGGCCCCGGTGGCGCCAGCGCACGCCAGCAGCCACCAGGCCGCGGGCAAAGGCCAGTGTGTCGATTCTTTGTTGTTGCATTAGCGTTGCTGCTGGCTGGTGCCGTTGGAATTAAACGAGGAGCCACCACCGGTGCTGCCGGGCACACCGGCGCCGGGGGTATCGCTGGCCTGGCCAATGGGGATAAGGTTTTCACCTTTAAAATCCAACCAATTGCCGTGGTATTTACAGGTGGAAAACTGCTTGTCACAGTCTTCGCGTATTTCCAGCGCATCGCCCGGTTGCACGGCGAAGGGCAGCGGTTCGATTTGAGTGATCTGTCCACTGGCAGTATCCACGGCTTCCACCTGATACAAACGGGAGCTGACGTTGTTGCCGCTTTTCCAGCGCACTCGCCAGCGTTTGGCCGCGGTGGGTAGGCTGGCAATGTTATCGGCCATATAGGTGACCTTGGGCTCGTCACCATCCACGGCGGTCACGGTGGCCGATTGCCACAGCGGTTCCGCGTTTACGCCGCAGCCGGTCTGCGAGTCCGCATCGGTTCCAAATATCGCGCGGCAGGTGATGGAATCCACATGGCCGATCGACTGGCGCAGGCGCATGGCGTAGCTGAGTAATTCCGGGATAAACACCGTATTCTTTACCGTGCGCACCTCACCAATATCGCCACCATCCAATAACAGCGCACCCATGGAGAGATCGCGGTAATTCACCAGAACCATGGCCCACTCTGCCCCATCCAGTTCGCCGCGCTCGGCCATCTCGACGGTGATGCCGGGCACGTCGGTGCTATACAGCGAATAGCCCTCGGCGTTGTCCACATCGAAACTGGTATCGCTGGCGATAATGCTGGAATCGAAACCGTTCTGGGCGTAATACATCAGCCCTTCGAATTCGATATCGCGGTCCAGAGTAGTAGCACCAAACTGACGGCCATCGGTGAGGGTGATTTTTAATAAGCGGCACAGCGTGGTGACACCGCTATCCAAATGGGCCTGTAAAGCTGGGGGAATCTGTCTCACAGGCGAATCTCCAGCAGGTCCACATTGCCATTGAGTACCGGCAGTCGCTGGTGGCGGTTGTCGATACTGAAGCCGATCTCATCGTCTTCAAACCTGACGGGCACATCGAACTCGCCGCTCCAGGTAATTTCTGCCCCGTTATCCGCGCTGAGCTGCACTTGCCCAGTGGTGTAATCGATACTGGCGGCCACCGGATTGCCATCGGCAAAAATGGTTACCCGGCCGATCACCGGCTTCGCAATTTTGCGCTGATAGGAAAAGGCCCCGAACGTATATTTTTTTACCAGCTGGTAGCTCTCGCTGTTGCCTGTACCGAAACCAATCACTTCCCGCTCCGCCTCAAAATCACTGGCGTCTTTAAAGCGAAAGCCGATCAGCGCACCCATACAGGCGTGATGGGCGGCAACCACGATGTGGTGGTCTGCAGAATCCAGGTTTTTAAACAGCAGGGAATAACGGCCCAGGGGGCGCTCCCATTCGGCATTGCGGCGCTCTACCCCGCTGCGCAATGCTTTAATTTCGGTTTTATAGCGGTGGCCGTATTCGGAGCCATAGGCCACTTTTTCCAGCAGACGACTTTCGTTAAACATTAAGAGCCGAGCCTCCTGCGGTTAATCCGTTGTTTGCGTTCGCTTTCGCGGGCGAGCTGTGAGGCGGTGCGGTTATCCGGCTTACCAGATACGTTAATATTCTGAGTGATTGGCGCAGACCCACCAGAGCTACCACTATTCCCACCGCGATACATATCCGCCTGAATCATGGCCAGGGTGCGATCCAGTTTTGCGCTGGTTTCTGAGGTGGTGACCCGCTCGCCTTTTTGCAGCAACCAGGTGCCGTCCTCCGGCACCGCGTCGATACCGTCGTGAGCCATACCGGTAATTTTTGCCGCGGCTAAGCCGCCGGTGACATAGACCGCACCCGCCGCCGCGGCGCCCAGCACCGGGCCCACATAGGGAATCGAAGCCATCGCGTTATAGGCCCCCATGGCGGCGTCCTGGGTATTGGCGATTACGCTCTGCAGGGCGTTGCGTTTTTTCTCATCCAATAGGGCCCCGCCGATGGAAAGGGCCGCGCGCATATAGGCCGCCTCTTCGCCTTCCATGCCTTGGTAATACTGCCCTGCCACATCCATCAGGGTGGCGTACCCCTCCAGCTGCTGCTGGCGGCGCTGGTCTTCATTGGCCTGGGTGATTTCGGTCAGGCGCTCTTCGTACTGCTGGCGCAGGGATAATTCCTCTTCATCCCAGGTGGCATTGAGGTCGGCACGCTCGCTGCGGAATTGCTCCAGCATTTGTAGCTGGGTGGAATACCAGTCCTCGAGTTCTGTACGCGCGGTTTCGATATCCTCGCCACTGTCGAGGCCGCCCAGGGTTGGGCCGTCTTCGGTGGCGGCGTCGGCGATACGGCCGAGGGTTTCCTGGCGCTGCTCGTCGGTCAGGCCGGCCATGGCATCGACAATGGCCAGGCGCTCGCGCATCTGATCGGTCAGTACTTCTTCCTCGGTGCGCAGATCGCGCAGCAAGCTGGCATAGGCTTCCTGATTGCGCTGCAGGGCCTCGGCTTCTTCTTTCGCGGTTTTAAATTCGGTGCCGAGCTCTTCGATGACTTCGTGAAAGGCGATCCAGTGATCCACCGGTGGAAGTAACTCGCCCTCCGGGTGCGCATCAGTAATTAGGCTGGTATTTTCAGTCAGGCCGGCGGGGGCCGGTGTTGAGTTGCCGGCAATTTTTGAGCGCGGTTTGTAATAGGTATCGATCGCGGATTCCAGCCGCGCCAGCTCTGTCTTTAATTCTTTATCGTTCCAATATTCCACCACGCCCTTAGGGCCGAAGAAGCGCAGGCGCTCGCCAAAGTCATTATTGTCGAGCACATCGCGAATACGCTGGGCATCCCGTTCCAGGCGCACAATATCGTCGGCATGGATGCCCACGGTAATGGCCGCAAACTCCTCGGCAAGATACTGGACGGTGTTCACCGTCTCAGTGATCACTTTGGAAACTGCGGTAAATCCTTTAATCAAACCATTGGTAAGCGCAGCGGCCGCTTTCTTGGTGGCCGGATCTTGCAGCAGTTCGGTCAGCTCCTGCAGTGCGGCCTTACCCTCATTGAGCCCGCCCTCGGATTCGAGCAGATCGCCAAAGGCGTTCTGGGCCTGCTTTAAGGCCCCACCAAACGTATCCGCTGCCGCTTCCGCAGCGCCACCGAATTGTTTTTCCAGCTCTTCCAGGATCAGGCCCTGCGCCTCGGCCGTGCGACCGGATTCCACCAGGGCTTCGATGGTACTTTTTTGCGCATCGGTAAATTGGATACCGGTGCGGCTGAGGGCAGAAATACCCTTTATCGGATCATTCAGCGCTTTGCCCAGCTGCACCGCGGAGGAGCGTAAATCGGTCCCCATGGCCACGGACATATCCAGAATCGCCGGGGTGGCTCGTTTAAATACCTCGCCTTGGATATTGGTAAAGGTCAGCAGCAGCGCTTCCATTTCCATCACCGCCTCATCACCGAAGGTGGTGAGTTGCTGCATGCTGCCGGCCAGGTTTTGCAGTTCTTCCGAGGAAAGCCCCGCGGCGCCCTCGGTGGACTTCAACCGCGCTTCCAGCTGCCGCAGGGCATTTTCCTGGCGTATGGTCGCATCGATAATCGCTTTACTACCTATAGCGCCACCGATAGCGGCAAAGGCGGCCCCAATAGCCCGCGCGGCCGTCTTGCTGCTTTTTTTGATATCGCGCATACGCTTATCGGTATGGCGCGCGGCCTTGTCCAACCCCCGCTCAAAACCGCCCACCTTGGCGATTAGATCCAGCGTTAATGTGCCCAAACTTTTTTTAGACATAGCAATCCTATTGCCAGGTTTTCATCGCCTGTTGCAGCGACAATTCCGGCTCTTCCTCATGGGGCATAAAGTCAGTGATTTTTACGGGGTTGCCTTTACCGCGGTGGGTATTGGCATAGAGAGTGGCGAGTAGTGCCGTGGATCTTTCAGTGCGCATGCCCGGATGCAGGGAGCCGCGCTTCTTGCGGTAGAGTGCCCAGCGCTGAACCTCTTCATAGCTGAGCCGTTGCTGGGCCTCGGCGATGGTGCAACCGCCGATGCCATTCAGCACCAGCTCGTGCCAGAGTTCGTCTAGGTCGCTGAGCTGGGTGTCTTTCCCAGGTTATTGACCGCACCGATTTCCAGTAGCAGTGCTTGGGTGAGGTTTGCATTGAGCGGCCCGCGCTCCGGGTCTGCCTCGCCGGTAATATCCGCCGGGGTAAAGACCGGTTTGCCCGCGGCATCGACAACACAGGCGGCAATACGCCCGGCGATCACATCGCCCTCACCGCGCAGTGCCGCCACATCATTGACCGCGCTGTAATAGGACAGACGGCGAATATACACCGTCGCCGTTAACTCCTGTTCGCCCTGCTGCCAGGTAATGGAACGCTGAACCGGCGCGCCAGAGAAGGCGCCCTGCTGCTGCAGGGACTCAATAGATAATTCCATGGCTTAGCCCTTAGCTTGAAGCTTTCGGAGTCCAGGCAGAACCGCCGCTGCGCTGGATCGACATTTCACCAGACACCAAGGAATTCAACTGGAAATCAAAGGGGAAGTCGGCCACATAGCCATCGAAGGTGAACCAGGTACGGCTATCCGGCAGGACAAAATCACTGTCGGTGACCGTAGGTGGCTCGGTGCCATCACTCCAGCCCACCGCCCACTTTATATTGTCCACCGTGTCATCCTGGGACAGCGCGTGCAGGCGCTTATGGACTGCATTTTGAGAGTTTATTTTCAGGCCCACCGACGCTTGGCCCGGTGTGCGCATACCGCGCTTAAACTTTTTATCCAGGTCTTCCAGGGAAGTGTCATCCAGCTGGTCGGCGGGACTGCCGCCGGGATTGAAAGAAGTGACGCCGGTGAGCGTTTGAACAGAGTCATCCGCCGGGTCGATAAAATACAGTTTGGTGCCCTGAGAAAATTGGGACATTGGGGTTCTCCATTAGCGTTCAATCAAGAATTCAGCATCGAAACCGATGTGGTAGTTTCGGGTTTTGGGGTCACGGCTTCTGGCACCCCAGCGAGTGATATAGCCACCGCTCTCTACGGCCTGAGCGAGCGCTTTTACCGCTGCGCGTACCGCTGAAGGGCTGCCGCCATAAACGTCGATTTGCACCAGGGCGCTGTCTGCATCAGGCGACTCTGCTAAATAGTTTTGCGGCTGCCCGCCAATCAGTTGATAAACCGCATAGGGGTGAGCCACATTTTTCGGCGCTTCGCCGAAGGGATAGACACGGCAGTCATCACCCTCGCCCAGCACATCCGCAACATCACTACTGGCTTTTGCCAAGCGAAAAACAGGAAGATCCAGCACAGTTATTTCCCCGCTTTAGCCATGCGTCTGGTGTAGCGCTGCAACCACTTATCCAGCTCACGGGCAAATTCTGCGGTTGCATTGTCGATATTGCTTGAGAGCGCCGGGCGCATCATCGGCTGTGCGGGTATATGCTCGGTGCCAAATTCGAGCAGGCGCCAGTGCTGGGTGCCGCCGCCCGGCAAATGCTCACTGAACTTCTTCTGCTTGGGGTTAGCTCCACCCAACACGCCCACGCGGAATTTCAATTCGCCGGTGTTTTTAAAGTGCCGGTTATCAAATCGGAGGGCGATATTCTCGCTAATCACCGAAACACTAAGGGGATCATCCACTCGTTTAGCGTTGCCCACAGCCTCATTCAAAACCAGCATTGCCGCTTTGCGCAGGGCAAAACGCGCGGCCTTTTTCTTTACATCTTTTTCAAGTGCCTGCAATCCGGCAATCACTTCATCCATACCGTGAAGATCAAATTTCATATCCATGGTTTTCCCCTATGGGCGCACGCCGCTATTGACCATCAACCGCAGGCGGCCCCGTTCGGGAATCGGTAGGATTCCGCTAATCTCGTAGGTGCTGCCATCCCATAACACACGGCACTGGGTATCGATATCGGAGCGCTTGAAGATTTCCATCTGCCCCACAAGCTCAGAGGTTTCTGCACTGGCCTGAATAAACTCGCTGGCACTGAGCGCGTCGAAGCTGGCCCAAACGGTGTCGATATCGGCCCAACTGTCTTCGAAATCTCCAGATTCGCTATTGCGCACCCGCGTAGGCTTTTGCAGGGTGACGCGGTAACGCAAACGCCCCAGCTTATTTACACGTTTAGCCATCGGTGAGGATTCCAGAGTAAGCGCGTGGGGACCGGCAATTGATCATTACTGACATCCCCCTCGCGGTTTTCGTAAAGCCAGGCCACCAGCACCGCTGCACCGAGTTCGATTTCCTCGGTGACTGCGATGGCGTTTTCTGGTGCCTCAATGAGGTCCGCATCAGCGGCATATAAAATAAGGCCGGTGTAGCTGTTAAAGGTTTGCTCTGCAGCCACGCTCAGCGAAGTGAGATAGGTATCCTCTTCTTCAGGCGGCTCACGCAGGTGCCGCTTGATAAAATCTAGGGAAAAGATCACTGGGCGTTCTCCGGGGCTGGGTCTTCTAGGAATTGCGGCTGCTGCGGTTGGACCCCGGCCTCATCTTGATCATCCAGCTCAGATAAAACCTCTTCGAGAGCAGCCACTTTGCTTTCCAGCTGCTCGGTAAGATCGGTCATCTCTAGGATCTGCTGATGCCGCCCAGCCAGTTGTTCACTCAGCTGGCTGTTCTGCTCTTCAGCCGCAGTGAGCTTGGCTTCCAGTTGAGCGATTTCATCGGCTTGCTGTTTCGACTCTTTATCCCGCGCAGCCAGTTTGACCAGGGCTTCGTTTAGCTCTTTGCCCTCGGGGTGTATGCAGGGGAGCTGTATTTCTGCCTGGCGCTGCTTCTCCGTCTCTGCGCGCGCTTCCGCCTCCAGCACTCGCTGCGGCTTTTGTGGCGCTTTCTGGTTTTTCTTTTTAGGCTCGGCCAATCCTTCATTGAGCAATTGCCAAGCCTCATCATTGCCCACCTCGATTTCATCACCGGGGACGTAACTTTCCGAGACTGTAACCATGCTGGTGAGCAGGATTAGTTTGAATTTTGCCGACATTTATTGTGCTCCGGACATAAAAAAACCCAGCACGGGGCCGGGCTTTTAAGAGGTGAATTAACCTTGCTGCAAAGTCTTAATTGCTTCAGGAATTAGCAGCTTGCCATCAACACGCTTGCGCATACGGAAACCCACATGACCGCTATCTGCGTATTTTTCGTCGAGACGCTGCATCATGATTCCGCCACGGTCAGCGATTCGATATTGCTTGAAGTTACCGAAGGCCATGGATTTATTTCCAGTAGCAACGTTTGGCACTGCTTCGCTGGTATGTATTTTGTAGCCAAGGAATGTATCAGGCTCTCCAGCCTGCAAGCTGGGCTGCCATAGAGGAACACCCTCTGTAGAAGTCAATTTACGCATCATTCCAGTAGTGCTATCGCCCATTAGGAAGCTTGCGCCCTTGCGGTGAACGGCACGCACGGAGTAAATTAGATCAATAATTTCCTGGTAGGTGAACGCCGTTGCGCTTGCTGCTACCTTGCCGATTTCTGCAGTTTCCAATACGCCGGTAGCTTTTTTAGTTCCATTACCAACGATAAAGCCTTCATCTTCTGCAATGCCAAAAGTAAGGCCAAAGATTCGGGCAATTTCTGACGCCAAGTTAATTTGGTTATCTTCTAAAAGCTCCTCAGAAACCTTGATAATTCTTCCAAGTTTCCAGGCTTCCAGCACTCCAGAACCAAATTCAATATCAGATTCTGGATAAGGGGCACCTTCGTCTAGCCAGCCGGCACTTCCGTAATCTGCCAGTAAGGGGAGCGTTGTGGTGCTGCTGGTTGAAATCACGGTACAGATATTCCGCATAACCACAGCATCTGTCAGAGACTCAATTAACTCTTTGCGCCATTCAATCGGGACTAAAATTCCTCCTTTCTCTTCAGTGCCCACCGTTAGCGCGCCCCGAATCTCCGGAGTCATACCGCCGCGAATATATTGCTCGTAGTTATTTCTATATTCGTCGGTTTCCAGCGGATTTTTTGTGGCGTTGGCATTGGGCTCTGGCCGCCGTGCAGGTTCAGGCACTTCACCCAAACGCGCCTCAATCTGCTCCATTTTTTCCAGCTGTTCGACCTGCTTGTCCAGCGCATTCAGATCATCATTCATGGTTTTCCACTGGCTTTCCTGATCAGTGGTCATGCCCTTGGCGGCATCGACGCTATCCACCAAGGTTCGCATGGAGGCTGCCAGTTGGCCGCGCTTCTGTTGTAGGTCGAGTAATTTACTCATGGTGCTCTCCGGTTAGGCATAAAAAAACCGGCTCACTGGTTTCAGTGGCCGGTTGTGGTTGCGAGAAGCGCGGCGCGCTCCTGCTCGCAATAGGGTTAGGCTCTGGCGGCGATCTCAGTTAAACGTGCATAGAGCGGGGTTCTGTGGTTGTAGGCTTGATTGCCCTCATGGGTATACCCTGGAATATCCGGCGGGTTTTCATACCAATCACGAATAATCTCTTCGGTTCCTTCAGGGCGGCCATCGCCCTCCGCTCTTTCGAGGCAAACATCAAGGCCCGGCGAAATAACAGTGAATGCTGCTCCAGCTTCAACATATCGCTGCAACAGCTCCTCATTTGGACGAGAGTGAATTATCCAGGAATTGCTATCAAGCCCCGCCAAAATCTCATCAATTGCCGCATTTCTACACGCAAAGGCTACCGAACGGACTGCGCCTTCAGAGCCATGAGAAACTTCAGACCCCAATGCCAGTGCCAGCTGGTCAAAATCCACCACCACATCACCATCATGTTTTACATTGCTGATGTGAGTAGTTTTCCCCGCACAAGGTGGACCGATTATGACGTTGATCATTATGAGGCTCTGGTTTGAATTTCAGTTAAACGCGCATAGAGCGGGGTTCGGTGGTTGTAGGGCTCTTCTTTGGGCTTCGGTTTTGCCGGTGGCGGTGCCGCTGCGGCAATCAGCTTGGTGGGTACTTTCTGGTAGCCTTGGAATTTATCCGGGCTGAAGCTGGCGGCCACCTGCAACCCTTCGACGGTTTCATCAGCAAAGCCTTTATCCACACACTCGCTGGCGGTGAGCCAGGTTTCCCCATCGAGCATCGCAATCAGCTCTTCTTTTTCGATACCCGTTTTCTGGTGGTAATCGTTGAGCATGGAGGAGCGCAGCTTGTCCAAGGTTTCGGCTGTTTTTCGCAACTCGCGAGAATCACCATAAGCGGTGGTCCAGGGATTGTGAATCATGTACATAGCATTATCGGCCATGATTACCTTTTCACCAGCCAGTGCAATGATTGATCCCATGGAAGCAGCGAGTCCATCGATATAGGTGGTGATCTTGGCTTTATGGCGCTTGAGGGCGTTATAAATGGCGTTGCCTTCAAATACGCTGCCGCCGGGGGTATTGAGGCGCAAGTCAATTTCATCCGCATCCAGCGCTTTCAGCTCATCGATAAATGCTTTGGCTTCCACGCCGTAATAGCCGATGTAATCATAGATATACACTTCAGCGGGGGCGCTGTCGGTCTGCGCTTTGATTTCAAACCATTTAGTCATTGCTGCTTCCTGAGCTGCTGGGTTCACGGGATTGAGTGATTGGTGCCATCGCCAGCTGCAGCCAGTGTTGATCACCGCCGTCAATGCTGTTCATATTTTCCAGACGGCGCATATCGTTAATGCTGATAGCCCCTGAATTAAACAGGTTCTTGTAAAACTCGGAGCGCGATTTGGAGTCTCCGCGCAGCAGCCCTTCGACGCTATGCTTTGCGTAGTATTCGCGGCGTTCCACTGGGGAAAGCAGATCACGGAAAATACTCTGCTCGATACGCTTGAGCCAGGGCAGCAGGCTATACACAACGAACTGAATTGACTGATGTTCGATATTGGAAAAGGTGGCTTTTTCCAGGTCGGCGATCATGTGCGGCGGCACACCGAACATAGAGGCGATTTCGCTGCGCTGGTATTTTCGGGATTCGAGGAACTGGGCATCCTCGGAACTCATGCCAATCTGATTCCACTTGGTGCCCTCTTCCAGGATGGCCACACGGTGGGCGTTGGCCCCGCCTTGGTGCCGATCGCTCCAGCTTTTCCTCAGGCGCGCATAGGCTGGATCTGATAACTTACCTTCCACCTGTAGCACACCGCCGGGCTTGGCTCCGTTAGAAAACAGCCTTGCGCCGTGCTCTTCCAATGCCAAAGATAGACCGATACCTTCGCGGGCCTGGCTAATTGGCGAGAGACCGATAATGCCGTTGGTGGATAGGCCGGCAACTCGCCACATGCGCTGCGGTGTTAGCGTGCGCATATCCCCGTCGTGGATCTCAAAAGATAATCGCTTGGTTTTCTCTGAGCGCCCCACCCACACCTTATCCGGGTTAATTGGCCAGACGCCGTGAACACGCCCGGCGCGGTCCCGCTCCACTTCGCTAAAGGCATTGCCACGCAGCTGCAATGCGGCCATCAGCTGGGTGCGGAAATCCATTGAGGTCATTTCCTCATTGGGCAAATCGTGCAGCAGCATTTGTAGGGGGTGCTTGCTGGCCACCTCGCGATTATTCTTTGCTGTTTTTTGATAGAGGTTAAACGGTAGCGCGGCGACCGTTTCCGAGAGAATACGCACGCAGGCATACACCGCAGCCACGCGCATGGCGGTGTCTGCAGTGACTACCTTTCCGGCAGCAGATTGAGGCCCGCACAGTGCATCCCATAGTTCATCACTGGGGTCCTGCAAGGTGCTGGTCTCAGCGCGAAAAAGATTACCGAGCATTGTTTACCTTCTCCGTGCGGGCTTTTATAAATTCCTCCATCGAAGCGGACCGAGCATTGCGCCAGGCAACCAAAAAACCAAAAGCTATCAATAAACCACCCACGACACAGAGCGCCAGGGAGTGATTGATTTTCCACAGCCCATAGGCGAGCAGCCCGAGGCCGATAAGGGCGATCAGGTCTGGGGTATGATTTTTCATAGGAATCGGATGCCTTGGGTTTCGTAGACGCTGGTTGTAGGCTCTTTGCCAGTGAGCGCGATGGTAAAGGCGATCAGGGTTGCCACGGCGCCATCAATTTTTGATTCGCGATCTCCCTTAACGGGTCGGATCTTTTTGCCGTCGTCCACCTCCTTGGCGACCACATTGCCCATCATCCAAGTTAATGCTGGGTTTCCATCGTGGTGTATACGGCCATCTTTAAGCAGGGCTTCAAACTCTTTCATGGCGTCGGACATGGAATAGTTCTGGGGCACTTCGATCACTTCCAGTTCCGGCTGTTGCCCCTGAATATTTTGTGCGAGCTGTGTCGCTCCCCAGGGGTCGAAGCCCAGGGCTCTTACATCCAGATCACGCACATCATTTTCAATGTCTGATTGAATCTGGTCATAGTCTATGGTTTCGCCATCGGTGGGGATTAATACTCCCTGATGCTCCCAGGTCTGATAGTGCTTGTTGCTGTCTTCCCTGATCCGTTCTTCCGGTAAGTAGTGGCGGCCAAAAATGTAGAAGTGGCGATAGCCTTCGACCATCCTTTCAAATACACAGATATTAGAAGTGATATCCAACTTGCTAGACAGGTCCAAACCCTTGTAGCAGGGATCATTTGCGAAATCTTCCAGCTGCAAAGAAGTATCGGCTTGGCGGTTCCACTCCACCATATTGAGCCAGGCACTCTTGGCGGTAACCCAGACATTCAGGTGTTTCGTTTTAAATGAGTTCTGCTGGCGTGGGCTTTGCACTGCATCGCGAAGCCGCGCTTTCAGATAATCACTGCCAACCGAAATACCAAAGTTTGGGTTTGCCTTAATCAGTGATTGCTCGCTAGTCCAGTCATCATCCTTATCAATGCTGTAGACAATGCCGAATAGCTCGTCATTCTGAATACTGCCCTCTAATACCGACTGCAAATCCTGCTGTATTGCATAGCATGGGCCTGCAACATGGTTACCCGCTGTGGTTATCAGTAACAGCATTGCCTGATCCCGAGCACCCATACCGGTAATCATGGTTTCGTAGAGCACATCATCGGTATGCTCGTGAACCTCATCCAGAATGGCGCAGCTGGGGCTGGCGCCGTCACCGGGTTTACCAATCACCGGCTCAAAGCGACTGTTATCGGGTAGGCGTTTAGAGCCTCGTTTATCACACTCCAACCGCCGTGCATGGGATGTCACGCCATAGGCGCGCCGAAATGCTGGTGTGCGCTCTGCCATTTTCTGCGCGGGTCGGAAAACTTCCCAGGCCTGCTTTTCTGAAGTAGCACCGCAATAAACCTCCGCACCATACTCGCCATCTTCGGTGAGCATATACAGAGCAATACCGGCGGCAATAATCGACTTGCCGTTTTTCCTTGGCACGCAGATATAAGCGATCCGAAAACGGCGCAGGCCAGTATCTCTATGTACCCAGCCAAATAGAGCACCCAGAATAAATTTTTGCCAGGGCTCAAGGCGAATGCGTTTTGCAGCGCCTCGCCCGGCCGCCCACTTCCCCTTCACGTGAGGCAGCAACTCAACAAAGCGAATAACCTTTAAGGCTTTATCCCCATCAAACACATAGGGAAATTCTTCCCCTTTCTGCAGGTCTTCAATGTGACGCTGAACAGAAAGGATTTCCCACCGACACGCGGGCTTCACGCCAGTCAGAACATCGTTGCAGTACGCATTGATATCTGCCAGGTGATCAATATCCCAAGTCATAAGCGGTCAAAGTCATCATCACCAAACAGGCTTCCCTGTTTGTCGTTAAAACGAAGCTCAGTTGCTGGAGACATTCCTAGCTGAGCCACCATGCTATTCCAGAACCGGGCAACCTCTCGCAACTGGCCGACCTCTGGGTGATTCTTTATCTGCTCACCATTGCGACCCATAACGGTATAGGTCCGCCCGTTATCCACGATGTATTGCCGCAGCTCATCCATCTCGACCTTAGTGCGACAGTACTCGTATATATAATCTACAAAGAGCGGCTTCAGTCGATTGACCTTGGCCAATTCCAGGGCTACACGATCCCAAGTCCGCCGCTCTTCTTTTGTCGTTCCACGCGGCCGTAAATCTTTAACCAGCTCTTTGAGTTCAGCTTCTCTTTCAATAGAAGCCTGTTCATTCTGTTCAGCTGCTGGATGGCTAACAACATTTCCACCCTGAGGATATCTACCTGCCATACCAATCACCTAAAAAATACCCAAGTGGGTTTTTTCGATTCAATTCAGCGCGCATAAAAATTGACTTAGGACGGCGGTGTCTGGGTTTTCACCTCTCAGAGATTGAACCCACCCCTCCCCTTTTGCCCGATCGCTAGAACCTGACCATGCTTCCAGTAGGTTCCCTCTATGGTCACGCCTCTTGCGCCGCCACCTTCATGCGCGGTTTTGCGTTGATGGCAAGGCTTGCACAACAGCTGCAAATTGCTCAATTCATTAGTACCGCCTTGAGACTTCGGCTTAATGTGATCGACATGCGTACCTATCGTCACAACACCTGCCGGCAAGCACATCTGGCACAATCCTTTATCTCGCTTAATCACTAACGGCCTCACCTGCTTGCGCCACTTGTAACCATAACCACGCTCAGTGGTGGTGCCGTTCTGCTGCTGCCATCGCTCCCAACCATTAACCGCATTAGGGCATTTCCCAGCATGAGCCGCTTTGCAGCGGGCACAGTAACGCTTAGCTTTAACTGGCATTAGGGTTCAACCTGCTGCCGCTCCTGCAGCTTCAAACGCTTATGGTTGTAATACCAATTAACCGCCAAACCAACCGCAGCTATCAGCACACCGGCAAGTCCAAGCCAGTTGTTTGCAAGCCATCCAGCAAAAGTTCCAGCACCAATGGCAGTCATATAACCAGCCTTATCCGCTATTTCTCTCAGAGCATCCTGAAGTGTCATGACTGTTTCCAGGCAATGGCTGCCTTCTCAACGCTGCGCCCCACGACATAACCACCGAGGCCGATTTTTACGATTTCCAGAAGGGCGAGGGTCTGGCTCTCGCTGAGGTTTGGTGCTGTCCACCCCAACCAATGAAACACGATCAGCCCCACGAACGTGAGCATTGTTACCGGCCGCCAGTTTCTTTGTAGCCACGATTCCCCCCCTGCTTCAGCAGTGATTACCTGGGTAGCCGCTTTCAACTCCTCCAGGTCCATTGAGATTAACTTTGCATCTACCTGTGCCTTTAGGCGATTGGCCTCTGTCTTATCTGGGAAAGCCTTGTCTATGACCTTGCCGAGCAGATTCGAGATAGCGGAAATCATTAGTAGCTCCACACGGTAGGGCGCGCACGCTCGCCAGGAACTGAATCAAGGTCATCCAAATGGATAAACCGCTTTTTGATCGGCCCTTTTTGTTTCACCCCTACCCCAGTGAAACCTTCTTCCAGAGCAATCTTCATAAGCCTATGCGCCCCGCTAACCGCCACGGAAACATCAACAGCCTGCCCGGTGGTATGGGTCATGGTCGCATTTAATCTGACGTTATGAGCTGGGCAACGGTAACCGGAATTAATAATCATCGGCTTGCCATATCGCTCTCTGACTCGGATTAACCTTCTGAGCGTTTCATCTTTGAAATGATTTTTGCCACAACAACGACAGGCCAGTTCCGACTCAGTGAAATAGTCGCTCTGTAACATAGGGCCTCAATATTTAAGCAAAAAAAAGGCGCCCAAAAGAGCGCCGCCAAGAGCAGAGGATGGAGCAATGAAAAATAGGGATTCAGAAACGAAAAAACCGGCTCAAGGCCGGTTTAGAAAGATATTCTGTTCGCCGCATCAATAACCTGAGCAGCTTTGCACATATTAGTGTGCGCACGTGCGCACTGTCAACAGCCTGGCACTGTATTAAAATCCAGTTATGCAGCATCCCGCGCCAAATAAAATGCCTCAACTGTCCCCTCAATCACTCGACACATATTAATCACCCAGGTTTTACCCTGACCAACCTTCTTACACACATGAGGCATCTCCCATCGATAGTAATACCTCAACCAGAAAACCATTCCCTCCAACTCTGCCTTCCCCCTGTCCTGCCGGCGAGTAATCGTGTTCAGATAAGCGAGCACCACAGCATCCGTTCTAGCCGCCCTTTCCCAATCAACCCCCGTTGGAATTTCCGTGCATCCGCTCATCATCTCCCTGCCAAATGCCGCCATACGCGGCCAAGATACAGAATCCCCCGCCCTCTCAGGATAAGCTCTGGCCCACTCCCACAAGAGATCACGAATACCTACTTCCGACATTAGCAAAATCCCCTTAAATCACACTGGAAAATCAAACCAACCGAACCAATCACGCAGCTTCCTGCAAACTATCGAAATACTCCTGAAAAACCTTTCTCGCCACATGCAGGTTATCCCGGTGGAAAGTACCCAGATAATCCTCATGCACTTGCCGGATTTTAATTTGAGTGACCACCGTATTCGCAAACACCAGATCCACCTGGCGCGGATTATTCGTGCGGAATGCCGCTAACGGCCTGCTGGCTGCAGTTGTTAAAATTCGCTCTTTAGCCTCGGTGAGGGTCACAACGGTCATAGCTATCGCTCCTTGATGTTTCGTATTTACCAGCTGGTATCTGTCAGAATCTCACTGATTGGCCGGTCTCGTGTTCGCTGCTGGGGCCGACCGACAGCGCCTGAGTTCCGATTCTCATTGCCCGCCCCCTGTTGGTGATTCACAGGAGGCATGAATCCTTCCTGCCAGTGTTCTCCAGCACCAAAGAACCTCTTGGCTTGCATAACAAATTCGGTACCGATTTTTCCGGCTTGCTCACAGTAACTGCGATAGCGTTCCAGCCCTGATTGAAATTCTTCCGGTGGGTGAGATTTGCGTTGCTTGCGATACACCTTCAGGGCCTCCCCCTTTGGATTACCGCCAGCCCGTTTTGGGTAGGATTTCCACAGTTGCTCAAACTCGGATTCAATCGGATCAATTTGCGAAACTTCCGGATGTTGCCCAATAGTCTTATTCTCTACTGTATTACTCAGTAATGTATTCCTCTCTTTTAGGAAACCTAAATACCCCTCTTTAGGATTCCTAACGGGGTTGTTTAGGTTTTCTAAATACCCCCCTTTAGGTTTTCTAAATAGGTCAGACTGGTTTTTAGAGTAAGCTTCAGACAGGAAAATATTCCGTGAAATAACCCGTTTCCCTTCGCGTTTATGGCGGAGAGTGATATAGCCCTTCTCCTCTAACGAGGACAGGATTTGCGAAACTCTCGATGTAGAAACCCCAAAGAACTCGGCAAACGCCTTGTTAGACTTGTAACAGCCCCTCGCCCGGTCAGCGGATAAACTCTTGATCTCTACCAACATCACTTTTTCTTGCATCGTTAAGGATTTATCCAGCCATAAACTGGCCGAAATCCAAACCCCCTCAAAAGCCCTTTCTTCAGACACAACTAACCCTCCAGCAAATCCACCTGAATTGGCAAAAATCAATGATTAGATATTGAATGCCGGTCTTTCCCGGCTGTCAGCGGTCTTTCCCGCCGTCATCAAAGCGGGCCGGGTTGGCGTCCCTCACCGGCCCTTCCTGTGGTTATTTGAGATAACCCTGTACAAATCCCCATATACCGCAACTAATTAATCCCAACCCTCATTCACCGCAGAATGGCAGGACAATAAAATGGGGATTTGAAAATGATCGTTATTCTGGTTTCACCCACAAACCCGCACGGGCTTAACTTGCCTCCCGAATTTCTGGAATTCCTTGCTGATCAGCAGCCTCAAAAAGCTCAGCCAATTCCGGGCAAAGATCCACAGCCCGAACCAGGCCACCTGCCTCCCGCTCCGCGCGCAGAGCCAGTGTGGCTGAAGCACCTTGCTTTCCACGCTTTAAGTTGCTGATAGTAGACTGACTGACCTTTAGGGCTTTGGCAGCTGCTTGCTGCCCGCCAAAGTGCTCGATCAGCTTTTTGACGGCCATTTCGACCCGGTTTAGCTTGTTCATGACTAGAGAGTATTAGCTTATCGATATTAGGTCAACCGAAAGACGAATTATGCTGGATACAGCGCAACTAATAACATACGTGCCCAAGTAACCACCAATGGAACACCCATGTGACCGACCTAAAGGACCGACTGAAAGAGGCCCGAAAAGCTGCCGGCAAGACACAAAAGCAGGTCTCAGAGGACGTGGGCATTACACAGTCCTCATACTCAAACCTGGAAAGTGGACGGTCCTACGGCTCCCGGTTTCTTACTCAGGTTGCCCTATACTTAAATGTCAATCCTATTTGGCTGGCCACTGGCAAAGGCGCAATGCGCCCCCCCTTGATAGAAGAGATTCGCCGCAAGAACTTAGATCCGCTGCTTGATAAATATGGAGTGGAAGGGCTAAAGGAAAAGCTTCCCGAACTGGAAAGCTACATTCACTTCATCTTCAATGAAAAGCGCTCCATCAGTAGCCGAGCCGCCAGAAAGATCGAAACCGGGCTGGAGCTTCCCCTAGGCTCACTGGACTACGACGCAGCAGCACAAGAAGCAGGCACCTTTGGCAGCAATGTAAGCCCAGGCCCACGCATACAAGGCCGCGTACCGCTAATTAGCTGGGTACAAGCGGGGGAATTTTGCGAGACCATTGACATTTTCGAGCCTGGCGATGCAGAAGACTGGATGCCCTGCCCGGTTAAACACTCAGACCGTACTTATGCATTACGCATACAGGGCGATAGCATGACCAGCCCCTACCCTGGTCAAAAGTCCTACCCACCAGGCACCATCATTTTTGTAGACCCAGATAAACCCCTGGTAAATGGCTGCCGCGTGATCGCCAAGCTTAATGGCGAGGCAACCTTCAAAACCTACGCGGAAGATATGGGCCATATCTACCTACACCCCATCAATCCAACCTATTCACCTATGGACATCACCGGCAAAGAAGTAACATTCTGCGGCGTTATCATTGGCTCTTTCAGCCCCGAATAGCACCCACAAAAAAGCCCGCAACTGCGGGCTCTCCTGAAGCACTCAAAACAACCTAGAAAAGTATCTTCTCTGCAATTTCAGCCTCAATCACACCACGAGAAACACAAGTTAACGTAATATCCTGCGTGGCTGCTCCCGGCTTATACTCACCCTGAATATTTGAGCGAATAATCACCTCCTGATCATTCACCACAACATTAAAGGCCACCTCGGTCTTAGTCCGATTATCCTTGAGGTAATCAATCCCCATAGTCTTACCGCAACTAGCCTGCTCAGGTGTCAGCCTCCAATTCTTGAGCGATGTGGAGATATAGCCAGACTTCAAATCTGAAGACTGAATCTGAAACCCCTCCAACAGCAAAGCCTGCTCGGCCTGCTCAAGGATGTCTTGCTTACTAGACAAATGTACCGTCGAGAACGGCTTGTTACTTATATCTGGCGCCTCATAAGTCATCGCACAGCCCCCAAGGCCTACCGCCAGCAAAACCACCCCAAACCCTAGTGTTTTCATTGTTGTCCTCCATGGATAAATGCGCCCCAAGAATATCAAGGTGCAACCCATGCGCAAAACACCTCAAAATTCAATCCTATTGCGAATATTCTGTTGACTTTAAATATTAGAAAGCTAATATCTAAAAGAAACCAAGGACAGGGCACTCAAATGGACACCGCCAAGCACCTCAGACCACTGGCCCCACGCCAGGCCGAAGCGCTCACACATCGCGCCCGAGGGCTATCCAATCGCGAGACCGCCCAGGCTATGCGGTGCTCCGTCACCAACGTCACCAACCTGCTGGCCGAATGCTTCTACAAGCTGCACGCCCGCAACAGCACAGACGCAGTGGCCAAAGCGGTAAAGCACGGATTAATTCAATTCGCACTGCTCGCCTGCGTACTCAGCGGCATCGGTGCCGATGCACAAGACCAATTGCGCACCCGCATCCAACGCCGCCCCACAGTTCGAACTATTCGCATCCGCAATAACCGGGAGGGAATCGCATGACCGCCACCGTGTTTGTACATCCAACCGCTATGAGCAAAAACAATATCGACCGGCTTAAGCGCCGCATCGATATCGCCAGTGCCGACCGCAAAGCGCACATTCGCTTAGTACAGCCAAAACCCTCCTTTGCACGGCCATCGCATAACAACGACTGGCCCCCATTTGGAGGGGATGCCGCATGAACACTTTCAGCCCAACCCAGAGCGTGGAAACCCTGCTCAGGGTCGCCGGCAGACACTCAGGTGCCAGCGAAATTGCCGCACAGGTTTTACTTTCCGCCTGGAATAGCAGTGATTTTTCAGTCCCCGTTGCAAATCTTTCGTTACTGGATGGCGACAACTTCCAGCACGCACTCAACGTAATCAACCTGCGCTACCACGGCAGAGCACCGCAAAACGTCATTGCGGATGGTGAGAAAAAGTTTCACGCCCTCTACCGCGAATGGAACCACCTGGAAATTCAAAGGAAGGAAGCCGCATGAGCACAAAAGAATTTACACCATCGGATTACAGCGCCCCCGCCTTTCTGGAAAACGGCGCCCAGCACATGCGCGACCGTGCAGAGCAACGCGATAGCGAACAGGGCGAGCGCTCCATGGCCAAAACCGTAAAGGCATTTAATGCCCTGTACGGAACCGACCTCACCGAGGAACACGGCTGGATGTTTATGGTGCTACTCAAACAATCCCGCGCAAGCTGCGGCGTATTTGTGGCGGACGATTATGAAGACGGCGCAGCCTATTTTGGCCTAGCCGGCGAAGCCGCCGCAAAAGCCAGGGCTACCTAATGAATGAGCTCAGCCGAATCTTAGAGTTGTACGAAGAACTACTGACCAAGGTAAAGCTGCACAAGATTGAAATGGAGAGAATGCGCGAACAAATCGCAGCCCTCACTAAAACCACCCAAAGCCAAGCCCCACAACAAGAAGACCAGGAGGTAGTGTGAGAAAAGAAAAAACCTTCACCATCACCCAGGCCGCCAGAACCGTGAAACTGGGTAGAAATACCCTGCTGAAATTAATGCGGGTAAACGGCTTGCTGCATAACCACGAACCCATGCGCAACACACCTACAAAACAAGCAGTTTCGCAGCAACTGCTAATTGCCGAAGCAGATGAATATTACCGTGGCCCGGTAAAAGTGCAGTACATCACCACCAAAGTAACTGCCAAAGGCATGGTCTGGATTCGCGACCTTGTTGAAGACAAACCCATACCCAAAGCCAGCTAAAAATTTAACCGCGCCCAGGCGCATCAGTCAGCTGTAACCGTTAGGGCTGCCGGTACGGAGCCCATTTTAAAAATGGGAGAAACCAATGAAACGATACGCTCTATTTAGCGGCGCCTACAACCTAATGATGGGTGGCGTAATAGATTTTAAGCAGTCATACCACACAGAAAAAGAAGCCTTTGAAGTGGCAACACAAATTGCCAAAAACGATATTTTCACCAGCTGGGTACAGATATTCGACAAGAAAACAGACACCGCAAAGATTTACAGCGTGGTGGATGGAAAGTTGAAAGAACGGAAAGATAAGACTTGCCCTACTGGGTTATTTGAAACCGGTCAGCCCCAGGCCTGCTGAACACTAAATACCGATCTAAGCCCGCCCAGTGCGGGCTAAGTGGGTAGAGGAGATTGAGGAATAGAGAATGGCCAAACGTAAACCCCGCAAACCCATGAGCAAGCAGGCCCAACACGCCCGAAAGGTAAACCACTGGCTGCCCGGCTTACTCCTTTCTGCTCGTAGCAGTACTGGTCTGGATACAGAGGGCGACCCCATTCTAAAAATCAGTCATCGACGCCAACGCGGTGCTGTGGGTGATATCGCCCGCGCCAAGCTCCAGCACGAAATCCTCAACTGGCAACACCACTGGCTGGTAACGGTATTTGTCGAATGCGAGAGCTCAGAAGGTGAGTTCTACAGCGACTCAACGGAGTTCGAGGCGCGCGGAGTCCGCCTAAACGATTTGGCCGAGCTGGTGCGCCCAGAGCTGGACACCATCCAAAGCAAGGCCAACCCCAACCACTACAAGGACCACGGCTGGCAAGCAGAGATTCTGCCAAATCGTAAGCAGGAAAAAGGGAGAGCCGCATGAACATGGAAAAAAAATCAAAAATAAATAGCGCATCCATGTTTTTGAGTAAGGCTATGGAATTGGAAAATCATTACCCGCTTTTACATGCAGGAATTTCCAGAACCAGAACGACAGGCTGGATAGCATGGCTATTTGAAACCCCAAGATCAGGAAGGTGCATTGCTCAAGGAGAGGGCTTTACTGCTGATGAAGCATGTCTTAATGCCTTAGACAATCTAGAAATCAACGCAGAACTTCTGGAGCTGGCCAAGTGAAGCTCTGGCAATCCCTCACCGGCATCGCTGCCCTAATCTTCTGCGGCACCAGCCTAGCGTTCACCGTGCAGCTGTGGATATCCATGCCCGCAGGTCTGGGCGGACAGCTGGTGGCCGGTGCCACTGCGGTGGCCCTGGAGCTGTGTAAATTTAGCTTCGCCCCGCTGGGCCTCTGGTTGTGCAGCCAAGGGCAAAAGAGCGGCTACGCCCTGCTCTGCCTCTGGCCACTGCTGGTAGTGATCAGCATTGTTGCAACGGTTGGATTCCTCGCCACCCACAGCGAGGAGCAGCAGCAGCGCAGCACCCGCAACAGCCATGAATACCAAGCGTTGCAACAGCAGCTCAACAGCCTGCAACAGCAGATCAACACCCTAAACGGCCTGATCAACACCGACGCCAACAACGGCTACCGCCAGCGCGCCCTTCATACCGCAGCGCAGTTATCCACACTGGAGACTGAGCGCACCCAGCTGATAGGAAAGTTATCCACCACCGGCCAAACCGCCAACACACACAGCGCCTTTAATAGCCTCGCCAACACCCTAAACGCAGACCCCGCGCGGCTTCAGCATATCGGCTTCCTCGCGCTCGCCATCATCACAGACATAGTGGGACTAGTCGCATTGCTCGCGTTTAACGCCGCTGCAACAGTTGCTAAACGGTCTGCAACGCTGTTGCAACAGGCCGAAACAGCAGAACAACAGCCAGCCTACATCGCACACCTCAGCGATAAACAACAGGAACTCGCCCAACGTATCCGCGCCGGTGAATTTGGTAATGAGCCAGTGTTGCGCAACATTAGCAACGGCATCACCGGCGGATACAGAACCGTTAAACCCGTTTTCGACGCCCTGCAGCAAGCAGGCGCACTCACACGCAACGGCCAGGGGTTTGCCCTGGTGCAAAGTTAAAAGGAAAGGAGCCCTCTCAAAATGAGCGAACTAGAAAAAATTGTCGATACCATCACCGAAGCACTTCGCGGAGCAAATGCCCGGCTCTGGACCAGCGAAGATATCGCAAGCTATTTAAGCTGTAGTGAGTCCACCGTGTTCAGGCTGTCTGCTAAACCCCAATTCCCCGAGCCAGTCCAAATCGGCGGGGTGAGTGGGCGCAGGTGGGTATCTGAGGAGGTCCGCGAATGGGCCAAGAAACAGAGACCCTCAAGGAGATCTGGACCTGGCAGACCACGGGCGGTAGCTTAACGACCGTGGTTCTTCATTGCGCCTAGAACTCGGTTCAATCTAGGCGCGATGCAATCTCTGTAGCCGTAGCGTTGTAATAAACCATTAAAGAGCGTGGGTCTCGATGCCCAACCATACGCGCCAAATCCAACACATCGAGTTTTCTGGCTAACCGCGTCAACGCTTCATGTCTAGAATCGTGAAAGCGTAAATCCTCAATTTCAGCATCTATGCGAGCGCGACGAAAAAGAACACTTGCCACATCCCGCCCAACTTCCAAGAAACTTCCCGAGCTATCCGCCACCATACTAAACAGTTCCACCGCTCGCCGGGATAGTGGCACATGCCTTTTATCCCCGTTTTTTGAGGTCTGCACAGTGACAAATCGCCCCGGCAAATCCAGATCAGCGCGGGTTAATGCCAGTATCTCTCCAAGCCTTAATGCCGTCTCTAAAGCCACTAAAAACGCCCAAGCAACTTCCTGGCCCCGGCTTTGGGGCGCAGCTTCTCGCCAATCCAGGGCTCTAAGGATTCGATCCTTTTCATTATCGCTAATGCGGCGATCCCGTGGTCGTGGGTCTTTGGGTCGCTCAAGCCCTTGGATTGGGTGGTGATCTAGTAGATGCCACTCGCGCAACGCATAACGACACACGGCGCCCAGTAAGTTGATTTCGCGATTTACGGACCCCGGAGAAACAGAGGTAAGGCGCCGGTCTCGGAATTCAGCAAAATGCTGTGTCTTGAGTTCTGATAATGGCACTAGGGATATGGGATCTGCCAGAAGCTTATTGAGCCTGATCGCCTCCCATCTAGCCCCAGCCCTGCCTGGTGATACTGTCTCAGCGAAACGCTGCATTAGGTCGCCAAAAGTTCCAGCCTGTGGCTTCCCGTAGGTTCCCTGTCGTATCTGAAATTCGGTATCCTGCGCCCATTCCTGAGCCTGTCTTTTAGTGTCAAAGGTGCCACTAACAGAATGGCCTCTTAGCCTTATTTGAGCGCGCCATGCTTTACCGCGTTTAGCTAACGTCGCCATGCTCCCTTACTCCCTGGTGCAAATCTGGTGCAGTATTTTGCTACCAGCTGCAAACCGCTGACAACCACAAAGGGAAAATAAATCTTAAATATTCAATAAAATCAATAATTTGGAGCTGACTGGCGCCCATAGGCCCTACCGGGAAAAGTGGCCCTAAGTCCTCTCCTGGGCACCAATTCCAAAAAGGCTGACTCGAAAGAGTCGGCCTTTTTTCGTTGTGGGTTACCGAATTCCCATCTCAAAAGCCCCATCCTATTTGCTGGATAAAGGCCCACAAAAAAACCGGCCCAAAAATAGAGCCGGTTATATTAATGCGCTGCGTCAGCCCCAGTTTCAGTTAGATGCCAGCACCTCCTGCTCGCGGAAGTCAGCGGTGACATCCTGATTCTCCTCCAGCCTGGCATCAAATTCCGAATCTTCACCGTCCTCCGCCCCGGAGAGTGCCGCTGCCGGCAACAGCTCCCCAGATCTGAGGCGCATTTCCGGGGAGTTCAGCGCATCGACCCCGCTGCTGTAGGGCTTCACCGCACTGAAGATGGCCGGATCAACCTGAGTGAAATCCTCAACACCATTTTGAATTGCGGAACGCAGCCCCTGCGACGCCTGCGCACCGGCAATAGATTGCAGTTCATCCCCCTTACTGGTGAAGTTCGGCACCTGGCCAATAAATTCTGGCTCATAGTAAGAGGCAGAAACAATTTCCACATTAGTAGTCACATCCATACGCAGCGGTGTAAGTTCACTACCGATAATGCGCCAGAACTGAGTATCGGTGCCCAGAGTGACATTGCCCGCAGTAATATGCGTATCACCGTAGGTCTCGGCGGTGAGATCACCAAACCCAGCACTGGTCAGCTGGACATTACCGCGGCCAGCATTGATTTCATCAATTAGTAAATCATCTTTTGCCAGAACGGTAATATCGATATCGGGCCCAGAAGTGGAAATAGCCAAGGCATCGACATCAGACTCAATATTTACATCACCGCTGACAACCAAGTCAGCATGCTTGGCCTTGAGGCTACCGCCTATTGTGCCTTTGGCACTGCTCAGCACATTGATATCCCCGGTGCCATCGTAACCGAGGCGCATACCACTATTAGTGAATTTCAGGCCCGCTCCGTTTTCATTGAAACTGCCGGAATTGACTCCGCCGTTTTCAAAATTAAAAGTAAGATCAGTTTCCAGAGTGAGACTGTCAGAGGTGTTATCCAGCAGCTCAAAACCGGAGAAATCAAAATTGCCTACCTGGTTACCAGAAGAGTTTACTCGCCAGGTATCTCCGCCCAGATTGTACTGGAAGGAGTCGCGCCCAGCACCACCAGAGAGCGCTACTGCATCAGTGCTGTCCACATCCACTTGTACGTAGTCATCTCCCTCTCCGAGAGAGAGGCTACCAATGGAAGTGCCGGATAGAATGACTTTATCATCACCGGCGCCGGTATCTATAGAGGTCAGCTCACCGCCACCCAGATTAAAGGTATCCCTTTCACTGCCCGCTTCGATCAATTCAATTCCGCTAAATACCAGCGTTTCGCCGCCGCCTTTTACCGTATGTTGTGAATCGTTAATATCCCAAGCAGCGTCAATATTGGCGCCCTCGATTGTGTCGTTACCACTACCACCACTGAGGCTCTTCAGGTCCGCAAATCTCACCCCGGCAACCGTCATGCTATTGACGCTATCGAACACGTAGGTACTGCCGATATCCTGGCCGATATAGCTGCCCACCCCTTGAACCAACTCCAAACTGTCGAACAAAACAGTCAGGCCGTTTACCGTCGCTTGAGCAGTGCCATTCTCTAGAGAATTGCCATTACGAGTAGAGGTCCAGCTCGCGCCGCTACCAGCGGCGTTAACCGTATCCTCACCATCACCAGTATCCACACTTTCGAGCCCGGTAAAGAGAATACCGGCTGCGGTGATGTCTCCATTCGAGGCCAGGGTAAAAGTATCATTGCCATCAGAGCCAGTTAGCTTGTCTGTACCACCTTGAGCGCTGACTTTCTTAATCCCAGTAAACGCTATTCCGGCTGTAGAAATACCAGACTCGGTTAAGGTTAAGGCATCATTCCCCTCCGTACCGTACAACTGCGCATTGTTGGCTTCTGCGATATCGATGCCGCTAAATTGGACACCATTAACCTCCAGCGCATTTGCCCCGCTCAACTGCCAGGTGGCGGCATCACTCTGAACCTTATCGCTTTCACTGCTGCCGCTACCCGCAGAAACACTGGCAACAGAAGAGAACGCTATGCCGCGAACCTTGAGAGACTGCCCGGATGCTGCCAATTCAAAAGTATCGGCCTGATTATTAGTAGCCGCATCCACCGCCACATCATCCGCAGTAACCTTCTCGATTCCCTCAAAGATCACTCCGGCAACAGCGAGACTGCCGCTGTCTGCTCCCAGAACCCAGTCTTCACCGCTGATATCATTTCCGCCGGCAACCGTGTCTGAGCCTCCAGCTGCATCAATTGAATTGAGTCCGGTGAAGCTCATAGCATCCACTTGAATCAAGGTGCTGTTATTGCTCTTAGACAGGGTAAACGTATCGACAAATTCCCCTCCGTCCAAGCTGCCCGCGCCACCACTGAAGGACTCCACTCCTGTGATAAGTACGCCGTTATGCACCACTTGGTTGGCAGTGGCGGTCAGGCTCCAACCGTGGTTGGCACCGCCACTAACGCTGTCGGCACTGCCGCCGGCGGCAATATTGGTGAGGTTGGCGAACACCATACTGTCGACGGTGACTTGATCGGCGTCGGCGTTGAACGCGTAATTGTCATCCTCGCTGCTGCTCAGACGACCGTTACCAGCGCTCAGGGATTCCGCGCCGGTAATGGTGACCCCGTTGTGTACCACCTGATTGGTTTGATCGGTCAGGGCCCAGCCGTGATTGATGCCGCCGCTGACACTGTCGGCACTGCCGTCGGCGGTAATGCTGGTGAGGTTGGCGAACACCATGCTGTCGACGGTAACTGCGGTGGCGTCGGCGTTGAACGCGTAATTGTCATCCTCGCTGCTGCTCAGGCGGCCGTTACCAGCGCTCAAAGATTCCGCGCCGGTAATGGTGACCCCGTTGTGCACCACCTGATTGGCCGTGGCGGTCAGGCTCCAGCCGTGGTTGGCACCGCCGCTGACACTGTCGGCGCTGCCGCTGGCGGCAATATTAGTGAGGTTGGCGAACACCATGCTGTCGACGGTGACTTGATCGGCGTCGGCGTTGAACGCGTAACGGTCATCCTCGCTGCTGCTCAGGCGGCCGTTACCAGCGCTCAAAGATTCCGCGCCGGTAATGGTGACACCGTTGTGCACCACCTGATTGGCCGTGGCGGTCAGGCTCCAGCCGTGGTTGGCACCGCCGCTGACACTGTCGGCGCT